>JAGZDD010000018.1 GCA_018369015.1 Clostridiales bacterium | reverse complement strand
ACAGGGGCAAGTAAACTTGCCCCTGTGTCTGCACATTTGATAACTTTCATAGTAAAAACGCATGGATTATTTATCGGTAATCCATGCGTTTTTACGAGCCTTTCAATTGTGTCAAGCTACTGTTATTTTTGAAAAAATATTATTTGAACTTTTCCTCACAGTAAATGCAGCGGTATGTTTTTGTGGCTGGGTCAGTAAGCTTGAAAATGTGAGGGATTTCCTGCTCAATGGATGTGATGCAGCGGGGATTTTTACATTTTATAACATTGGTGACAGTTTCGGGCAATGTAAGATTTTTCTTTTCTACAATTTTTCCGCCATGAATCACATTGACAGTAATATGATTATCAATAAAGCCGAGAATATCCAAATCGAGCTCCATTGGGCCTTGGATTTTAATAATATCTTTTTTTCCCATCTTATTGCTTGTGGCATTTTTTATGATTGCAATTTGGCAATCCAGATGCTCAAGCTTTAAATATTTGTAAATATCCATACTTCTGCCGGCCTGAATATGGTCGATCACATAGCCTTCGTCAATTCCACTGATACTTAACATAATCCCACCTCCAGTAAAATCATAATCAAAGCCATACGGGCGTACACGCCAAATTGCGCCTGCTTAAAGTAGGCAGCTCTTGGGTCCTTGTCTACTTCCACAGAAATCTCGTTGACACGGGGCAGTGGATGTAGAACAAGCATATCCTCACGGGCGTATTTCATTTTTGCAGGATCAAGAATATAGCGATCTTTCAATCGTATATAATCTTCTTCATTGAAGAAACGTTCCTTTTGTACACGGGTCATGTATAAAATATCCAGCTTCGGCATGGCATCCTCAAGGGATTCCACTTCCTCATAAGGAATATTTTTGTCATCCAATACTTCCTTGCGGATATATGTAGGAATACGAAGCTCTTCGGGAGAGATCATTACAAAGCGGATATTTGGATAACGAACAAGAGCATTGATTAAAGAGTGAACCGTCCGTCCAAACTTTAAGTCGCCGCATAAACCGATGGTCAGGCTGTCGAGGCGGCCCTTCATGGAATGGATGGTAAGAAGGTCTGTCAATGTCTGTGTAGGATGCTGGTGACCGCCGTCACCGGCATTAATGACCGGGATACCGGAATGGATAGCTGCAACATAGGGCGCACCTTCTTTTGGGTGGCGCATTGCCGCAATATCTGCATATCCGGAAATAACCTGGATTGTGTCAGCGACACTTTCCCCTTTGGCTGCGGAACTAGAATCAGCACTTGAAAAGCCGAGGACGCTTCCTCCGAGGTTTAACATAGCGGCTTCAAAGCTTAAACGGGTACGGGTGCTTGGTTCATAAAAAAGCGTTGCCAGCTTTTTGCCGCGGCACACCTCGCTGTATTTTTTCGGATCTTTTGCAATGTCTTCCGCCAGCAGAAGAAGCTTTTCGGTTTCCTCCACAGAGAAATCCAATGGGCTGATTAAATGTCTCATAGAGAGTACCTCCATTTTTTATTTTAAATGAATTGTTTTTTTGCCTTTACTTGCAGCTGCCATATCTCTGACGCGCTGTTTTTCATATTCTTTCAGCTTGTCAAAACCATAATAGAGTACGGCGGCGCCAAAAATAACCATAATGATTGTCTGGAACCAGACTGTTTTAACAATGCCTGATTTTACAAGGCAGCTTGGAACGACCATGATGATATGGAAAATGATTGCCAGACGGAAATAGGCCTTATCATTGCTTCCTGTGCCAAAAATTGCGCGGTATACAAGCAGGGATGAGCCAATCTGGAATAAAAACATGCCAAGCCCCTGTAAAATAATGCTGATATAATCCGAAGCTGTTGCAGACTGGATCATATTAAAAATGGACTGGACACTTTCCTGATCGACTCCGGAAAGGCTGTCCAGAAATTGCTGTGCCTGCCCACCGTTTAAAATAGCTGCATAGGAAAAATAGGAAGCCATAGTTATTCCTACTGTCATAAATAACTCAAGGCCGCCAAAACCGGCGCCAAATTCCAGAGCATCACCTCTGAGCGCATATTTGCCGGGCTTAGGATCATTTTTTAAAACCTTCAGCGAGTAATATTTGCCGACCTGTCCGATCAGCGCGCCAATGATTTGTACGCATAGAGAATAGATAAAAATAAGGACTGTGGAAAGCCCAGACGCATCGACAAAACGCAGAAGCAAGCCGTTGATAATGTTGACAAGGCAGAAAGAAAATGCCCCGTAAGTGAGCATACCGACCAAAAAAGGCTTGATATGTGCCCGGAATCGCATTTTAAAAATACCGCATAGCAAAAGCGGCAAAACAAAGCTATACGATACGCCCAGCAGCATCAGGCTTATGGTTCCATTAGATAGTGTTCCCATAATCGTTAGAATCCTCCTAGATAATAGTGTTTGCCTCCGGTGAGTTAGGGAGGGAAACTCTTTAACTATAATAATACAAAAACTATAAATATACCAGAGATTTTATAAAAAATGTGATGAAAATTGTAACAGTTCAGCTATGCTGAACTGTTTACGGAAAGTTTCTGTTTGACATTTATGCGTCAGTTGTGTTAGACTAGAATCATCGGTAATTTTGCCGGTGTATTATTTTTTATATTTTGGAGGATTTAAAACATGAACAAAGGTACAGTGAAGTGGTTCAATAACCAGAAGGGCTACGGCTTCATCTCCGACGACCAGGGCAACGATGTATTCGTTCACTATTCAGGTCTTAAGATGGACGGCTTCAAATCTCTTGAAGAAGGCGAAGCTGTTGAATATGAAGTAGTCAATGGTTCCAAAGGACCTCAGGCAACAAACGTTGTCAAATTATAATCATTGTTACGATGTGCCTTTTTCTATCATAATAAATTTTGCCTGTACGGTTCACGGCACAGACATTTGAGCGATAAGCCCTGCAAGCGGCTGCTGTGCTTGCACGAGCTGCCATTTGCAGGGCAACGGACAGCGGCGCTGCGTGCCAGTGTTGCTAAGCGCCAGTGGCGCTTGTCCAGCAACGACCGGAACGGAGTGTAGACCACGCGCCCTGCGCCGACCGGAGCGAAGCGAAGACCAGCTTTGCTGTGAGCTGGCTGTTGTATCGCATCGGATAGGGGGAGAAACTCTTCCCCTATCCGATCCAGGAACCGAAAAGATTTGAAATTTTTATCCTAGAACCAGGGTGTAGCTGTTTTGCACAGAGGTTTAACAGTTACAGATCAAGACATACTGATTAGTGCCAAAACGGCGCAGCAAAAGCTGCGCCGTTTTTAATTTAACAGGAAATTTTATTTCCTGTTAAATTAAAAATGCTCCGCTTTGGATCGCACTGCGGCGGAATGGAAAATATCGCTTACGCGACCCGCCACAGGCGGAGAATCCTGCAAATCAGGGTTCTTTCTTGTTTTAAGGAAAACATAGTGTTATTGTTCACAGGTACCCTATAAACAGTAACCTTCGCGGACTTATTTGGAGTTTTTGCTTCGCGCCCGTTGATGCTTTGCTTCAACGCTTCGCACTAGCCGCCAAGCTGGTGAGTAAGCTCCCAGTGTGGCTCGCTGCTTCGCGCAAAAGGAGCCTGCTCACTCCTGAATCACTGTCAGGCCTGGCTAATCAGCGAGTGATTAGCCAGGCTGTGAACAGTAACAACTGTTACCCCCTAAAATTAAAAACACACCTCTTATCTTGTTTCTAAAGCAAATATAAAGTATAATGTCTGCGTAAGCAGACATTATACTGCGCATAGTGCGGTTTCTGCGCGTGCCGCAGAAAGCCGCTGCGCATCCGCCGGGAGCACAATGGCCGTAAGCGGCCATTATATTGTGATTTGCCAAAGAACTTGTGGAACGGGAGGACGTAATAGCTGTTGAGATAGGAGGCATTATGGAAAATCTACTCAGAGAAGGAGTAACAACGGGAAGCTGTGCTGCGGCAGCGGCTCTTGGCAGCGTGCTATGGCAGCTTCATGGAAAGTGCCCGGATAGTGTTCAAATTACAACGCCGGCGGGCAGGGAGCTGATTCTTACGCTTCATCCCTTAAAGCCTGGAGTGTGCGGCGTTATTAAAGATGCCGGGGATGACCCTGATGTCACTGACGGCTGTATGGTTGTGGCAAGCGTAGAGATTGGCAGCGATTTGGGCGGGGTATCTTTTAAAGCCGGGGAAGGCGTCGGGATTGTTACTGTGCCGGGCCTTAAGATTGCAGTTGGGGAACCGGCGATTAACCCAGTGCCTCGCAAGATGATCGAAAGGGAGATTATGCCTTATCTTAATGGCCGCAGGGCCTGCGTGACTATTTCAATTCCCGGAGGTCAGGAGCTTGCTAAAAAAACCTTTAACAGCCGGGTAGGCGTTGAAGGAGGACTGTCGGTTCTTGGAACAAGTGGTATTGTTCGGCCAATGAGCGAGGAGGCCATGAAGGAATCCCTTGTTTTAGAAATGCGGGTGCGCGTTTGCCAAGGGCACAAAAATCTTGCCTTTGTCCTTGGAGCCGGGGGAGAGCAGGCAGTAAAGTCTATTTACGGCTCTCATGTGTGCTGCGTCCTTGTGAGCAATTATATTGGATACATGCTGGATGAAGCCATAAAGCTTCGTGTGTCTAAAATTCTTGTGGCCGGATTTGCCGGAAAGCTTGTAAAGCTGGCGGCAGACATTATGAATACCCACAGCCATGTGGCCGATGGGCGGAGGGAAACCTTATGTACTTTTGCAGCCCTGGCGGGGGCTACGGCAGATGTTGTCCGGGAAATTTATGAGTGTAAAACTGTCCAGGCGGCCATGGATGTGATTGAGCGCCATGGCTATAGGCATATTTGGGAATCTATTGCCAGGGAAGCGGCTCATAAATGCAGTCTCAGAGTTCACGGAGAAATTCAGATCGCAGTTGTTTTATTAGATAAAGAAAAGAAAATATTGGGTCAAAGCTGCGATGGGGCAGCATTTCTTGAGGGAGAGAGCGGCCCATTATAATATGAGGAGAGTATGAAAGATGTACCGATTGACGATTGTGGGCGGCGGCCCTGGAAGTGCAGAATATATGCTTCCTAAAGCGATGGATGCGGTCAGGGCGGCCGGTTATGTCTTTGCAGATGACAGATATATGGATTTAGTTCCCCATAGCCGTCGGGAGCCGTTTGGAAAAATGTCGCAGATGCCTGGGAAAATCAGACATAAGCTTGAAGAGTGCAACGTAGCCGTTATTGTTTCCGGAGATCCGTTATTTTACAGTCTGACAAAAATGCTGTTTGTCCACATCCCGCAAGAAAATATAGAAATTATTCCTGGGATAAGTTCTACAAGCTATCTGGCTGCGAAATGTGGGAGGACGACAGAGAACGCTCTGTTTGTCAGCAGTCATGGCCGGGAAGCTGCTGTCGATACGCTTGCTGCGGATCTGCTGGCCGGGAAAGATGTTTATATGCTATGCGACCATAGCCACGGCCCGGACTGGCTTGCCGGGGAGCTGTGCCGCCGGGGGCTTTCGTGGATGCCTATGGCGGCGGGAAGCCGGCTAAGCTATCCCGATGAGCAGATAAGTCAGGGCAATGCCGCCAGCTTTTGCGGCAGAAGCTTTGATAAGCTGTGTGTGGCGGCGGCTTTTGGCAATAGCTGTATTTCGGGCATGGGGCAGGAAAAATGTGCCAAAGACTTTGTACTTTTGCCGGACCGTGCATTTATCCGGGATAAAGTGCCTATGACCAGGGAAGAAATCCGGTGGGTGATCATGGGAAAAATTGGCATTTTTCCCGGCGCCACTGTTTGGGATATTGGCGCGGGAACCGGGTCCATCAGTGTTGAATGTGCAAGGCTCTTGAGAAATTTTGGCAGCGGCCATGTGTATAGTATTGAGCGAAATCCCAATGCTGTAGAACTGATTAAAAAAAATAAGGAACAGTTTCATTTAGATAATATGACTGTGCTTTTAGGAAATGCCATAGAGCAGATTAAAAGCCTTCCTGTGCCAGACTGCGTTTTTATTGGCGGTTCAGGAAAGGAGCTTGCTAATTTACTTGGGATGATTGGCCGGTTAAAGCGCGGTATCCGGGTAGTGACGGCATGTGTGACGCTTGAAACCTTTTATGAGGCTGGAAATGCTTATAAAGCGCTGGCTTATGATGATACAGATATGGTGCAGCTTCAGATTTCCCGGGCAAAGACCCTTGGAAGTTATCATATTATGGACGCCTCCCATCCCGTGACCTTATATTATGGGATAACAGGAGGGGAACAGGAGTAAAATGGAAAATATTGTTTTTAAGGAGCTGGCACAGGACAAAGAGGTAAGGCAGAGGCTTATTACCCTAAAGTCCATGCAGAAGGATGAGAAGAACAGGGAGGCTGTCAACGGGGCGATCTGCCAGCAGTGGCGGGAGCTTTCCGGGCTTTTAAATCACGAGGACGCCAAGGTGCGTAAAAATGCAGCCTTGCTTTTAGGGGAGGCTGGAGTGCAGGATAGTGTGGATGCTTTAGGACAGGCGTATGTGTCGGAAAACATTCTGTTCGTACGGCCGGCTTATCTGACGGCTCTGGGTCAGCTGGATTATAGAAAATACACAGATGTTTTTGAAAAACGTTTAGAAGAATTGAACCAAATGGAAATTTTGGTATCTGAAAGTAAACATTTGAATGAAGAACGCCATTTACTTTCAGAACTTTTGGATTTGGCCGGGGGAAGCGGGCACCATGAATTTAGTAAAAAAATATCCTCAAAAGTGATTCTTGCAGTACGGCGGGGAATGGAAGCGATTGTTTATGAAGAACTAAAAAGCTGTTTCCCAAAAAGCAGCTTTAAGAAAATGAACGGCGGTATTATGGCTGAAACCGGAAATGTGGAAGGGCTTTTTAAGGTGCGGACGTGGCAGACCATTCTTTTTGTCTTTTGCAAAAAGAATGGCTTTGCAAAAGACGGCGCACAGATTGCCCAGGGAATTATGGATAGCGATCCTTTAAGCTATCTTTCCCTGCGCCATGCCGGACAGGGCATCTGGCGGTTTAGGGTGGATGTGCGCACGCACGATGACGGGGCACAAAAAGCCGCCCTGGCTAAGAAAACAGCGTTCGCCCTGGAAGCTTTAGGCGGCGGACAATTTCTTAACTCTATATCGGATTATGAAATCGAGTTTGTTTTGATGGAAGGAAAAGACGGGCGGATTTTTGCCTATTTACGTTTGCATACACTAAAAGACCACCGCTTCGATTACCGTAAAAATTTTATTGCCGCTTCCATGAACCCTGTGAGCGCGGCCCAGATGATCGCTGTGTGCCGGCCTTATTTTAAAGAAAATGCCAATGTCTTGGATCCGTTTTGCGGCGTGGGTACATTGCTCATTGAGCGGAAATTATGGGGCGATAGTTACCCGGAGAAACGGATTCGCGCTCTGTACGGCCTGGATATTTTCAAAACTGCTGTAGACTTTGGCAGAGAAAACGCGGCGCACAAAAACTGCCGGGTGAATTTCATTCAGAGAGATTTTTTCGATTTTTCCCACGGCTATCTTTTTGATGAAATCATTACAGATACTCCTGAGAATTTTAAATCGGAACCGGATAGAAAGGCTTTTTTTGAACGTTTTTTAAAAAAGGCCACGGACCATCTGGCTCCCTGGGGCCGGATTTTTATTTTTACAAGAAGCGCTCCCGCAATCCGGGAAGCCCTTAGAAATACAGAGGGCTTTGAAACCTTGCTGTGCCGCCCGTTTTCGGAAAAATCCAAGTCTTGGATAATGATCCTTCAGGCTTCCCGTAAACAGTAACGAACCTTCCAAAGAAATTACAAAATTTTAGGAAAAACTAATGATAAAATAAAAAGGAAATCCCGCAAGGGGATACCTCTATGGCCGAAAGGCATGGCCGGGAAAGAGGAAATCCCGCAAGGGGATACCTTTATGGCCTAAAAAGCATGGCCGGGAAAGAGGAAAATATGTCGGGAATACTTTACGGAATTGGAGTGGGGCCGGGCGACCCAGGCCTTCTTACATTAAAAGCCCAGAGTCTTTTAAATGCGGCAAAGGTGCTTGCTGTTCCTGTGAAGAAAAAAGGAATGTCAAGCACTGCTCTTGGAATTGTTGAACAGGTTATTCAGACGAAAGGTAAAACGATTATAGAATTGGAGTTCCCTATGGAACATTCCCGGGCGGCGATGGAAAAAAGCCATACAGCGGCGGCCGGGAAGATTTGCGAAATCCTTGAGCAGGGAACGGATGTTGTGCTTATTACCCTTGGAGATGTGTCGGTGTACAGTACATGTACCTATGTCCTAAAAAAGGTTAAAGCACATGGCTATAAGACTGAAATTGTACCAGGGATTCCGTCTTTTTGCAGCGGCGCCGCCCGGGCGGGGATTTCTCTTGTGGAGGGCCATGAAAATATGGCTGTTGTGTCGGGCATTAAGGGCAAAGAGGCGATAGAGGCCGTGCTTGACCAGTTTGACAATGTTGTGCTTATGAAAGCCGGAGCTAAGATGGAGCTTATTGCAGAGCTTCTTGATGAAAGAAATATGTTAAACGCCGCGACCGTACTCAGTAATATCGGGATGGAGGATGAATATATCGGGCCTGTGGCTAAAGAGCGCGGCTACGGCTATTTTACAACAGTGATTATAAAGAAAGGCAGGGCTTAAAATGATTTATTTTATTGGAGCCGGCCCCGGCGACCCGGAGCTTTTGACGGTAAAAGGGAAAAAAATCATTGACTGCGCGGATATAATTATTTATGCAGGTTCCCTTGTGAACAAAAAGGTGTTAGACACAAGAAAGCCGGAGGCGGTTGTTTATAATAGCGCTTATATGACCCTTGAAGAGGTTGTAGCGGTCATGGCGGACGGGGCCAGGCGCGGGCTTTTAGTTGCCCGCGTCCATACCGGCGATCCGTCGATTTTTGGAGCGATCCGTGAGCAGATGGATGCCCTGGAAAAGGAGGGGCTTGATTATGAGGTTATTCCCGGAGTCAGCTCATTTTTAGGAGCAGCGGCAAGTCTTAAGCGGGAGTATACGCTGCCGGGGGTGAGCCAGACCGTGATTTTGACCCGCATGGAAGGAAAAACGCCGGTACCTTCGCGCGAGAAAATTTCCGGGCTGGCGAAGCATAAGGCCACGATGATTATATTTTTAAGCGTGGGGATGATTGAGCAGCTCTGTGAAATGCTCACAGAAAGCTATGCCCCGGATACTCCGGCAGCGGTTGTCTATAAGGCGACCTGGGAGGATGAAAAAATTGTCCGGGGGACTTTGGCGGATATTGCCCCAAAGGTTTTAGCTGCTGGAATTACAAAGACGGCGCTGACGATCGTGGGAGATTTCCTGGGCGACGATTACGAGCTGTCGAAGCTGTATGATAAAACATTTACGACAGAATTTAGAAAGGGCAGCGATTCGGATGACTGAACTGTTACCACAGCGTGCCTGGAATTTCAAATATGCAAAGGAAAGGGCATTTTGCAGACTATGAAAATCGTTTATTTTGCGCTGACACAGCAGGGCGCAGCGCTGGCCGGGCGGCTAGCCAAAATGCTGCCCGGCGAGGTAGTTACAAAAGACACGCTTAAGGCGGAGGGTAAATCCTTTGCAGATAAGGCCGCCGACTGCTGGCGGCGCAAGGATGGCCTTGTATTTATTATGGCTTCCGGGATTGTGGTGCGCACGATTGCCCCTCTTTTAAAATCAAAGGCAACAGACCCGGCAGTTGTTGTCATGGATGGGGCCGGGCATTTTGCCATAAGCCTTTTATCCGGGCATCTGGGGGGCGCCAATGAGCTGGCCATGAAGCTGGGCGCCCTTAGCGGCGCCCAGGCAGTGATTACTACGGGAACTGATGTGGCGGGAACCGTCGCCTTTGACGTTTTTGCCAAAAAGTATCAGTGCCGTATTGAAAATATGGAAGCGTTAAAATTTATCAGTTCTGCCATGATTGAAGGCGAGCCGGTCGGCGTGTTTTCAACATGGGAGCCGCTGCCGGATTTTCCGGGGAATGTCCGTGGCTATTTTGTAACGCCGGATGTATGCCGGGAGGAGGCGGGCGTGTTTATTGGCCATCCCTATGATGAAAAACATTTTTTTGACGGCCGTTTGGAGGCTGCGGTTTCCCACTTGCTGGTTTTGAGACCTAAAAACCTTTATATTGGCGCAGGATGTAAAAAAAATACAGACAGCGAAACAATGGCGGCGGCTTTTGAAGAATTTCTGATAAGAAACCAGGTGTGCGTCAAAGATGTGGCCGGGCTTGCGACGATTGAACTTAAACGAAATGAACCGGCGATCTGCAACCTCTGTGAGCGATACGGGCTTAAGCTTGTCATTATCGAAAAGGAAAAAATCCAGGCATTGGAGGCCGAAGGCGCTGTAACGGCGAGCGAGTTTGTGCGCAAAACGACGGGGATAGGGTCCGTATGCGAAGGCTGTGCCCTGGCAGCAGCCGTGGAAGGCTGGGCACACTTTGGAAAAACATATGAAACGGCGGATAGCGTCGGCGGTATTGCCGGAAAAATGGCGGCTGTAAAAACGCAGGCACGGCTGATTTGCCAAAAGACGAAATATACGGGAATCACCTTTGCTATGGCGGAGCACAGGCCTTGGCAGGAGGAATGAAAAACTGTAAAGAAATTACCGGATGCCGCCGGACGCCGCGGCAGGAGCAATGAAAGGTTGTAGAGTACATGAGTATACAGTTGATCAGCATTAGCCATAAAACAGCGCCCCTGCATGTGCGGGAAAAATTTGCTTTTTCCAGGAGTCAGCAGGAGGACATTTTAAAGGAACTGGCTGGCTTTGTGGGAATCGATGAATGTGTGATTGTGAGTACATGTAACCGGACGGAAGTCTACATATGGTGCCGGGAGGCTGTTTTTGAGCGGGAAGTTTATGAATATGTCCAGTCCGTACTTTTGCGCCGGGCAGGCGTGGAAAACCAGGCGGATATTGGCCATATTTTCCGTTTTTACGGAAAAACAAAGGCGATCCGGCATTTGTTTTTAGTGGCCAGCGGCCTGGACTCCATGGTGATCGGCGAGGATCAGATACTGGGGCAGGTGAAGGAGGCCCAGGCCATGGCAGCGGGGCTTAAGACATGCAGCACCTATTTGAATACTTTTTTTCGTTATGCCATAACTGCCGCCAAAAAAGTAAAAACAGATACAAAATTATCAAAGACTCCGGTTTCCACTGCGGTTATTTGCATCCGGGCCGCAAGGGAGTACCTGGGAACGCTGGATCATAAAAATATAATGATTATTGGCGCCAGCGGAAAGATTGGTTCAGTTGTATTGAAAAATCTTTTGTCTGACCACAGGGCTAATGTGTTTGTTACAACAAGGGAGGCGGTGCCTGGCTGCAAGGGGCAGGAAGGCTGCGGTTATACGATCATTCCCTATGAAAAGCGCTACGAATATCTGGCCCGTATGGATGTGGTGATCAGCGCAACGGCAAGCCCCCATTATACTTTGACCTATGATTCTGTGGAAAAGCATTTAGTTTTCGGGCGTGATGGGGAAGCGGTAAAGCCGAGGGCTTTTATGGACCTGGCTGTGCCTTTGGATATTGAAAGCCGGATTGGAACTCTGCCCGGCGTGATGTGCAGCAATATTGATGAGTTTGGCAGGACAGCAAAATCGAATAATGAAATGAAACTTAAGGAAGCCGAGGCTGCCAGGGAAATTTTAGAGGAATATGAAACGGCTTTTGAAAAATGGCTGATTTTTCAGACAGCATTACCTAAAATGCGCCGGGTGCGGGATGAAATTCTGGCAGATGCGCAGGAAAAAGACTTTCAGAGAGCGTTGGATAAGTTTTTTTACCGGGTGCGGGAAAATGCAAGCCCGGAAGAACTTGAGATATTTATGAAATGTATACTATGAAAGTTATCAAGTGGGCAGACATAGGGGCAAGTTTACTTGACCCTGTGTCTGCACATTTGATAACCCCAAGGTATGAGGACGGGCAGGGCGGTATGTCCGCTTACTGTGTGGGAGGTTTTTATGTCTAAATTGTATGTTGTGGGCTTTGGCCCGGGAGACTATGAGCATATGACCCATAAGGCTTGCGAGGCCATTATGGCGGCTGACGTTGTGATGGGCTATACGGCCTATATTCAAATGCTTGAGGAAATATTTCCTGAAAAATATTATTTGAGTACGCCGATGCGAAAGGAGCAGGAGCGGTGCGAGATGGCGCTTAAGGAGGCGGCGTCGGGGAAAAACGTAGCGATGGTCAGCAGCGGGGACAGCGGTATTTATGGTATGGCAGGAATCATTTTGCAGCTTGCAAAGAAGGAATGCTATGATGTGGATATTGAGGTTATTCCCGGGGTAACGGCGGCCAGCGCGGCAGCCGCAGTTTTAGGTGCGCCTTTAATGCATGATTTTGCGGTCATTAGCCTCAGCGATCTAATGACGCCGTTAGAAAAAATTATGAAGCGGGTTGAATGTGCGGCAATGGCGGATTTTGTGATTTGCCTGTATAATCCCAAGAGCAGGAAGCGCACAGAGTACATAAAAATGGCGGCGGAAATTGTGGCGAAGTATCAGGGAGAGGCGCTTTGCGCGGGGATTGTAAGAAATGCCGGACGGCCGTCGCAAACCCATACATTGACGACTGTCGGCGAGCTTTCCAGAGCTGAAATTGATATGTTTTCTATTGTTATTATCGGCAATTCCCAGACGTATATTGAGGACGGGAAAATGATTACGCCCAGGGGCTATGAATATAAATAGGAGGCGGCTATGGCACTGTTTCCGATGTTTGTTGATCTTTCAGGGCGTTACTGCCTTGTGCTTGGCGCAGGAGCGGTGGCGCTTCGTAAAATCCATACATTGCTTGCGGCCGGGGCCAGGGTGCATGTATGGTCAAAAGAAGTTTGTGAGGATATTGTCTGCCTTGCCGGCGAGGGGAAAGTTATTTTAGAGGACGGGAATATTTCGCCAAAATCTCTTATTCCTAAGGCGTTTCTTGTCATTTGCGCTACAAGCGATCCGGACTTTAATGAACGGATGCTTTGCCTGTGCCGCCAATGTCATATTTTTGTGAATTGTGCCACAGAAAATAGAGACGCAAAGGAAAATGGCAGCGGCGGGCCTTTGATGGAAAGCGGCTATGATACATCTTTTATTTTTCCATCTTTGATCGTGCGGGATACGATCAGCGTAGGTATAAGTACATTTCCCCCGGCGCCGTCCTTATCGCGCTATATCCGGCAAAGGCTTGACGCATGTATTCCCGGGTGGTATGGGCGCCTTGGCCGAAGCCTTTATAAGTACAGGAAAAGGCTGCGAAAATTTAACCTTACACAGCCCGGGCGCGCCAGGATTATGGAGCGTTTGACGGAATATGGGTTAAGCCATGAAGGGAATATTCCCGGGGAAATCTTTTTGAAATATTTAAATGAGGAGAGGAAGCTATGACAAAAACAATCCGGGTGGGAACCCGAAAAAGTCTTCTTGCGCGTATTCAGACACAGATTTTTGCAGATAAGGTCCGTGAAATTTTTCCTGACGTTTCTATAGAAATTGTACCCATTTCTACGAAAGGCGACGAACGCCTTGAGAAGGCGCTGTCAAGCTTTGGCGGCAAAGGTGTATTTACGAAGGAACTGGAAGAACAGCTTTTAGGCGGGGAGATTGACCTTGCTGTCCACAGCGCCAAAGATATGCCCGTGGTTTTGCCGGAAGGTCTGGCTATTGGTGCAGTACTTAAGCGCGACTATACAGAGGATGTTTTTGTGCTTCGCGCCGGGGAATATCATGGAGAGCAGACAAATATTGCGGCTTTGCCGGAAGGTTTTGTTGTGGGAACCGGGAGCCTGCGCCGTGAATTGCAGATTCGCGCCTTAAATCCCGGGCTTAGAATAAAGCCGATCCGGGGCAATGTCCAGACCCGGCTTAGTAAGCTGGCTTCCGGAGAGTATGATGGAATTATTCTGGCCCGCGCCGGACTTGAGCGGCTTTTTTTATTTCAGAAAAGGTTCTCTGAAACCGCCGGGGGAAAAACAAAGGTTTTGCAAGAAAACCAGGATTTTGCCGGGGATTCTTTTGACTATGGACGATTTTGCTATATTCCTTTAAGCCTAAAGCAAATGCTTCCCGCAGCGGCACAGGGGATTTTAGCTGTGGAAGCCAGGGAAGGGGAAATGAAGGATATACTTAATGCGGTCAGCTCTGACGAAGCGTTAGAAGAGCTTTGCGCCGAAAGAGCCTTTTTACAGGCGATTGGAGGAAGCTGCAATGCGCCTGCGGCTGCGCTTTCAATCAAAGAAAACGGGGAGATTACGATGGAGGCTCTGTACTGCCCGGATGGAAAAACGGTTCGGCGCTGCCAGGGAAAATGCCCGGCGGGAGAAGGAGAAGCTCTTGGCTTAAGACTTGCCGAAATGTTGCTTGAAGTGCCGGAGGAAAAAGGCAGGCAGGAAGGCAAGGGGAGTGAAGCACCGCCGGAAAACGGAAGGAAGCCAGGGAAGGTGTGGCTTATTGGAGCTGGACCCGGTGATCCGGGGCTTGTGTCGGTGAAGGGCATTTCCTGTCTTAGGCAGGCAGATGTGGTTATTTATGATCACCTTGCCGCTTCAGGGCTGCTCAATGAGGTGCGCGATGATGCGAAGCTGATTTACGCGGGAAAACAGGCGGGAAGCCATTATTTAAGGCAGGAGGAAACAAACCAGCTTCTTGTGAAATTTGCCAGTGAGGGGAAAAATGTCGCCCGTTTAAAAGGCGGGGATGTGTTTATTTTTGGCCGCGGCGGGGAGGAAGGTATGGCTCTTTTTAACGCGGGGATTGACTTTGAAGTGATTCCGGGAATTTCATCCGCTTATGCAGTGCCTGCTTATCAGGGAATCCCGGTAACTCACAGGGGCGTGGCCTCATCCTTTCATGTCATTACCGGCCATGAGGACGCAGCCAAGGGCGCGCCTGCTTTGGACTATGGAACACTTGCCAGAGAGGAAGGCACGCTTGTGTTTCTCATGGGCCTTAAAAACCTTCCGGCCATTTGCGAAAAGCTGATTGCTCACGGAAAAGACAAAAAAACGCCGGCGGCGGTTTTATCGCAGGGAACGACGGCCCACCAAAATATGGTCACAGGCCCCTTGGATTCCATTGCAAGAATCGCAGAAAACGAAGGTATAAAAACGCCTGCCATTACGGTTGTCGGTGATGTCACCCGGCTCCATGAAGCTTTGTCCTGGTATGACAGGCGGCCGCTTTCGGGAAAGCGGGTGCTTATTACGGCTACAAAGCCGATGGCTGATGCCATGGCAGATAAGCTGATGGGCCTTGGCGCCGAGCCGGTAGCCTTTTCGCTGATTCAGACGAAGCCTGTGTCTGACGACGCTGTAGAGGAGGCCTACCGCACCCTTGAGGATTATACATGGCTTGTATTTACGAGCCGCAACGGTGTGGATGTGTTTTTTGAAGGACTTCACCGGCGCCGGATTGATATGCGGCGGCTTTCACGGCAAAAATTTGCAGCGATTGGCGACGGTACGGCAAAGGCGCTTGAAGCCTATGGCATTTATTGTGATTATATCCCAGAGGAATATACAAGCGCCGCTATGGCAAAGGACTGGGCGCCGACGCTTGGGAGCGGGGATAAGGTGCTTTTGCTTCGGGCGCGCCAGGCATCTGCGGTGCTTTTAGAGGGGCTTAAGGCCCATGCCATTGCTTTTAATGCGATAGCTCTTTATGAAACAAAAGAGGACTGGCGCAAGGCCCCGGAGCTTTTGCGGATTTTGCCGGAGGTAGATTATGTGACCCTTTGCAGTGCTTCCGCAGCGGCGGCTTTTTATAAAATGATGAATGGCGGCGAAAGACTGGAGAATATAAAGCTGCCAAAGCTTATATGCATTGGCCCAGTGACTGCAGGGGCGGCAAAATCGCTGGGGCTAAAGATTTACAAAACCGCAGACGTTTACAATATGGATGGATTGATTGAGTGTCTTGCGCCTGCGGCCGTGATATAATAATTTTGCTGTCTGTGACAGCACTAAGGAGATGTAAATAATGGAAATAACTCGCAGACCAAGGCGGCTTCGTGCGACAAAGGCGATCCGCGACCTTGTCCATGAAACAGATATTCATATTTCAGATTTGATTTATCCGGTATTTGTTGTGGAAGGAGAAAATATCAGGGAAGAAATTCCTTCCATGCCGGGGATTTATCACTATTCGCTGGATAGCTTAAAGGAACATTTAAAGGAGGTGGAGGCTGCCGGTATAAAGTCCGTGATCTTTTTTGGCGTTCCCGGACACAAGGATGAATGTGGCAGCGGCGCCTATGATGACCAGGGGATTGTCCAGAGGGCCTTGCGTATGGCAAAGGCTGAATATCCTGAAATGATATGCATTGCGGATATATGCCTTTGCGAATATACGAGCCATGGGCATTGCGGCGTTGTCCGTGACGGGAAAATACTCAATGACCCCACCCTTGAACTGTTATCGAAGGCTGCGGTGAGCTGCGCGAGGGCTGGGGCGGATATTGTGGCGCCTTCGGATATGATGGACGGGCGTATCGGTCATATGCGCCGCGCTCTTGATGTGGCTGGTTTTGAAAATACGCTGATCATGGCTTATAGTATCAAATATGCGTCGGCATTTTACGGCCCCTTCCGCGAGGCGGCAGACAGTGCCCCGGCCTTTGGCGACCGCAGATCCTACCAGATGGACTGGAGAAATAAAAAAGACGCGGTGATCGAAGCAGCCCTCGATGTGGAGGAGGGCGCGGATATTTTAATGGTTAAACCGGCCCTCTCCTATTTGGATATTGTAAAGACGGTCAGCGACCGCTTTGATTTGCCTTTGTGTACCTACAGTGTCAGCGGGGAATATTCCATGATGAAAGCGGCTGCCTTAAATGGCTGGATTGATGAGCGGGCCGTTGTTATGGAAAGCATGACGGCGATGAAGCGGGCCGGAGCCAAGATGATTATTACGTATTATGCCCTGGATATTGCCCGGTGGCTTAAGGAGGAGCGGTTCAATGAAGGATGATAAAAGCAGGGAATTATTCGATTTGGCCAGGCAGGTTATGCCGGGGGGCGTCAATAGCCCGGTGCGCGCCTATAAAGCCGTTGGGATGACGCCAAGATTTATTGCACGGGCAAATGGCTCTAAAATTTACGATGTGGACGGCAACGAATATATCGATTTTGTCGGTTCATGGGGGCCGATGATTTTGGGCCATGCAAGGCCCGAGGTCGTTTCGGCTGTATGCGAGGCCGCTGGGCGGGGAACGAGCTACGGAGCGCCCACCCAAGGAGAAATTACTCTCGCCAAAATGATTATTAACGCGGTTCCATGCGCCCAGATGGTGCGTCTTGTTAATTCGGGAACCGAGGCGGTAATGAGCGCGGTCAGAGCGGCCAGGGGCTATACGGGCCGGGAACTGATCGTTAAGTTTGAAGGCTGTTACCACGGCCATTCGGACGGGCTTTTAGTGAAGGCCGGCTCCGGGCTTTTGACTGAAAATGTTCCGACGTCGGCAGGGGTTCCAGGAGTATTTGCAGCGACGACATTAACGGCAAATTACAATGATGAGGAAAGCGTAAAGGAAATTTTTGAAAAATATGGGAGCCATATCGCGGCTCTGATTGTAGAGCCGGTAGCCGCCAATATGGGGGTCGTGCCTCCAAAGCCCGGATTTTTGGCTTTCCTGCGGGAAATTACTGAAAAATATGGCTCTGTTCTTATTTTTGACGAGGTGATTACCGGCTTTAGGTTAAGTCTTGGCGGCGCCCAGGAATATTATAGGGTTACGCCGGATATGGCGACGCTTGGAAAGATTATCGGCGGCGGGATGCCTTTAGCCGCCTACTGCGGCAAAAAGGAAATTATGTCCATGGTTTCCCCAAGCGGCCCGGTTTATCAGGCAGGAACGCTTTCAGGAAATCCGGCGGCAGTCGCTGCGGGAATTGCGACGCTTAAGCTTCTTTTTGAAAAGCCAGATATTTATAAGGAGCTTGATGAGAAGGGCGCCTTTTTGGAAAAGGCATGTAAAGAAGCGATTGACCGCTATAAAATTCGCGCCTGTGTCAACCGTGCCGGCTCTCTTTTATCCGTATTTTTTACGGACGGGCCAGTGGAAAGCTATAAGGATGTGATTCTATCCGATACCGGGCGTTTTGCAAAAGCTTTTTCAATACTTTTAGATTCAGGTATTTATGTAGCGCCGTCTCAGTTTGAAGCGGTGTTTATAAGCCTTGCCCATAGCGGCGAGGATCTCGCGCGTACAGCAGAAGCTATTGACCGGGCATTTGGGGCACTTGGTCAATGAGCGCCGGTAACGTGCGTGGAAGCCATGGCTGCGATGGCCTTGTGATCGGAGGAACCACGGAGGCTCGCCTTGTCATTGACGCCCTTAATCGCGCAGGCTTTTCCTTGACCGTATGTGTCGCTACGGAGCTTGGAAAAAACGTTTTGAGCGATGTGTATGGGATTTTTCAGACCAAAATCTGTGTTGGCCGAAAAGATCAGAAAGGTTTTGAGGAGATTCTTGGAAGCTGCCGTCCGCGGTTCGTGGTCGATGCAAGCCATCCCTTTGCCGTGGAGGTGTCTAAAAATATTAAAAATGCCGCAGATCGTCTGGGAATCCCTTGCCTGCGCTATGTGCGCGGCGTGCAGGCGGAGGGAGAGCATTATATCTATGTCCGGGATGTCCTTGAGGCCGCTGCTGTTTTGAGGGAAATGTCAGGAAATATTTTGCTGACGACAGGAGCGAATACAGCCTCGATTTATGCCCGGGAGCTGAAAGATTTTAATGAGCGCGTTTATATCCGCGTGCTGGACACTCCGGCGTCTGTGGAGCAATGCAAAAAGGCCGGAATATGCCAAAGCCATATCATTGCGGCAGCGCCGCCGTTTACTGTCGAAGACAATCTGCGCCTGATTGATTCCCGCCATATTAAGGTTCTTGTGACAAAAGACAGCGGCGCGGCAGGAGGCGTTAAGGAAAAGCTTCAGAGCGCGGATATTGCGGGAATTAAGGCAGTTATTATAAAAAGGCCAGGGGAGAATGACGGCCAGCCGTCGGCAGACTGCATTGAGAAGCTGATGGCCTGGATCAATGCCTAAAAGCCGAAAAGGGCAGGCCAGAAAAGAGGAAACCCCGCAAGGGGATACCTAAATGGCCGAAAAAGGCAGGCCAGAAAAGAGGAAACCCCGCAAGGGGATACCTAAATGGCCGAAAAGGGCAGGCCAGGAAAGAGGAAAACATGGAGCGAAAAAAGAGAGTTATGTTTGTTGGAACAGGAAGCGGCTGTGGGAAGACAACGATTACCTGCGCGCTGATGAAGGCTTTGAGGGAGACGGGGGAGCAGGTTGTTCCTTTTAAATGCGGGCCTGATTATATTGATCCTATGTTTCACTGCCACATTACCGGCGTTCCTTCGACCAATCTGGACAGCTTTTTTCTGGATAAGGAAACACTTTGCTGGCTGATGGACCGGCGGCTTTTTGAGGAGAGTTTTGGCATTGTGGAGGGCGTTATGGGAGCCTTTGACGGCCTGGGAATGTCTGTGCGCGGCAGCAGCTTTGAAATTGCCCTGTGGACGCAGACGCCCATGGTTCTCATTGTAAACGCCAGAGGTATGTCTATGTCTGTGGTTGCGCTGATTTTGGGATTTGCACAATTTGCGGAAAGCTTTGGGGGAAAAGGGCTGCTCCGAGGCGTTATTTTAAATCAGATAAGTCAGAGTACCTGTGAATTTCTACGGCCGCAGATCGAGACCCATACAGGACTTAAGGTTTTAGGGTATTTTCCTAAACAGGAGGACGGCGGCCTTAAAAGCCGTCATCTGGGGCTTGTGACGGCGGCGGAGGTGGAGGATTTAGATGAGCGGATGAACGTTCTTGCCAGGATGGCGGCTTCATCCATTGATCTAAATGGTATCCGGGCGATTGCGTCATCGGCCGGGAGCCTGCCAAAGTTTCAGCCGTCTTTTATAAAAGCCATCCAAAACTTTACCGGGAACATAGCATTGCCTACGGAAGTCTTAGAAAGCGGGGGAAATGTAAAAAAATCGGCGCAAAAGCGCCTGAGGCCGGCGCTTAGGCTTGCGATTGCTATGGATAAAGCGTTTTGCTTTTATTACAATGAAAATCTGGAGCTTTTAAATATGCTTGGCGTAGAGCTTAAGCCTTTTTCGCCTCTGGCAGAGCCTTTGCCGGAGGGGATCTGCGGCCTGTATCTGGGCGGCGGCTACCCTGAGCTTTTTGCCCGGGAGCTGTCTTTAAACAGAGGGCTTCTTGAAAGTATAAAGCAGGCCTGCGCAAAGGGGCTGCCGGTCATTGCCGAGTGCGGCGGCTTTATGTATCTCCATGAAATGCTGGAAGGCTTTAAAATGGCTGGAGTTATTCCCGGAAAGGCTTACATGACAAAAAAGCTTGGGCCATTTGGTTATATTAAAGTCAGGTCTAAGGCCAAAAGCGTGTTTGGCCCGGAAAATACGTCTTTTTTGGGCCATGAATTTCATTATTCCAGATCCGATACTTGTGGCGGCAGCTTTATTGTTTCCAAGGCAAACGGGCGCTGCTGGGAGGAAGGCTTTTCATCGCCGTCAATGTATGCGGGCTATCCTCACCTTTACTTTTATTCCAATGTGCCGGCTGTCATTCATTTTGTTCAGGCAATGAGAGATTTTGAGAAGCTTAACGGCAGCAGTTTGGATGACGGCGCTGCGAACCTTGGCCATATGGGAGGAAAACTGTAATGATATTTTTTCAATTAACGATAGCTTATGTACTCGACGCGCTGTTTGGGGACCCTTATTGGCTGTACCACCCGGTGCGCGTTATTGGCAAAATGATTTCCATAGGGGAGAAGGTAACGCGCCGTATTTTTCCTAAAAGCCGGGACGGTCAGATTGCGGCGGGGGCGGTTATGGCGGCCTTTGTTGTCGGGCTTAGCTTTTTTATCCCTGCGCTGGCCTTGTATTTTTGCGCAAAGCTTTCCCCTGCGCTTGCCTTTATATTAGAAACCTTTTGGATGTATCAGATTCTTGCCGGAAAATGTCTCCAGGTGGAAGCGAAAAAGGTGTACCGGGCGCTTTGCTCTGGGGATATAAGGAAGGCCAGGAAGCTTTTATCTTATCTGGTCGGCAGAGATACAAAAAAGCTTGGGGCGGAGGATATTACCCGGGCCGCTGTGGAAACCGTTGCTGAAAATACAACGGATGGGGTGATTGCCCCCATGATTTTTATGGCTATTGGGGGGGCGCCTCTGGGCTTTGCCTACAAAGCAATTAATACGATGGATTCTATGGTGGGCTATAAAAATGATAAATACCGCTGGTTCGGGAGGGTTCCCGCCCGGCTGGATGATGTGGCGAATTTTATTCCTGCGCGCATTGCCGCTGTTCTTATGATTATCAGTTCCGTTTTATGCGGATATAACGGGCGGGAGGCGGCAAAAATTTTTTTGCGTGACCGGAAAAAGCATTTAAGCCCTAACAGCGCCCAGACGGAGAGCGTGTGCGCCGGAGCGCTTGGGATTATGCTTGGAGGAACTCACAATTATTTTGGAAAGGCTGTGGTGAAGCCAACGATCGGAGACGGAGGGAAGCTTGTGGCGGCGGCCCATATTTTAGACGCCTGCCTTCTTATGGCTATGGCATCGTTTTTGACGGTTTTTATACTGGATATGCTCCGGTTTTGTATGACAATGGCTGCATAGGTGGAGAAACGAATGATACAAAATATATGTGATAAAGGAAGAAAATTGATTCACGGAGGGGATATTTACAGTATTTATGAAAAATATCCCAAAGAAGTGGACAGACTTGTGGATTTTTCTGCAAATATAAGCCCATTTGGAATACCGGATGCCGTACTGGAAGCGGTAAAGGATGAGCTTGCAGGAGCGGTTCATTATCCGGACCCTAAGGGGCGCAGGCTTAAGGATGCCATCAGCAGTTTTTTAGAGCAGGTGTATGGCGTAAGACTTCCACGGGCGTGTATTGTATGCGGTAATGGCGCTGCGGATGTTATTTACCGCTTTGCGCTGGCTAAAAAGCCCAAAACAGCGCTTTTATGCGCGCCGACCTTTGGGGAATATGAGGAAGCTTTAGCCTTATCGGAAACAAAGCTTTCCTTTTACCAATGCCCGAAGGAAAGTCTTGAAATTGGCGCGGATATTTTGGACGCGGTGCATCCCGGGCTTGATGTTATGTTTTTGTGCAATCCCAATAATCCTACCGGCCTGCTTGCAGATGAAGGGCTTTTGAAAAAAATTGTTGAAAAAGCCCGGGAAAATCATGTGCTTTTGGTGATGGACGAGTGCTTTCTTGATTTTGTAGAGTACGAGGAAAAGCGCAGCGTTATTCCTTTGCTGTCACAAAATAAACACATCCTTGTATTAAAATCATTTACTAAAATGTATGGCATGGCCGGGCTGCGCTTAGGATACGGCCTTTCAGGCGATAAGGCGCTGATTGGCGCTATGGAAAAATGCGGGCAGCCCTGGGCGGTAAGTACGGCGGCGGAATCCGCCGGTGTGGCGGCCCTAAAGGACGTCCAATATCCAAAACGGGTGCGCCAGTGCGTCGCATTTGAGCGGAAATTTCTTATGGACGCCTTTTTAAAGCTTGGCATACATTTTTTTGACAGCCGCGCCAATTATATTCTTATAAAGCTTCCTGGCGTTCCGCATTTTTACGAGCGTATGCTTGCCGAGGGAATACTGGTGCGCCGGTGTGAAAATTACCGGAATCTGGATAGCTCCTATTACCGGGTGGCTGTTAATTCCCACGAAAAAAACGAGCGTCTTGTAGCGGCGTTGAGAAAAGTAGTAACGTAAGGAAAGGGGTAATGTTTATATGAAGCTCATATCATGGAATGTGAATGGCTTTCGAGCCGTTATTGGAAAAGGCTTTATGGAAATATTTGAAGAACTGGATGCAGATATATTTTGTTTACAGGAAACAAAGCTTTCGGCCGGCCAGGTGGAAATTGATTTTCCCGGGTACGAGCAGTACTGGAATTATGCCCAGAGAAAAGGCTATTCGGGAACGGCTGTATTTACAAAAATTCACCCTGAAAATGTGACCTATGGCATTGGCATTGAGGAACACGATACGGAAGGCCGGGTCATTACCCTGGAGTTTGACAGCTTTTTTCTTGTTAATGTTTATACGCCAAACTCCCAGGATAAGCTGGCAAGAATTGATTACCGGATGAAATGGGAGGATGATTTTCGGGCTTATCTTAAAAACCTGGAGAAGAAAAAACCGGTCATTATATGCGGTGACTTGAATGTCGCCAACGAGGAGATTGACCTTAAAAATCCAAAGACGAACCGGAACAATGCCGGTTTTTCCGATCAGGAGCGGGCAAAAATTAAAGAGCTTTTAGCCGACGGCTTTGTGGACACCTTCCGTTTTTTTAATCCTGACAAGACGGGGGCCTATTCCTGGTGGTCCTACCGTTTTAACGCGCGTAAAAATAATGCGGGATGGCGTATTGACTATTTTCTTGTGTCCGAATGTCTGCGCCCACGGCTGTTAAGCGCGGATATTTTAAGCTATATTTATGGCTCGGACCATTGTCCGGTAGAACTTGGTATAGAACTTTAAGTAACTATTCAGCCGTGCGGCGTTTAGCAGCGTTAGCTGCGTAAATCCGAGATTCGCGGCGGATGATGGCAAAATAGTTACAACTTTAGAGGAGAGAAGCAGATTGGCAAAGGCAATTATGGTACAGGGAACAATGTCAAATTCCGGGAAAAGCTTTATTACTGCCGGGCTGTGCCGCATTTTCTCCCAGGATGGGTATGCGGTAGCGCCTTTTAAATCCCAGAATATGGCGTTAAATTCCTATATTACAGAGGAAGGCTTAGAGATTGGCCGGGCTCAGGCAATGCAGGCATTTGCCTGTAAAATTAAGCCTTCTGTTGATATGAATCCGATTCTTTTAAAGCCTACGAGCAATGTGGGATCTCAGGTCATTGTGAACGGCGAAGTTGTGGGAAATATGAAAGCTATGGACTATTATGCGAACAAACGCTCTTTTTTCCCGGCAGTAATGGAAGCCTACCGGCGGCTTGATGAGGCCTATGATATTATTGTTATTGAGGGAGCGGGAAGTCCTGCGGAAATTAATTTAAAAGCCGATGATATTGTGAATATGGGAATGGCTAAGAGGGCGAAGGCTCCGGTGCTTCTCGTAGGCGATATTGACAGAGGGGGTGTTTTTGCTTCTCTGTACGGCACTGTAAAGCTACTGGATGATGACGAACAGGCAATGATCAAGGGGATGATTATTAATAAATTCCGGGGAGATGTGGAAATTTTGCGTCCAGGCTTAAAACTGATCGAGGACAAGGTAAATCTTCCGGTGGTGGGCGTTGTTCCTATGGAGTTTATTGATATTGACGATGAAGACAGCCTGTCGGACCGGCTGAACCAGACAGCTGTAAAAAATGGCCTTGATGTGGCCGTGATCCGGCTGCCCCATATTTCAAACTTTACAGATTTTTCTGTTTTTGAGCGGCTGGATGGAATATCCTTAAGATATATTACCGGACCGGGGAGACTTGGAAACCCTGATCTTATTATCATTCCAGGAACTAAAAATACGATGGACGATCTGGCCTGGCTCCGCCAGAGCGGCATTGAGGGCGAGGTTTTGAGATGCCATGAAAATAAAATCCCGGTTATTGGCATTTGCGGCGGCTTTCAAATGCTCGGAGAAATACTGGAAGATCCTTTTTGTGTTGAGCATGGAGGTTCTATGCGGGGAATGGGGCTGCTTCATACAAAAACCGTGTTTGAAAAAGCAAAGACCCGGACTCAGATATGTGGTAAGGTTATTTGCGCCCATGGCATATTTTCGGAAGCTGCGGATATGGAAGTTAGCGGCTATGAGATCCATATGGGGCTTACTAAAAATCTGGGCGGCTGCGAGCCTATGATTCTTTTATCCGACGGGCGCACCGATGCCCTGGCAAATGAAGATTTTTCTGTATTTGGCTCATATCTTCACGGCTTGTTTGATGATGTGGACTTTACCCGGGCTTTGCTGGGAAAAATGATGAGGGAAAAAGGGATTGACGGTGGGGAGTCTGTAGATTTTGAAATCTACCGGGAGCAGCAGTATGATAAGCTGGCCAGTCTTTTGCGCCGGTCGATTGATATGGATAAAATCTATGAAATAATAAATAAAGGAGTTTGAGCAGCAGTTTGGGCGTAACAGTTTGGCCGGCCGCGAAGCGGCGGAAAGCGCGTTAGCGCGGCTTCGCGAAGGGCGCGGGCAAACTGTTGCGTCTGGGCCATGGGGCAGGCGGCTGTGAATGAGCGGATGAATAATAAAGGCTGCGTCCATATTTATTATGGCGATGGGAAAGGTAAAACGACTGCGGCGGTCGGACTTGGCGTCCGGGCTGCCGGGGCTGGATTGAAAGTACTTATTTATCAATTTTTAAAAGATAATTCATCAAGTGAATGTAGTATTTTAAAAAACATACCGGGAATAACTTTGGTGGATGGTAAAAAGCAGACAAAATTCACATTCAATATGACGCCGGAAGAAAAAGAAGAATCCGGGCGCTTTTACAGAGCGGCATTTAAGACAGTAACCGATATGGCAGTGAAGGAAAACTACGACGTTCTTTTGCTGGATGAGATTCTTCATGTTGTCAATAATCAAATGCTTCCAGAGGAAAATCTCCTCCGGTTTCTTGAAAAACGTCCGGGTGGAATGGAAGTTATAATAACGGGTTACAATCCATCCAATACGCTGATTGAACATGCGGATTATGTGTCACATATTATCAAAGAGAAACATCCCTTTGACCAAAATCTAAAGGCGAGAGTTGGCATAGAAAAATAAGGCAACTATTCAGCCATGCGGCGGTTAGCGGCGTTAGCTGCGCAAATCCGAGACGGCATGGCGGAATAGTTACAAAAATAAGATGCCAGGCAGGAGGATAGCCAGAAAATGTTAGATAAAGTACAATTTGTAAAGCCAGAAGAAATTGAAGCCAGGAGCATGGCCATGATCGAGGAAAATCTTGGCGGGCGCTGCTGGCCGGAACCGGAATTTTCGATTGTGAAGCGCTGTATTCATACATCCGCAGATTTTGATTATGCGGATAATTTATATTTTTCTCCTGAGGCAGGGAAAATAGCCCTTCGCTTGCTTAAGGAGGGAGCGCATATTGTTACGGACACGAAAATGGCGGCTTCCGGGATTAATAAAAAGCGGCTTGAGGCCTTAGGCGGCCATGTGTATTGCTTTATGGATAACCCGGATGTGGCCGGGCAGGCCAGGGAAAGAGGGATTACCCGCTCTGCGGTATGCATGGAAAAAGGCTGCCAGGTACCGGGAAAGAAAATATTTGCGGTGGGAAACGCCCCGACAGCCCTGATTCGTCTGTACGAGCTGATCGAGCAGGGAATGAGCGCACCGGATCTGATCATTGGCGTGCCCGTAGGTTTTGTCAATGTTGTTGAATCGAAGGAGCTTATTATGAATACAAAAGTTCCCTGTATTGTTGCAAAAGGACGCAAAGGTGGCAGTAATATTGCTGCCGCAATTTGTAATGCATTGATTTATCAGTGCAAATAGGATATAATACTATGAAAGTTAGCTTGTTAAGCACCGACAGGAGCGGCAGCAGAGACTCCGCAGGACGGAGCAAGCCTGAACTTTTATTATAGTGGAGCCGCGCTGTGCACGGCAAGAAAGGATGCGATTAAGTTGGCAAAGATAGATATTATTTCCGGTTTTTTAGGCGCCGGGAAAACAACATTGATTAAAAAGCTTTTGAAGGAAGCTTTAGCAGGCGAACAGGTTGTTCTCATTGAAAACGAGTTTGGCGAGATTGGCATTGACGGCGGATTTTTGAAGGAGGCCGGAATCCAGATTACGGAAATGAATTCCGGGTGTATTTGCTGTTCCCTGGTCGGCGATTTTGGAACTGCACTTTTGGAGGTTGTGGAAAAATATCATCCTGACCGTATTTTAATTGAGCCGTCCGGTGTTGGCAAGCTTTCAGACGTTATTAAGGCCGTTCAAAATGTTGCCGATGAGGCTGGCCTTGAAATGAACAGCTTCACCGCTGTTGTTGATGCGAAAAAGTGTCGTGTATTTATTAAGAATTTTGGCGAATTTTTTGCCAATCAGATTGAATATGCAAAAACAATTATTTTAAGCCGCACCCAAAATGTGAGCCAGGACAAGTTAGAGGAATGTGTTTCTTTAATTCGCAGGCACAATGACAAGGCCGCGCTTATAACAACACCATGGGATGAATTGTCCGGCCAGCAGATCCTTGACGCTATGGAACAGAAGCATTCCCTTGAGGATGAGCTTTTAGAGGCTGCCCGGGTATGCCCGGACTGCGGCCATGTCCATGAGCACGGAGAGCATTGTGACCACGATCACCATGACCATCATCACGACCACGACGACCATGAGTGCTGCCATGACGGCCACGGCCATCACGATCACGATGGACATGACCATGACGGCCATGAGTGCTGCCACGACGGCCACGGCCATCACGATCACGATGAACATGACCACCACGAGCACGATGGCCATGACCATCATCATGGCGAGCACTGCGGCTGTGGCCACGACCACAGTCACCATGACCACGAGCACCACAGCCATGAGGGCCATCATCATGCAGATGAAGTGTTTACAAGCTGGGGAACAGAAACGGCCCACAGATATACAAAGGATGAAATGGAGGCAATTCTTAAAGAGCTTTCAACATCTGAGCGCTTTGGTACGGTGCTGCGCGCCAAAGGTATGGTTTACGGCGAGGGAAATTCATGGATTTATTTTGACCTTGTTCCGGGAGAATATGAGCTTCGCGACGGCGCGGCCCAATATACGGGCCAGCTTTGTGTCATTGGCTCTAAAATCGATGAAAATGCCTTAAAAGAGCTTTTTCATGTATAAAGGAGGCGGACAAACATGAAAATGCCGGTTTTTGTTGTCACTGGCTTTCTTGATGCGGGGAAAACCTCCTTCCTTACAGAGATTCTCACCGAGGAAGGCTTTTCAGAGGAAGATAAGACGTTAATTATTCTCTGTGAGGAGGGCGAAGAGGAATTTGACGAAAAGGCTCTGGCTCAAATGAATATTGATGTTGTATCTGTGGATTCTAAGGAGGAATTTTCTCCGGCATTTCTTGAGGATTGTGCCAGAGTATATGAGCCGGAATGTATATTTATCGAGTACAACGGCATGTGGAAAACAGAAGATTTATTCAATATGCGCCTGCCTTCCGGCTGGTTTATTAATCAGGTGGTGACGATTGTCAACGGTTCTACTTTTGACGTCTATTTAAATAATATGCGTTCGGTGATGATGGATTTATTTTCCAGGTCCGAGCTGGTGATTTTCAACCGCTGCAGTCCGGCAATGCAGCTGAATAGCTACCGCCGAAGTATCAAAGCGGTGAACCGCCGGGCACAGGTGATTTTTGAAAATACTAACGGGGAAATGATTCCCCTTGAGATTGACGAAATGCCGTTTGACGTCAGCGCCGATGTCATTAAAATCGAGGATGAAGACTTTGGCCTCTGGTATATTGACGCCATGGATAATAAAGAAAAATATGACGGAAAAACCGTTGAATTTAAAGGAAAAATTTTTAAAAGCAAGGATTTCCCGGATGGGTATTTTGTACCCGGCCGCCATGCCATGACCTGCTGTGCAGATGATATTCGCTTTATCGGTTTTGTATGCAAGACAACGCACAGCGATGAAATGAAAAATAACCGGTGGGTCATGGTCACGGCGACGGTGAGATACGAGTATTTCCCGGCCTACCATGGGGAAGGGCCGGTACTCTATTTAAAGCGGGCTGTTTCTGCGGTAAAGCCGGAGGAGGAGCTTGTATACTTCAATTAAGGAGAAACGCTCAATGGCTGATTATCAGGTGATTTCCGATGGATCATGTGATTTGGGAAAGGCGCGCACGGACCGCCTGGATATAGGTATTATCCCTTACTATGTATCCTTTGACGGAGAAAAGTTTTATAAGGAAATAGAGGAAATGGATGTAAGGGAGTTTTACGAGCATATGGTAAAATTTCCGAAGGTATTTCCAAAAACATCCCTTCCTCCTATTCAGGACTATGTGGATGCCTTTTTACCGGCGGTAGAGCGGGGGCAGGGGATTATCTGCCTGTGTCTGTCCGAAAAGTTCAGCGGTTCTGCTAATTCAGCCCGGAATGCAGCGCAGATTATCAAGGAACAGTATAAGGATGCGAGAATTGCCGTTGTAGATACAACATTGGCAACGGCGCTTCAAGGGCTTTTGGTTATCGAATGTGCCAGGATGCGGGATGATGGGATTTCTTTTGAGTCTGCGCTTGATAAAATTGAAAAAATGAAAGTGACAGGTCGGTTATTTTTTTCTGTGGGAAGCATGGACTATCTCATCCATGGCGGCCGCGTCGGCAGGGTGAAGGGCCTGGCCGCGGGTGCGCTGGGAATTAAGCCGATGATTTCATTAAAAAATGGGGAAATTTATCCGGAAGGCGTTACACGGAGCCAAAAAAAGGCGTTTGCCCGGATTATTGACCAGGCGAAAAGTTATTTTTTAGAAAGCGGCGAAAATGCCAACGACTATGTGTATGCTTCGGGATACGGATATGATTACGGAGAATGTGTAAGCTTTAAAGAGCAGCTTGTCGCTTCAATGAAGGAATATTCTTCAATTTCAGATATGGAAATTTATCAGATCGGCGCAACGATCGGCGTCCATACAGGGCCTTATCCTTTAGGAATGGGATTTTTAAAACGGTACGAGCGTGTATAATGTCAAAACTCCTTTTTATGCATAAGTTATCCTATGATGATTTTGCGTAAAAGGAGTTTTTTTATGAATAAAAAGGGAAATCTGACGACCAGCTTTGGCGCGCCGGTCTATGATACTTATAATTCCCTGACTGTGGGAAATAATGGGCCGGTTCTTTTGGAGGATGTCAATTTTGTCGAGAAAATGGCCCATTTTGACAGAGAGCGTATACCTGAGAGAGTCGTTCACGCCAAAGGCACCGGGGCTTTCGGGTATTTCCAGCCGTATCAGTCCATGTCTGATTATACCTGTGCGTCATTTCTTCAAAATCCGTTGAAAAAAACGAAAATTCTCATCCGATTTTCTACGGTCATTGGCTTTCGCGGCGCTCCGGATACGGCCAGAGATCCCAGAGGCTTTGCAGTCCGGTTTTATACCGATGAAGGGAATTATGATGTTGTTGGCTTAAGCTTCCCGGTATTTTTCATTCGGGATGCCATCAGCTTCCCGGACTTTATCCATTCCCAGAAACCCGATCCCCAGTCGAACATCCAGAATTTTGAACGGATATGGGATTTTTATTCGCTGATGCCGGAATGTGCCCATCTGCTTACATGGCTGTACAGTGACCGGGGAATTGTGAAGGACTACCGGAAAATGGATGGTTTTGGCGTCAATACTTTTGTATGGGTAAACAAACAGGGGAAACGTAAATATGTCAAATACCATTTTCTTGGCCAGGCGGGCAAAGAGGTTGTGGACCGTTTTGAGGCGGCCCGGTTAGCCGGGGAGGACCCGGATATTGCTGTGAGAAATTTAAGAAATGCCATTGAATCCGGCTGCCCGGCAAAATACGAATTTTGTGTTCAAATGATGGATCCAAAAGACGCAGACTGCCTGGATTTTGACCCTTTAGATGACACAAAAATATGGCCGGAGGACCGGTTCCCTCTAATGAAGGTAGGGATGCTTGTCCTTGACGAAAATCCCCAGAACTTTTTTGCGCAGATTGAGCAGGCGGCCTTTGCACCGTCCAACATTGTTCCGGGAATTGAATTTTCTGCGGATAAAATGCTCCAGGGGAGAACCTTTGCCTACCGCGATACCCAAAGATACCGCGTTGGAACGAATTTTGCGCAGCTTCCTGTCAACCGTCCTCTTGTTCCTGTGTGCAATGATATGCGCGACGGCTCTATGACCTATGAGATTCCCAAAGGAAATACAAACTACAAGCCGAACTCCCTGGCAGATAATTGTCCCTGGGAGAGCTGCCGGCCGGATTACCCGGGCGTTTATTATGGAGGAAAGGCTGTACGTCATCCGATCGATAAGACCGATGATTTTTCCCAGGCGACGGCGCGTTACCATTCTTTGCCGGAGGATGAAAAGGCGCGTATGGCGGAGGCTATGGCTCACGACCTGTCTGCGGCAAATTGCCAGATTCAGAAGCGCTCTCTTGAACTGCTTACTAAAATCAGTCCAGATCTTTGTCAACGGGTGTCCGGTTATCTTGAAAAGGAAAACAAGAATTCAAACGGAAACTATGTATGCGAGAATATTCCGGCAGCAAGCGGAACGCTGCCTTCCGCAATGCCGACCTCCTGTAACACAATGCCGGCGTCCTGTAAAACAGAACCAGCCAGGAGAAGCGGCCGGGATTTGCCTTACAACAGTGTTTACCGCCGTCCATCCGGTAGTGGCTGCGGCTGCCGCCGGGGAATGATGACGAGGGAAAGATATATGAGAGAACAGGGAAAATAAAATTTCATGCGGCGCTGTGCGGTGCTATCACCCGCTTAGCGCCGACTGTATTTTCCGAAGAGTAACAGTTCAGCCATGCTGAACTGTTACCTGCAAAAATCCATTAAAAATCGCCTGCGGCGATGGGATTTTTGTACTCCTGTTTCTCAATTCATTCTTTCCTGAATGTAAAGAAAATTCCAAGGATTGCAGCAATAAAGATAATCGGTGCTGTTCTGACAAATAGCCATTCAAATGAGTGGAAAGCTACTCCGAGAACGGCGGTTTCAGGAACACTATAATCCCAACCCAAATAAGAACTATTTAATATTATTAAGGTTAAAAAAATCATCACTATAATTGTGCATAATGAAATAAGCAGCCAACGAATAATTTTTCTTCTCGTGGTTTTCCTTTGTGCCAGTTGCAAATTTATCACCTCTAATTTTTCAGAAATGGCTTTTAAGTTATCAACCTCTGTTTCAGTAACAGTTTCTCCCAATAGCGTGCTTACAGGTATTTCGAGCGCTTCTGATATAGAGATTAACATATCAGAGTCGGGAACCGACAATCCTTGCTCCCATTTAGAAATTGTTTGTCGCACAACGTTCAGCTTGACAGAAAGCTCCTGTTGGGAAAGTCCTTTTGCTTTTCGGATTGCTTTAATATTTTCGTTGAGCATTAAGGACAGCCTCCTTTCTTTTCATCGTTTGCCGTTATTATAGTCGAAATTGCCCGTTGCAACAAGCAACGCGTCTTAACATCTTTAGAAAATGGCGATTTTCATTCCTTTGCGGGTGACAGAAAAAGCCCTGTGTGTTAAAATGGTAACAGAGTATTGTCAGAATCGGTTAGGAGGGCTGCATGTGGAGATGAACATAAATGAAGAATACTCACCGGGGCAAAAAAATGATGGCTGCGAAGAACATTGTGTATATACGCATGTCGTTTCAGCGCAGATTTACAGATCCGGCGCTGTCGTTGTCCGACAGGGCGAGGTGGCATTAAAACCCGGTGACAACCGTTTTTATATTGTGGGGCTTGGAGCATCCCTGCGTCCGGATAGCCTGCGTTTTAAGTTCCTGGGGAACGTGCCAATAAAGCATTGCTGTTTTTCAGAGGTTATGCCGCTTAAGTTTAATTTGAATATTGATGGGGAGCAGGAACTTAAGGAGCTGAAAAAGAAGGAAGCGGTTCTTAAGGAGGAATTAAAAGCCTGTGAAGCTCAAAGAGAGTCGTGGAAAGTAAATAGTAATTTTACCGGGAGGAACAGCATTTCTCTTGAACAGAGCATAGCCTATATAAAGGAACTTCCGGAGCGCCTTATGGATATTTCCGGGCGTATCAGCGGTTTGGAGGAAGCCATTGCTGACTGCGTTCAAAAAAGGGAGCATTTAGAGGCCCTTGTGAAGGAAGAACGGGAGCAAAAGCGATATGGAGTATTGGCCGATATATGTGTTTTAGAGGGCGGAGCCTATGCCTTTGAGCTTAGCTGTATAGAAAATCAGGCGTCGTGGAATCCTTTTTATGAATTAAAGGCAAACGATCTGGCTTCTCCGGTTCAAGTATGTATGCGTGCAAATATTGTGCAAAATACCGGAGAAGACTGGAACAATATTGCTCTGACGCTGTTTTATGGAAATATGGATCAATTCAATGCTGTACCGGTTTTGCCGCCCTGGCATGTGCATTTTCGGCCGGACATATATGCTGCGGGGAAAAATGGAACGTATTCGCCGCCTGGCGGCCCGGAAAATACCCCTGCTCCATCGGAGGCGGATTTTTTTGAAGGCCTGTCAGAGGAAGCTCTTTCTGACGCTTCGGGAGCCTTTGAACCGGACAGGGATATTTTTGAAAAATATCCGTTAGAGGGAAGGTTCGATGTAGCCTCCGGTCCCTGGGGAACATTTACCGATGTTGCTGTACTTTCAGTTGAGGCCGGATATATTTATAAGGCAGTACCTAAAATGGGCAGCGCCGCTTTTTTGACAGCCCATTTAAAGAATATTCATGGCTGCCGGCTGCTTCCGGCCAGGGCCGAGGTTTTTGTTGGAAATACCTATGCAGGCAGCTGCGCTTTATCCGGGCGTACGGGCGACGGCGGCCTGGAGCTTGTTCTTGGAAAGGATTGGCGTATTGAGGTTTCGCACAGACTTTTGAGACAATATCATTCCACAGCCCGTTTTGCGAATACTCAGGTTCAGAATTTTGAATATGAAATTACGGCCGTCAATTTGAAAAAGGAAAATATAAATCTTGAAATTACGGACCAAATCCCTGTATCAATAGAAAGCGAGATTACCGTGGAGGCTTTAGAACTTTCCGGCGGGGAACTGTCAAAGCCGGATGGCAAGGTGACATGGAGACTTGAGCTAAAGCCGGAAGAAAGGCGGTCATTAAGGCTTGCCTTTTGTATGACATGGCCTAAAAATAAGACATTATCCGGCAGCCTGTTTACAGGCCTTCTGGATAGTGACGATGAGCCGACCATACGGCGTTTTTGTCCGGCATGCGGGGCTGCCCAGACGCAGGAGAATATTTTTTGCCAGAATTGTGGAGCTAAGATACTGTAGGGGGCAATATGATTTTATGCCGTGGAAAGTGCGGCAGACAGCGGAAAGGATTGTTTATGAAGCGTATTATTTTAATGGTGCTTTGCCTTCTTTATAAAGTACCTGGATGGTTTTACAAAATGTGCCGCATGGCGGGAGATAAAGAGCATAAAAAATACAATGATATGGAGCGTTACCGGTTTCTTCAGATGATTACAAAGCGGGCAAACCGGGCGGGCCGGATCCATATTGAATGTTTTGGACATGAAAATCTTCCTGAAAATGATGGCTTTGTACTGTTTCCGAACCATCAGGGCTTGTTTGACGGACTTATTTTCTTTGAAACAATGGAGCGCCCTTTTTCAATTATTATGAAAAAGGAAGTGGAGAATCTTATTCTTGTCAAGCAGGTGAGGGAAATTATCGGGGCAAAGCTTATGGATCGGGAGGATCTGCGCCAGTCGATGACAGTGATCCGGGAAGTCACAAAAGAGGTTAGGGAAGGCCGCAATTATATTATTTTTGCGGAAGGAACCCGCAGCCGCAAAGGCAATGAGATTCTTGAATTTAAAGGCGGCGCCTTTAAAAGCGCCATGAACGCCAAAAGCCCGATTGTTCCCGCCGCGATTATCAATTCCTTTAAAGCCTTTGATACAAAATCTGCAAAGCCCCTGACCGTTCAGGTCCATTACCTGAAGCCTTTATATTATGACGATTACAAAGGACAAAAAAGCCATGAAATCGCGGCAGTGGTGCAGGAGCGGATTCGGGAGGCCATAAAGGCAGCAGGCTATTAGGGCTATCGTTTCTTATGAGGAGAAAAATCAAGTGTACAAAATTAATCTTGCACAAATTGAATATTTTTTAGCCGTCGCTGAAAAACTGAATTTTACAGAGGCGGCAAAAGCACTTTATATATCCCAGCCCTCGCTGAGCAAGCAAATCGGACTCCTTGAGGAAGAATTAGGGTTTCATCTGTTTTTGCGCAATAAGCGCATGGTTCGTCTGACTCCGGCCGGAGAAGTATTAAAGGACCGCTGGAAGCATTTGACAACAGAGCTGGAACTTTCTGTGGAGGAAGCGGTAAAAGCCAATGCTTCTTATGCGGGAGAAATCAAAGTGGGGATGATTAATACAATGGTCGTCCAGAAGTATATTGAGCCTATTTTTAGCAGCTTTTCAGAAAAATATCCGAAAATGATGCTTTCTTTTGAAAGCTACAGCTTTAAGGAACTGAGGGAAAAGCTTCTTAGCGGGGATTTGGACATTATTTTCACCTTTTATTTTGACTTTGATTTTCAGCTTAATGAGGATATTATGTGGAAGCGGGTGGAGGAAATGCGCCTTTGCCTTGTAGTGCCTAAATCCAATCCGCTGTCTTTGCGGGATGACCTGACGCTGGCTGATGTGAAAAATGAACCGTTTATATTGATTTCCCCCAGCGATTCCCCCAGCGGCGTCAACCGGATCGTAGATCTTTGCAGAACCTACGGTTTTCAGCCGAATGTGAAAAAATATGTGCCAAATATCAGTTCCCTTGCATTTTCCATTGCTAATGGCAATGGGATTGCTATTCACAGTGATAAGGATCTTTTTGACAATGATGACCGCCTTAAGTTTTACCCAATTCCCGACCGCAGCCACGATTCCGATTTGATTGCAGTATGGCGCAAGAAAAATGATTCCGGCGGCCTAAAAGCCATCATATCCGAAATAGAAGCTTATAAACGTTAATGGACGAGCGGCACTGCGGCCATTTTTAGTCGTTATGGGAATTAAAACAGGGAAAATAATAACGATTGAGAATAACTGTAATGAAGAATATCTATTTGATTTATACAAAATAAACAAGTATAATAAAAACAAAGCATTGTAAATTTGTAACTATTCAGCCATGCCATCTCGGATTCACGCAGCTAACGCTGCTCACCGCCGCTCTCGCGGCTGAATCCTCGATTCAGGCTAAACGCCCTATGTCTGAGAAGGACAAAATCTCTCTGCAAGCCAGCTTGCGGTCTACGCTACGCTCCGGTCGGCGCAGAGCAGACGTCCGCCGGACGTCTTGCGCCGAGTTTTTGCCCTTCTCAGCCGCATGGCTGAATAGTTACGCAAATTTTATAAAAATGGAGGTATTTTACATGAAAACAATGGAAACTGAAATCGTTGTTGTTGCTGCTGGTCCGGCGGGGTTATGTGCGGCTGTTCAGGCTGCTGAAGATGGTGCCAAGGTGACGGTCCTGGAAAAATCACCGGTTCCCGGCGGAGCTGCGAACATGGGTATGGGTCCTCTTGGTATTGGAACAAAGTATCAGAAGGATCAGATGGTTGACATCAGTGTTGAAAAAGCTTTCAACATGTTTATGGAGTATACACATTATCAGGCAGACGCCAGACTTGTACGCCGTTATTTTGAAATGTCCGGGGAAACCATTGAATGGCTTGAGGATATGGGCGTACGCTTTGCGGGGGCTTTCCGTTATTTCCCGAAATCTGAACAGACATGGCATATTTGCATGACCGACCACGGTATTGGCCGCGGCGCTGCCTCTTATATGGTTAAGGCATTAATGAACCGGGCTTCGGAGCTTGGCGTTGAGGTTCTTCTTGAAACTCCGGGAACCGGGCTTGTGATGGAAGACGGCAAGCTGGCCGCTGTGATGGCTAAAGATAAAAACGGCGAGGAAATCCGCATTAACTGCAAGGCAGTTATTGTTGCTACCGGCGGTGCCGGAGATAATCCGCAGGTGATCAAAGATGAAACAGGCTTTGAATATGGCGTGAATATGTTCAACTTTGCAATTCCGGGGCTTAAGGGCGACGGTATCCGTATGCTTAGAGAGGCTGGCGGCGCGCCCACGCAGATGCGTATGGAAATGATCACGTTCCTTCCTCAGTCCAATGAGCTTGATCCTTCCATCCCATGTATTTTTAACCAGCCGAACCTTTTAGTAAACCGTCTTGGCAAGCGTTTTATGAACGAAGAGGAAATGCAAAATACTACTTTCACAGGAAATGCCATTTCCAAACAGAAGGATATGATGGGCTTTGTTATTTTTGACGCCGCAACCTTAAAAGGCTATAAGAAAAACGGCCCGGATGTTGTAAGCTTTGTACATAATCCAGACAATCTTGACCATTTTGACGAGGTTGTGGAACATGCCGTAGCAAATAACAACACAGATCTTTTCTATGCCGATACACTGGAAGAAATTGCTGATTGGTGCGGTATTGAGGATGTCGATACATTCCTGGACACTGTCGATGAGTATAACGATATGTGCGATTCTGTAGATACGGAATTTTTCAAGCCCCGCCAGTATATGAAGCCTATTGTAAAGGCTCCGTTTTATGTGGCCCGTATCCGTCCGGGTGCATACGGCACTCTTGGCGGTGTTAAGATGAATGAAAACTGCGAGGTCCTTGATAAAGAATGGCATAAGGTTCCAGGTGTCTATGTAGCCGGCACAGATGCCTGCAATATCTATGACGACAGCTATATGTTCCTGCTTCCGGGCAATACGATGGGCTTTGCTGTCAATACCGGCCGTATCGCAGGTATGAGCGCCGCAGAATACGTTCAGGATATGGAATAAATCAGTAACAGTTCAGCCATGCTGAACTGTTACAT
>JAGZDD010000017.1 GCA_018369015.1 Clostridiales bacterium | reverse complement strand
AGCCGAGCTGGGGTTCAGCGAAAGCGTGACCTGTCTGCTTTTAATGGTTAATTCGCTGTGCAGCGTCTTTTTCGGCGTAGGGCTGACCAATTTTTTTGTAAGCCGGTTCAAGCAGGCGACGATTTATATATCCACAGCTATGAGTCTTGGCGCTTTGCTGCTGTTTGCCGCAAGCCCGACCGTAGGCGTGCTGATTGTAACATTGCTGATTATGGGAATTTCCAGCAGCTTTGGAGTTTCCTCAAAAAGCGTGTACTTTACAGAGCTTCCCCAGGTTCGGGCCTATGGTGAGGAGCAGTCTATGGGTGTTTATAATTTGTCGGATAATGTCGGGGAATCTGTAGGCCCGATGATTTTTGGGCCGCTCATGGCGTCGGGAAATCTTCTTGTATCGATGGGGCAGTTTGTTTCTGTGATTTTTGGTGCCGGAGCGCTGTATTGCCTTGGCAGCCTGAGAAAGCCAAAACGCAAAAAAGGAGGTCGATAGGATGAGGCATGGAGTAAAAAAGAAGCTCAGCAGCAGGATCGTGCTTTACTGCTCGGTGCTGGCGGCAGCTCTGTGTATTGTGCTGGGCAGCTTGGGATATTATATTTATTATACAAAATCAATGAACAGCTATGAAATGTATATTGACTCTATGCTGAATATTGTGGACGCTATGATTGACGCCGATGATATGAGGGAATGTATTCTTAAGGGAGAGGCTTCCCCGGCATATGAGCAGACCCAGCGGCTCATTAATGATGTGAAAACGAATACAATGGTGGAATTTATTTATATTATTGCCCCAAAGGATCCGGAAAATATTTATGATGTCGTTTATGTGTGCAATGCTTTTACGGAGGAGGAACGCATTGAAACGCCGGAGGATCTTGTGGACATCGGCGAACCGGTACAGGAGGACGCCTTTACGGAGGAAATGCTTGAGGTGTTTAATGAAACGATGTACCGGAGCAAGGAGGTTTCTTTTATTGCCAATAATGCCGGCTTTGGAAATATGCTTACAGGAACAAAGCCGGTCGTTGATTCCCAGGGAAATATCATATGCCTGATCTGTGTGGATTTTTCTATGCAGGAGGTATACAATACATTATATAATTATATTTTTGGCATTGTTATTGGTACTGTGGTGACGGCGTTGGCCGCCCTGGCGGTTATTATCGGCCGGATCAAACAAACAGTTGTCCGGCCTATTGAGGCTATGGCAAAGGCTTCTGCGGATTTTGTGGAGCTAAGCCATAATACTCAGGAGCCTTCAGCGCTTTCGTGGCAAAAACCGCAGATTGCCTGCCGCGACGAGCTTTATCTTCTGGCGGACAGTATCGCGGATATGACCGGGGATATGGTGAATTATATGCAAAACCTGACCCGGGTGACTGCGGATAAGGAACGTATATCCGCAGAGCTTAGTGTGGCTACGCAGATTCAGGAAAGTATGATTCCAAAAATGTACCCGGCATTTCCCGAACGGCCGGAGTTTGACATTTACGGTCATATCCGTTCGGCAAGGCAGATGGGCGGCGCCTTTTTTGATTATTTCTTTATCGACAACAGTCATTTTGGATTTTTTATCGGTGATATTAACCGGACGGGGATACCGGCAGCGCTGATGCTTGTCATTACTCGCACAATGATTAAAAATTACTCGCAGCTTGGGTATGATGTGGGTAAGGTGTGCCAGGAAACAAATAACCAGCTCAGCGGAAATAACGAATCCGCAGGGATGAAGATTACCGTTTTTATGGGTATTATCGACCTTGCAAGCGGAGTACTCACCTATGTCAATGCCGGACACGAGGCGCCTTATTTAAAGCGTGCCGGCGAAAACTTTGAGCCGCTGCCGTCGAGAGGGTGTTTTGCCCTTGGGAGCATGGCCAATGTGCCTTACTGGACGCAGTCCGTGCAGCTTGTCCAGGGAGATTTGCTGTTTATGTATACAGGCGGCCTTACCGGAGCCTGTGACAAAAAGGGCGAGGAGTTTTCAGACACCCGGCTTTTAAAAACACTCAACGGGCTTATCGGCAGGGAATATGCGATTGAACATATGGCAGCGGGCGTTGAAGCCGCAGCGGCAGAGTTTATAGACGGGGCGCAGCAGGATAAGGATATTGCTATGCTGCTGTTTCGGTATTTAGGTTGACAATCATTCATAATCTGCTATAATAAAGGCACTTGCTCGGAGGGCAATTCATTCGTTGGAAATGGAGCGCCGGATAAGACAGCAGACTGAGATGTCTGTTGAACTTATCCGGCGTTTTTTGCGTCGCAAAGGTACTGCGGCCATCGCCCCTGTGCCATAGCGGCGGCAAGCGGCCGCTTCACTGCAATAAGACGGCAAGTATCTTCGGCAGTGGGAAAAAGCGCCGGATGTATGCCCCTTGAGCAAAAATTAAAAATTACAGAAGAGAGGAAAAACTTATGGAAAAAGCTCGTAACTTAACAGAGGGAAGTATTTTTGGCTCGTTAATCCGCTTTGCCGTTCCGGTGCTTTTTACGTTGTTTTTACAGGCACTTTACGGCGGCGTGGACCTGCTTGTTGTCGGGCAGTTTGCCCAGACGGCGGATGTGTCCGGCGTGGCTACGGGAAGCATGCTTTTACAGACGGTAACAATGATTATTACCGGATTAGCTATGGGAATAACGGTTCTAGTCGGTGAAAAGATTGGCGCTAGAGAGCCTAAAAAGGCTGGACAGGCTGTGGGCGCCGGGATCTGCCTGTTTTTTGTGTTTGCCCTTGTGCTTACCGCAGTTATGGCCGGAGGCGCAGAGGTTCTTGCAAAGCTTCTTCACGCTCCGGAGGATGCCTTTGAGCAAACGGCTATGTATATAAGAATATGCGGCGCAGGCTCAGTTTTTATTGTGGCATATAATGTTTTGGGGGCGGTTTTTAGAGGGATAGGAGATTCCAGGACGCCGCTGATGACTGTGTCTATTGCCTGTGTTATAAATATTGCCGGGGACTTGCTTCTTGTCGCCGTATTCCATATGGGGGCCGCCGGCGCTGCGATTGCAACAGTGGCTGCCCAGGCAGTGAGTGTAATTATTTCCTTTTTGATTATACGCAAAAAGAAGCTGCCCTTTGAGTTTGAGAGAAAGGATATAAGATTTCACAAGATGTTTATTACTAAAGAATTAAAGCTTGGAGCGCCGGTGGCGCTTCAGGAGCTTCTTGTGGGAACATCCTTCCTTGTAATTCAGACAATTGTTAATTCCTTTGGCGTTGTTGCTTCTGCGGGTGTGGGTGTTGCGGAAAAGGTCTGCATTTTCCTGATGCTTGTTCCCTCCGCTTATATGCAGTCTATGTCTGCTTTTGTCGCCCAGAATATGGGCGCAAAAAATCCATTCCGCGCAAAAAAGGCTTTGGGGTATGGGATAATGACGGCTGTGGCCGTAGGGGTTATTATGGCATATCTGGCATTTTTTCATGGAAACGCCCTGTCGGGGATCTTTTCAAAGGATGTGGAGGTTGCGGCAGCATCCCACAGCTATTTGAAGGCCTATGCCATTGACTGTATGCTGACGCCGTTTTTGTTCTGCTTTACAGGCTATTATAATGGCTGTGAAAAGACATTGTTCGTGATGATTCAGGGAATCATCGGCGCTTTCCTTGTAAGAATACCTATTGTTTATATGGTTAGCAAGATCGCCGGAGCAACACTGTTCGAGATTGGTCTGGGAACCCCGGCGTCCAGTGTTGTCCAGATTCTTTTGTGCCTTGGAATGTTCATTTATAGTAATAGTTCAGCCAGCCGGGAGTGATAGGTAAAAAATTGTGTTTGCGTGATTTTTTGCCTATTGCTCCCGGACAAGGGAGCGCCAGGTTATGAGCAAAGACAGCCGCGAAGCGGCAGAAAGCGCGTTAGCGCGGCTTTGTGAATGGCGCGGGCTGAATAGTAAATAGTAACCGTTTATATGGAAAGAAAAAAGGTTAAGCTTTTCCCTTAACGGCAGCAGAGAGCTTTTGGAGCGTATATATGGATTTATTGTGGTTGAATAAATAACTTATAACACATACGACAAAAAAGCATGGAAGCCATTCGCAGCCAAAAACCTCGGCGCCAATAAAAACCGAGGCAAGCAGTGTATTTGTGGCGCCGCCAAAGACAGCGGCATATCCCAGGGCAGCTGTAAGCATTGCAGGAAGCCCTAAAATAGGCGCAAGGATCACCCCTAAGCTGGCGCCTATGGAAAATAAAGGTGTGACTTCGCCGCCCTGGAAGCCTGCGGACAGCGTAAGTATTGTTAAAAGGAATTTCATCAGCCAGTCAAAGCTGTAAATAGAGCCGCCGTCAAAGCTGCTTTCAATAAGATTCGTGCCAAGCCCGCAATAGCGCCCCTTAAAAAGTATAAGAAAAAGAATACTTAAAGCAATACCAGATACAGCAATACGAACGAGCGGATTTTTAAACTTATTTTGGAGGATATGCTTAGCTGATTTCAAGGCCCATGCAAAAGCGCCGCCTACAATGCCGAAAATCATTCCAAGAAGGATAAGCTTAAAAATAAAGGCGGGATTTAGGGAAAGGAGTGGCTCTGTATTTCCGGGGCCGCTGCCTGCAAGGGCGCCAAGGCCCTGCGAAAGGGCAAAGGTGAATTTTTCAAGCCCTAAAGCCCCTGATACGGCGCTGGCTGTAAAGGCGGCGGTGAAAGCGGGGAAAAGTGCCCGGTAACGCAGTTCTCCGGCAACAAGCACCTCCAGGGCAAAGAAAATGGCGGCAATGGGCGTCTGGAACAGCCCGGCAAAGCCGGCGGCCATACCTGCGACAAGAAGTATACCTGGGAGATCGTTATTGTCCGCAGCTATTGATGGCTGTGGCTGTACGGACTTTGCGGCATTGTCCGAAGTTATGGCTGCCCGGCCATCGCCCGGCGTATTGTCTGCCGGCTGTAAAACTCTGCCTGTAAAAAGCCGTGCCCGGACAGCCGCAAGCGCTTTTCCGTACCCGTGGGCGAGAGCGGCGCCTATTTGCACGGCAACCCCTTCGCGCCCGGCGCTGCCGCCGAAAAGGTGGGTCAGCCATGTGCCGGAGATAACAAATGGGATCAGGCGAAGGGGGATATTTTTTTCCTGCCCGTGTCCTGCTTCAAAAATCAGGCCCATGCCTTTGGCGCTTTTCCCGCCAAACCTTGAATAGCACCATGTGATAAGTATTCCGGCAATGGCAAGAAAGGGGATGAACCAAAAGGGATGGCTGTTCCGTACATCCGTGATTTCAAGAAGTACACGGCCAAACAGCGTATCTACGGCGCCTATGGCGGCGCCGGCAGGGATTCCCAAAAGCCCTGGAAGGATTAAAGTGCCGTAAGCATTTAACAGCTTTTTCATTGGCGCTCCTCCGAAGGGATAAGGTTGCTGTGGTATGCAATTTTTCCGGCCTGCATGTCGCTGTAAAGCTGCTGTTTCCAGTCAATATAGTCCACATACTCATTAAGCTCTTTAATTTTGCCAATCAAATAATTTCTTTGCTTATCCAGCATAAGCCTGCGCTCGGGGATGGAATCCGGTCCCTCAAGGCAAAGGCTGAGATAACGTTTCATATCTTCAATACTCATGCCGCATTTTTTCAGGCAGCTAAGATTTTTAATCCATTGAATATTCCTGTCATCAAAAATTCTGTAATTATTTTTATCCCGTTTGACATTGGGTATAAGCCCTTCATTACAATAAAATTTCAGTGTTTCATAGGTCATGCCGACCTGCTGGCACGCCTGCTTCATTGTGTACAAAAAAATACCTCCTTTTTTCCATTTGTTCTTGACCGGTAGTAACAACCGGGTTGTATGATTGGTTTAATGGTAGCATATCGTCTGCCCTATTTCAAGTGTGGGCTTTATGCTATGTGGGCTTTATGTTAAAAATCACAGGAGGATGATGTTTATGGATAAGATAAAAAAGAATTTTGGCTTTGGCTGTATGCGTTTGCCGATGTGTGGGGAGGACGTGGATTTCAACGTATTTTCTGAAATGGTCGATGAATTTATGGCAGCAGGCTTTAATTATTTTGATACAGCCCACGGATATGTCAGCCAGAAAAGCGAAGCTGCGCTGCGCCGGTGCCTGACGGAGCGTTATCCGCGTGAAAGCTATGTACTCACAAACAAACTGAGTACTCATTTTTTTAACCGTGAGGAAGAGGTCCGCCCGCTGTTTGAGCAGCAGCTTAAAGCCTGCGGGGTGGATTATTTTGATTTTTACCTCATGCATGCCCAGAGCACGGAGCTTTACGCCAAATTTAAGCGGTGCCGGGCCTATGAAACGGCTTTAGAGCTTATGGCGGAGGGAAAATTCAGGCATTTTGGTATTTCCTTTCACGATAAAGCAGAGGTGCTTGAGCAGATTTTGACGGAATACCCCCAGATTGAGGTTGTCCAGATTCAGTTTAATTATGTGGATTATGATGACCCTGTTGTGGAAAGTAAAAAATGCTATGAGGTTTGCCGGAAATTTGGCAAGCCGGTCATTGTTATGGAGCCGGTAAAGGGCGGCAATCTTGTGAGGCTTCCCAAGGAGGCGGGGGCGGTGTTTAAAGCTCTGGGTGATTCCAGCTTTGCCAGCTATGCTTTAAGATTTGCCGCCGGCTTTGACGGAGTAATGATGGTGCTCTCAGGGATGAGCGATTTGGAGCAGCTGCGGGATAATATTAGCTTTATGAAAGCTTTCAGGCCGCTTTCGGCACCGGAAATGGCCGCAGTAGACACAGTGCGTAAAATTTTTCGCTCAAAAAAACTGATTCCATGTACAGCCTGCCGCTATTGTACGGACGGATGTCCAAAGCATATTTCAATTCCTGATCTTTTTGCATGTATGAATACGAAAAAAATCTATAATGACTGGAATACGGATTATTATTATAATAATGTCCATACAGTCCGCAGAGGAAAGGCGTCGGATTGTATTCAGTGCGGAAAATGCGAGACCGTCTGTCCTCAGCATTTGGATATACGGTCATTGTTAAAATCTGTTGCACAGGAATTTGAATCTGCGCGGAAGTGAAGCGTCAACGGGTGCGCACAAAACTCTAAATGAGCCTGAGAAGTTACTATTCTCGGCAAAGCCGTGAATAGTAACAAGCGTATTAAAAATGTGAATCTGGAAAGCGTATTTTCAGTAACTATTCAGCCATGCGGCTGAGGAGGAGAAACTTTTAGCGCAAGCTGGCCTGCAGAGTGATTTTGCCCTCCTTAAGTATAGGGCGCTTAACCCGAATCGGAGATGCGCCTTGTTGGCGGCGGTTAGCAGCGTTAGCTGCGCAAATCTGAGATGGCATGGCCGAATAGTTACGATTTTTATAGGTAAATGTTTTTCTTTGCCGGACATGCGTTGCTGGCCGGCTTGTTTGCAGTTCTCATGCTGAGAATGTTATGCCTGGTGCTTATACGGCTATGGCTGATGGCTAATTGCGGCATTTATATAATCATGTTTGCTTCGATATAGCCGTCTAAATTGGCGTCGCCAATGCGGTCAACAGCGTGGCAGTCGCCAAGGGTGACAACCTTAACGCCGCTGCGGGCTGCCTTGAGCAGCTTGTCAGCTTCTTCGGAAAGGCTTTTTAAACCCAGGGCGCAGACAACGCTGTCGGCTGGAACTGTAAAGGCGGCGCCGTCCTCGCCAAGAACCTTGACGCCGTGCTCCATGACTTCAAGACATCGGGTATTGACATAAGCGTGGATTCCAAGCTCATCCATTTTGTCCATGACGCAGGTAAAGGACATGTTGCGGGCCTCAAGTATAAGGCGTTCGGCCATTTCGATAATGGTAACGTCACAGCCTTCCTCGGCCAGCTCAATGGCGGTTTCCGCGCCGACCATACCGCCGCCCAAAACAACAACTTTGTGTCCTAAGTCGCTGCCTTTGCCATAGGCATCCTGGGCCGGCAGCGCTTTTTCTATGCCGGGAATCGGCGGCACTGCCGGTTTAGATCCAAGGGCGAGCATGATAACGTCTGCGTCCGAGTTTTTAATAAAGGCTTCATCGGCTGTTGTATTTAAAAGAACTTCAATGGGCCGTTCTTTCACACGCCGGATCATAAGATCACGGAAGTTTTTTAAGTCGTATTTGGCCTTGTCATGGTCGAGGAAATATAAAATTCCTCCAAGGCGTCCGCTTTTCTCAACCAAGGTGACATGATGGCCCCGGTCACAGGCATATCTTGCCGCAGATAGGCCGGCGATACCGCCGCCAATAATAAGAACCTTTTTCGGGCTTTCAGCCGGAGGAAATTCCGGCCGTTCGCAAAAGCCCATTCCCCAAGTTACCGGATTGACCGTACAGTAGGCGTGGTATTTGTGGCAGGCTGCGCGCTTTGCGTCACGGGCCAGCTCCATGTCTTTTGTAATATGATATTTCTCCAGATATTCCAGCTCTTTTTTATGCTCATGGGAACCGGAGTAGCAGCGCATACAGCGCACGCACCGGTTAATATCATCGGCCCGGCCGGCGGCAACCTTGTTCATAAATTCAGGATCCGCAAATGCCTGCCTTCCGACAATGATAAAATCAACAATATCGTCAGCGAGAAGCTTTTCTGCATCTTCCGGGGAATTAATGCCGCCGATGACGCCCAGCTTTACATCCCGGGGGCATTTTTTACGGATGACGGACGCGGTATCAACGTTGCAGTTGTGACGGGTATAAAGGCTCGAAAATTCCAGGGTGCGGTAGGAGCGGTAATAATGGCCGGAGGACACATGGAGAATATCGACAAGCCCGGACAAATGTGTGGAAAATTCTGCCATATCTTCAGCGCTTGTTCCTCCTGGCCAGCGGTCGGAACCAGATATGCGAAGCTCAATCAGAAAATCCTCACCGACAGCTTTGCGCACGGCGCTAAGAATTTCCAGCGGGAAACGCATACGGTTTTCAAGGCTTCCGCCATATTCATCGGTACGTGTATTTTCCAGGGGGGAGAAAAATTGGCTGAACAGCCATCCGTGGCCGCCGTGGATGAGTACGCCGTCGAATCCTGCATCCTTGGCGTAAACAGCGCAGGCGCAGAAGTCGTGAATTGTTTTTTGCATCATTTCTCGGGTATAACCAATGACCTTAGTACCGTCTTTTTTGGTAAATGTGACAGGTCCCCATGGATGGGCGTTTTTCGGGTGGGGATCTCCGATAGAGCCGAGATGGGATAATTCCATCATGGCAATAGCGCCGTTTTCCTTGATAATGCGTGCTGCTTTTTGGGCCAGAGGGAAAAATTCGCCGGCTTCATCGGGAATGTCCACATCCTCGAAGCCTCTTGCGGCATCCGTATCATTGACGGTAATTTCACCGGAACAGACAGATGCAAAGCCTCCGGCTGCACGCTCCTTAAGCATACGGTCATAGGGTTCTCCAAGTTTTTTTGCAAAGCTGAAAAAGCCTGTAGGTGCGGCAAGCATACGGTTACGGTAAACTTTGCCGCGTATTGTCACTGGACTTAATAAATGTTCGTAGGACTGCATAAATAAAACTCCTTTTTGATCTGTAATATTGTAACTATTCAGCCGTACGGCTGAGGAGGGCAAACTTTGGCGCAAGACGTCCAGTGGACGTCTGTCCTGCGCCGACCGGAGCGGAGCGTAGACCGCAAGCTGGCTTGCAGAGAGGTTTTGTCATCCTCAGATATAGGGGCCCCTAGCCTGAATCGGAGATTCAGCCGCTATAGCGGCGGTGAGCAGTGGTAGCTGCGTGAATCTGAGATATACAGATGAATAGTTACGTAATATTGACGGCCGCAGGCGGTAAGCTGCTACAGGAATTTAGCCATATTAGCTGTGAATCCGAAACAGCAGGGTAAATAGTTATGTATGTATTTATGGTATCACCAGGTACATGTAATGACAAACGTAAAGTAGGTATATGCGTATAACAAAAATGCATGGAAATTTACGAAAATTATTCGATAATGTTATGATACTAGGGGTTCGATGTCAAAAATCCGCCGAAGGTTTGCCTGCAGGATGGTGTTTGCCTGTTTGCAGCTTTAAGGTTTTATGCGGTTCCAACCGGGAAAAAACATTAGGATATAGGAGGCATATTGACTGACAAAAAGAATGTGTGTATTCTAGAGGTGTTTAAGATTAGTACTGCTATCAAGAATTATCGTTTACTGCATGTACAAACAGTTTTATGTAAAGGGGGGAAGCTTTTATGAATATGGCACAGTTAAAAACCTTCTGCTCAGTTGCGCGGACATTAAGTTTTACTGAGTCTGCCGCAGAGCTTGCGGTCAGCCAGCCAGCCGTCAGCCGCCAGATTGCGGGGCTTGAGGAGGAAATGGGGGCGAAGCTGTTTGTTAGAGAGCATAATACATTAATTTTGACCGCTGCCGGCAGGCATTTATATGAAGAATTACCGCAAAAGCTAGAAGAGCTGGAAGCCTTATTTTTTTCGGCCCATTTGATGGATATTGGCAAAACTCGGAGATTGAAGCTAGGTGTGCTTAAGGATCAGGTGCTTGCTCCACGGCTGATTGCAATTATGCGCAGTATGCGGGATGAGAATTACTATATGACTATACAGCAGTATGATTTTAATAGTCTGGAAAAAGCTTTGGAAAATTGTGATATTGATGTTGCGGTATCGCTGATGTGGGTCGACGACGCATTTAAAGGATATAGTAGATTATTTTTAGGGCAGGAAGCGCTTTGTCTGGCCGTTAATCGTGATTATGCGCCGGAAATCCCTCAAATAATTAACCGGGAATCCCTTGAAGAATTTTCGCGTATACGCCCGGTAATGATTCCGAAGGCTTCTTCATTTCCGCGCAGTCAAATGGCCTCTGTGGCAGCGCGCATGGCTCAGCTTTGGCCGGGGGTTATGGAGGAAACACTTGATTGTATTGTACCGATGGTACAGACTGGAATTGGCTCTGCTTTAGTGAATGAAAGCCATGTTTTAAGCCAGGAGGCTTCGGTAGACATGATTCCTATTGATTTTTTACAGCCGGTAAAGCTTGGGGCTTTCTGGCTTTCGGATAGCAAGAACAAAAGTGTGGAGGATTTTATTGGGCGGTGGAAGCTGCCTTAATTGGGGGAGCATGGTTAATTAGCGATATATTATGCCAGGTGCGAACCTGAAGCAAACAGAAATCCCCCAGGGGATTCGCACCAAAATTAATATACAAATTTGCATAAAAATATTGTATGGAAAAATTTAAGGTTTAGGGCTAGTTATTTTGTATAGATATATTGTATAATTATTTTTGTAAGAAGCTAATGAAAGTTAGATGTTTTTGCGTCGGGCTCCGCGAGGAACCTGTGGATTGAAATCCGCTCCGGTCAATATTAGTGATCGTCGCATTCGTCGGGCTCCGCGAGGAACCTGTGGATTGAAATTATGCCTTTTGGGGTGGGTGGCTTAAACCCATAGTCGGGCTCCGCGAGGAGCCTGTGGATTGAAATAAGTAAATGGGGAAGATACGGCAAAGAAGGATTTGCGTCGGGCTCCGCGAGGAGCCTGTGGATTGAAATTGCTGCCTCTCCAGCCGGAACTCAACGCCCATCTTCGTCGGGCTCCGCGAGGAGCCTGTGGATTGAAATTGCGAAATCGAACCCGAAACTCTCTGCCAGTACAGTCGGGCTCCGCGAGGAGCCTGTGGATTGAAATCACACAGCTCAGAAATCGAGCTGAAAAAAATCTGTCGGGCTCCGCGAGGAGCCTGTGGATTGAGATACACCATGTTGGCTGTTCTTGCAGTTCCTTATTAGTCTGTTCCTGCGCAGGAGTCCGTTTCTGAAATATTTGTATTCGTAAAGTGTACATTTAATTTTGGTGCCGTTGGAACGTTAAACATTGTGTTTTTTATAGCGTAAAACTTTTTAGCCGCTGTATGTAGCGGCTGTTTTTATTTCATAAAAAACTTTCACACCGCGCTACGCGCGTTTAGATCACGCATGAAGGCTGATTGTTCTGTACGACACACTCTTGCAATCAACGACGGTATGCTTACGTTTCACTTTGGACGTTGCTGGACACATGGACACCGGAACTTTGCTATCGGCTGCCAGCATTTGCGCTTTCCGTTTTGCCTAAGGGATGTCTACGCTGCCGCACCGGACGTTGCTGGACACGTACCGCCGGCACGCAGCAACACTGGCGCTTAACATCCGCAATCCTGTTCCGAGGTATTCGGATATGCCGCCGTCCGGTGGCATCACTATAAATGAAAGTTCAAGATTGCTCCGTGCCTGCGTAGTCTCCGCTGCCGCTCCGGTCGGTGCTTAACAAGCGGTCTACGTTCCACTTCGGTCGTTGCTGGACGCGTGGTCTACGCTCCGCTTCGGTCGTTGCCGGACAAGCGCCACTGGCGCTTAGCAACACCGGCACGCAGCAACACTGGCGCTTAGCACCCCGCAATCCTGACCCAAAGTATGTCTACGTTCCACTTCGGTCGGCGCTAAACACGTGTCACAGGCACGCAGCGTAGCGCTTTCCGTTGCCTGACAGTAACTCGTGCTCATACCTTGGGGTTATCAAATGTGCAGGCACAGGGGTAAGTTTACTTGCCCCTGTGCCTGCCCGCTTGATAACTTTCATCGTAAATTACGCTGAATTTCCAGAGAGATAAAAAGCCTTCCGGGTTGTATGCGTATATACACGTAAAGATGGATGGTCGCTAAAGCGTTGTCTGCTTGTTTAGCAATAGTTTGCTGATTTATAAAAAAATATGATTTAATTTGCGAATTATAAGATAAATTATGAAATCACAAAAAGTTCACAAAAAATTAGCACTCACCTCTTGACAGTGCTAATAATAAGTGTTATATTACATATAGAACAAAGAAAGGGGGTCAAAAATAAGAAAAGATTTCCTGAGAGGTTCATAAAGAAGTGTTAATAATAATTGATATAAACGGATATGTGCCTAGCGGCGTATCCGGGGCTTTCATAGTCAATAATGAATGGAGGAATGATTTATGTTAATGCCTAGTATTTTTGGAGAGAATTTATTTGATGATTGGTTCGATGATGATTTCTTCGGCAGACATAATCCTCTGTATGGAAAACATGCAAAGAATATGATGAAAACCGATATTCGGGAAACCAAGGATTCCTATGAACTGGATATTGACCTTCCGGGATTTAAGAAGGAGGATGTTCAGATTAAATTGGATAATGGCTATCTGACCATAGCGGCAGCAAAGAATCTGGAAAAGGAGAAGAAGGAGCATCACGGCCGGTATATCCGTCAGGAACGCTATACTGGAAATTGCTCAAGAAGCTTCTATGTTGGCAGCGGGCTGACGCAGGACGAGATCCGGGCTACATTTAAGCACGGAATTTTGAAGCTGTCTGTACCTAAAAAGGATAACAAAGCCGTGGAACAGAAAAATTATATTACCATTGAGTAAATAGGATTTTGAATAAAATCTTTTTTAACATGATGTTTGATATAAAGTCAGAATGGAGGAATGATTTATGTTGATGCCTAGTATTTTTGGAGAAAATTTGTTTGATGATTTTGATAATTTCTTTAATGATGATTTCTTTGCACCAAGGAATGTCCTTTATGGAAAACACGGAAAGAACCTTATGAAGACGGATGTCCGCGAGTTGGATGGCTCTTATGAGCTGGATATAGACCTTCCTGGTTTTAAGAAAGATGAGATTACCGCAGAACTTAAGGACGGCTATTTAACTGTCCGGGCAGCCAAGGGGCTTGATAAAGATGAAAAAGATGATGAAGGAAAGCTTATCCGCCAGGAAAGATACAGCGGAACCTGTGCAAGAACCTTCTATGTTGGCGAAGGTATCCATCAGGAGGATATACGGGCCAAATATGAAGATGGTATCTTAAAGCTTTCCGTTCCGAAGGCCGATGCAAAGGCTGTAGAACAAAAGAAATATATTTCCATTGAAGGCTGATAACGATTCATAAAAAAGTGCTGCTACATTGCGTGGCAGCACTTTTTTGACTCTTTGTCAAGAGTTGGGGAAAATATTTTTTACGATAGTAACAGTTCAGGCCGCACCATTTGCAAAGCCGCGCTAACGCGCTTTCCGCCGCTTCGCGGCTGCCTTTGTCCATAACCTGGCGCTTCCTCAGCCTGGAACAATAGGCTAAAAATCGTGTAAACACGATTTTTAGTCCATCATTCCCGGTTGGCTGAACTGTTACTTACGATAAATGAATTTCTGAGAAATAGGGTATAGGCGCTATCGTTTTATTCCTGCAGAACGCGGGCCTGGCAGAAACCGGGGGTTATAAGTTTTCAGGAACATCGAATGTATTAAAGCGCTTTAACATGGCCCGGTAGCGGAAGCGGGCCATGTGGTTTTTCTTTACAACATCCTCCTCGCTGCCAGTATAGCAGCAGCGAAGGCAATAATATTCTTTTTTATTCTCATCAAAAAACATATCTATGTCCAGATCACGCATGAAGCATGATGGACAACGGAAATTTAATTTGCCTTTTCCAGCCTGAGCCATGTGCTTACCTCCTCGTTTTCCCTGATTTCTTTGCGGATACCCAGCGTAAACATAGGGCTGAATCCGTATCCTTCCTTATAGTAAACAGAGTATTCATTTGGGGCTTTGGCAATAGCCATGGGCATCCTGGAAGGATTCCCGCCAACAGCCTGACTTTCCATGGCGGCCTCTGTATTTATGAACTGGTTTGCCTTAGTATAGAGGCTTCCATACCCTAAAGTAACCTTTGTCTGAATCGCGGGAATAAGGGCGTAAGCAAAAGCGCCGCTGTTATTCGTGCTGCCCCTATCTGTGCCGCTGCTATCCGGGCAGCCCTTATCCGCGCTGCTGCATGTGATGACATCTTCACGGCATTTGTATGCGTAAGAAATACTGCGGCAGGTATTTTCGTATTCTAATGCCAGAGTGATACCGGTCATATCTTCAGGATATTCTGTTGTTCCATAGCAGGCAGTCATATATTCATTAAGCTCAATGACTGCATCGGGAATACTGCTTTCTACAATACGCCGGACGGTTTTGACAGCAGATGAACCTTCCTCAAATTCAAAGCTGCTGACGAGCTTGATTTTAAGATCGCTAAATTGAATCTCCACCGGGTCAAGGGTAATAATCCTGCTGTTATTTATTTCTTTATAATGCGCCCAGGTGCGGCACAGACACAGGTCAACTTCCTCTCCCTTGTATGTCAGTTTACAGCTTTTAATCGTACCTTCTCCGGCATAATGGGTAAAATAGCCTGCCCGGTAATTGGACTGGATAAGGAAGGGATAGCTGGTATCCTGCACATGAGGAGTGCCGATACCTACGGGCCAGTACAGCTTAGCCGCATAGGGGCGCAGGTCGATCATGGCGCCGCCCTGGTTCATATCCAGGCAACAGCGCATATAAGGGTCTGCATACCAGAAATATTGCTTGTCTGAGCCATAGAGGATGTCGCGCCAGAGAGCGCACTCCGGCTGGGTATAGGTATGGCTTGAACGGTAAAAATCCGCAAATTCAGCCATAGTCATATCCTCCAGACTGCCCTCTTCCTTTAGCTTGGAATAATAGGCCATGCCATCCTCATAGCTTTGGAGGAGCAGTTCATAGGGCGCCTCCCAACGGCCCATTTTATTCATCCAGCCGGGGCCGACAAACATCATATTATAGCTGTAGCCATTATTATATTGGCCAAGGCTCCGGTACTGATCAATAAGATTGTACAAATAAGGGTATTCCTGTCCGCTGTAAACGCCGTTTTTATCAAAATGGCCTGGCTTGTAAATCATACCTCGGAGCACATTTTGGGGATGTGTGCCGAAATTCGAGCCATTGCCGTCGAAGCAGGCAAGCAGATCCCTGGAAAGATGAGGAATGGCCACAATACCGCTGTCCTCCCCGGCATTTGCCGCAGGCGCATGAGTGTTTTGCTTCGATGGAATCCATGGGTTCCATGGCCCTCCGTCAAATAGCGTGTACCAGGAATTATTGCAGGTATGATAGGCCTTAGGCCCTTCCTCCCAGCATGTGGCAACCGCACATTTAATGCTGGGATATTTTTCTTTAATAAAGTTGATTAAATCCGCATCCATGTAATAGCTTCCGGTAGATTCGGGGTAAAAACCAAATTGTTCATGGAATTTCTCGAAAACGTCTGTTACAATCGCTTTTTTATCGTCCATGGAAAACATCCAGATACAAAAATCTTTTGTCTTATATTTTTCACGAAACTCTTTGCAGGGAAGCCCGAGAAGAGACAGGGCAATTTCGTCGCCATACTTTTCATGGTGTTCCTTGGCCAGTGCCACTGCCTCGCCGTTAAAAAGGCTGGCATAGGTCATTTGTATCGTTGTTTTAATTTTGTACTTATGGGCAATGGCCTGTTGGGTTTTGAATATATCCAGGCTTTCTGTGAGGAGTGCTTTCCGGCCAATATCTTCTTCTTTGCCGTGACCGGTAACTTTTTCGGCATATTCCGGCACCATTTCCGGCCGGTGAATGACATTTAATATAAATCGGTTTTCCATAGTATTCTTATCATGGCTCCTTTCCAATGGCTGCCGCGCCCCTCACAGACTTAAGACATATCCTTTGCGAAGGGCTTTTGCTAAAAGCAATGGCTGATAAAAAGACGGTCAATTGCCAGAGCCGCCGCGCCTACTGCGGCTCTGGAGGATTTAAAGGGCAAAATTTCAATATCCTGGTCGCATACGTTATTGACGAAGGATAACTGAGCTTCAATAAATGAAAGAAATTCCTGGCGCAGCATTTCATTTTGAAACATTCGGCTATTGAGGTACATTTTAGGCACTCCAAGTACGATGGCGCTGTTGGCGGCCGCAATAGAGAGATAGTAAAGAGCCTCTCTAAGCTCCTGTATGGCAAATGGCTCTCCGAGCTGGTACGCATATAAAAGATGATCAAGGGTCAGCTTATCTTCACTGTCTGCAATGCGGTGAAAAACAGAATTTGGGAATGCCTGGTAGGCCGAACGGGCTTTCCTAAGGAGCCAGCTTTCACTTGTGTACGTTTGAAGGCACCCCGCTTTGCCACATTCGCAGCGAAGCCCGTTGGGATTTACAATGGTATGTCCGATCTCGCCGGATGTATAGCCGCCTTCACTGAGGATTCCTGAACGGAAAGCAGCGCAGAAAATTCCGGCTCCTGCATGGAGCAGGGCGAAATCTTCTGGGCAGTTGCGGCTGTCAAATAAATATTTTTCATAGGCCATGGACCGGACATTGTTTTCGGCAGTAACCTTCATTCCAAGCGCGGCTTCCAGTTTGCCTATGTTAAAATCCTGCCAGAGTGAGGAATGGGAAACCATATGTCCGCTTTGGAGATTGAGGTGTCCGGGAAGCGCGACGCCAACGCCGATAATATTATGCTCCGGTACGATGTTTGCCCGGATAAGCTGGGAAACGCCGTCTGCGATGGTGTTATTCACATGGGCGATCTGTTCCTCTTTGGGCGCGTAGCATATTTCTTTTAATACATGGCCGGACAGATTTGTGATATAAAATCTGAAATGGCGGATGCCGATTTCAACCCCGATACTATATCTGGCGTCCGGGCATATGCCAAGAACAAGGCGCCTGCGCCCGGGCATATTATCCTCTGTTTTTTCAGCTTTTCCAAGCTCCTGTATAATTCCCTGTTCAATGAGGGAAGCGGTGACGCTTGTGACAAGGGAGCTGGGGCAGCCCAATGCTTCGGCGATTTCAGAACGGGATATAGGCTGGCTGCGAAAAATCTGGCGGAGGATACGTGAGCTGTTGGAAAGGTGCTGCCAGGAATATTTTTGTTTGATCAACATGAATTGAGTCCTTTCTGGCGAGGCATGTCTAACTCAAATCCGGTATATTTTGTCGCTACTTCAAGAGCCCGGTATACGTCAAGATAGGGCTGATAGTCATTCTCATGTCTGCGGATCAACTGCATTACAGAGTTCCATGCCTGTTGTGCCTCTGTATTTTGCCCTGCGGCAAGCGCGGCAAGGGCCTTTAATAACAGTTTACAGTATTTAGCATGATAGTCAAGCAAGTGCCATGCAGTTTTAACGATTCCGCTGTGCATTTTAATATTGGAAGAAATTGTGCCGCTAAATGCACGGACATGAGTCTGGGCTTCCTGAAATCGCAGCGCAAGCTGCGGGGAATACCGGGGGCCGATACCATTAAAATAATCGCAGGAGCATAGCTGGGATAAGTGCCGTAAATAATCTCTGGCCGCCTGCCATTCCTGGCCGTACAGTGCGCTGAAATATTCTTCTTCAAGAGCCTCGAAAGAAATATTCCTGTTCCACAGGACTTTTCCCATAATATAACCGGGAAAAGCATTGGGAAATGCCGCTCTTAGCTCCTGGCAGCTAATATAGCCATTTAGTTTGAGATTGGAAAGCGCCTTTATATCCCGGAAAATGATCCGGGCAATATGGTAATAGCCAAGGTCGCCATAGTGGGCGCGGCCCAGCGGGTAATCATAGTCAAAGGAATCCAGGCTTGCCATTTTCTGCCAGCCTTGGAGAAAAGAAATGTTTTCTTCAAGGGTATTGGGCAGTTCAATTTTATTACGGTGGTAAACCGGTACTGGCGGTATATCCCCACATTCATCGTAGGAACGCTCAAAGGTTCGTGTAATAGGCGCGAACATTAATGTAAAGCGGCCGGGATTTTTTAGCTTTTCCTCTCTGGGCGGCCATAAAAGTTCTGTATAAAGCAACATCACAATGCGCGTTTTCAAATGCATTTCTGTTAATTTAGCGTCAATGTCATTGAGCAGGCGGATATAGAGATCCGAGGGTGTTGTTTGCCGGCATTTTTCACATTCGCATACATTGTTATATTCATCGGCGAGCCATACGTGTAAATAATCGACTTCCGTGTGTTGTACGGCATAGTCTGTGACAGCCTGGACAAAGGCGCGGTGTGCCTCTGGCTCGGAATAGCACAAATTCGTATTTGAAGGAACGCCTTCCCAAAAAAGTTTTTGGCCATTAACCATGGCTAGAAGCTTTTTTTGTTCCGGAGAAGGCGGGCCGGCCTGGATACAGGCATGGTCAAAGCCAATTGCCTTACATGTCCAGCCATGTCCGACGCGGTGGTGCAAAATAGAGCGGCAGGCAAGAGCGCTGTCGATTTGCCGGTACATGCTTTCCATGGCAGCCTTGGAAAGGTGTTCTTCCTTTTGCATTGGATTGAAGGTGTGTAAATACCAATGATTCAGGAAAGATTCCGGTTCCAGGTGCTGAAGAAAAAATGAGTTATACCCCAGCTTCGGAAGCCAGTCGATAAAATCCAGGACATTTTCGAGGCTGTCGGCCCCCTCAATACAAACGCCGCGGTGCCGGAAAGCAGCTTTTTCGGTAATATCGGCCCGGAGCTGTTTTGCAAAGATATGGGGAACAATTTCGTGGGCCTGGCCCGGCATGAGAAAGCGGCAGCCTAACTGTGTCAAAAGCCTGTAAACGCCCAGGAGGACGGCGCGGGAATTTGATGCAGTAATTTCTATATGATCAGGTGCGGCATAAATATGAAAACAGTCATCCAAAGCGGGAATAAAATCATTGGAAATTTTAGGGCTGTCGCTGACGGTCATGGAAATGTGGATGATTTCTTCGGTGTCTGTGCTGGACATAAGCATCTTTTGAAGATAGTTTTCAAGCTCCCGCCGGGCGAAACACAGTGTTTCGCAATCAGGTTCCTGATTGAAATGTAACTTTATCACAGTTCTTCTCCTCCTTGCTTTATTATTTCTAAAAAATAAGTAATATGAGCTTAGTGAATTTTAGAAAATGTCGGTATTTTAAGTAAAATGCGGATTGTATCCTTGAAAAACATGTTTAAAAAATTAATATCTATAAAAAATATAACCTTTTTTGTTAGATTTGTAAATTGGAGAGTTTTACTATAAAAGGCATAGATAAATAGTGAAAAATATATAAAAAATAAAAATATTCAAAAAAAATATGGACATTTAGACGAAAAATTAATATAGTATATATGGATTAAATAAATCCGGATATATATTTAGATTTATTCTAAAAAAGAAATAATTTAAGGAGGGATTCTCTTGCATGCACAGAGGAAAAAACGTCTGTATATTTGGTGCTGGATATTTGTATTGCCGACAACATTGTTTTACATTGGATTTCAGGCATGGCCAATTTTGTCGAGTATTTATTATTCCACACTGGACTGGTCCGGCATCGGTACGGATAAGACATTCATAGGGCTGTCCAACTTTAAAGAGCTGATTTCAGATCAATGGTTCTGGAATGCTTTTGTCAATAGCTTTAAGTATATGCTGTATTCCGTACCTTTGCTGATTGTTCTTTCGCTTTTACTGGCTGTGCTGGTGAATGAAAAGACACTTAAGCTGCGGGGCGCGTACAGGACATTATTTTTTCTTCCTGTTATTACAACGGCGTCGATTGTAGGTATTATTATGCTGTTTATATGGAGTCCTACAGGCGCTATTAACGCGGCAATGCAGGCGTTTGGCGCCCAAAAGACGATTAACTTTCTCGGACAGGCAAGTACGGCGCTGCCGACAGTTGCGTTGATTGGGGTATGGAAGGATGTCGGTATTTATATGATTTACTGGCTGGCTGCGCTTCAGAGTGTACCCCATGATCTGATTGAAGCCGCACAAATTGATGGGGCTAATAAATGGCAGATTTTCAGGCGGATCACAGTGCCTATTATTCTTCCTATTGGAGCGGTGATTACGCTGCTGGCAATTATTAATTCTCTGAAGGTATTTGATATTGTGCAGACAATGACCGCCGGAGGACCATACTTTGCAACGGATGTTATGGGAACATTTGTATACCGTACCGCTTACGCCAGCTCTGTTGGGATGCCCCGCCTTGGCTATGCCAGTTCAGCAGCGATGTTGTTTGGCCTGTGTATCATTTTAGTCGGATTTATTGCGAATATGCTGAAAAATGCAGCGGGTAAACACCGTGTGGATTAAAGGAGGCTGACAAGATTGAAAACTAAAGTAAGACGAACGGCCGTCAAAACAATCCTGTACATTATTTTAACTGTTTTTGCGTTTATCTGGGTATATCCATTTATTTGGATGATAACGGCTTCTTTTAAAACACAGGATGAATTTTGGGGCAGCGGCCTGAAAATATTTCCTGAGAATCCAACCTTTGAAAATTTTATACGCTCCTGGAACAATGCAAATTTCAGCCAGTATTTTTTAAATACAATTATCGTTACTGTTTGCGCTGTGATTATCGTATTATTGTGTACCTCTGCAGCGGGATATGCCCTGGGCCGGTATAAATTCCCGGGGAAAAAGGTTTTGCTGGGCGTGTTTATGGCCAGCATCACCATCCCGCTGACCTTCACGATCATTCCTATTTATGAGTTGTTAAATGGTATGCATCTGACAAATAACCTTCTGGGCCTGATTATTGCAGAGTGCGGCGGAAGCCATATTTTATTTTTAATGCTGTTTTCCAGCTTTTATTCGGGGCTTCCCAAAGAAATGGAGGAGGCGGCTATTGTGGACGGCTGCGGCTTCTTTCAGACATACTGGAAAATTATGTTCCCGCTTTCAAAACCGATCATCGTCACCGTTGTTATTATGCAGTTTATATGGACATGGAACAGCTTTTTGCTCCCCCTCGTTCTGACACTGAGTAAGCCGGATCTGCGGACACTGGCCGTAGGGCTGTATGCTCTTAAGGGCGAACATGTGGTAGACTGGACAGGTATTGCGGCTGGAGCAACAATCGCTGTATTACCAATTATTATCGTTTTTATATGTTTACAAAAATACTTTGTGAATGGCATTGCCGGCGCGGTAAAGAGCTGAGCAATTTCCAATAATGGAGCCAGGATTTTGGGTCAGTCCGGCGTTGTGCCAGATGGACATAAGCTTTGGTTCCAGAATAAATGAAGGAGGTTTATTATGAAAAAGTTACTTAGTATTGGACTTGCATTGACAATGGCTGCCAGCCTGGCTGCCTGCGGCGGGGGAAATTCCCAGACAACAGGAAACAGTGGGGCCGCTGATGATGGTGCTGTAAAAGAAAGCCAGGCAGCCGGTGGAACGGAGGCTGCGCAAAACGCTGAAAGCCAGGCGGCAGGCAGCGGGGAAACGATTACCCTGCGCGTTATGGACAGCAGCGACAGTACCCAGGAACGCCGTAAGGTGTTTAATGAGGAATTTATGGAACGCCACCCGGAAATAAAGATTGAATATACAATGCTTTCCGGCGACCAGTTGACACAGACATTGACGACGGCCATTAAATCCGGGGATGCACCAGACTTGTTTTCTCTGCCAAGCGGCGTGAAGCTGAGCACAGCCGTTTCCGAAAGCTGGTATCAGCCAATGACTTCGTATCTTTCCCAGGAATTTATTGATTCCTTTGAAACCGGGGCATTAAACGAAGGTGTTACAACAATTGACGGAGAAATTTATGTCCTTCCGGAAGCTGCGAATATTGTTAATTCCCTGATGTTCTATAATAAGGATATTTTTGAAGAGTGCGGGCTTGATCCTGAAAATCCGCCCCAGACGTGGTCAGAGTTTCTTGACGCCTGCAAAACGATTACTGAAAAGGGCCAGGGAAAATATTATGGAATTATTGAAAGCGGAAATGTTCCGACAAGAAATGAAATTGAACTGCGTTCCTTTGCAAATATCGCCGGGGCACAGTGCAACTACTATGGCGTTATGTCGGTCGTTGATGGGAAGAACCCATTTGCCAGTGATGCAATGAAGCAGGCATTGAACTTATATGCCCAGTTATCCGCCGACGGGTCCATACATCCAGACTCCATTAATCTTGACGCTCCTTCTGCCCGCGCTATGTTTGCACAGGGCCAGGCCGGCTTTTTAATCCAGGGCTCCTGGTGTATTCCTACATGGAGAGCCGAAAATCCAGATTTTAATTTTGGTGTTATGGCTCTTCCGGTTCCTGATGATGGTGCAAAGGGCGGAAACCCATATATTGGTGCGCAGCCATGGATGGGGATTTCTGCAACCTGTGAGCATCCGGAAGCAGCCGCTTTATACCTGACCGAGCTGTTTGGCGAGGATTATCAGAGCAAGGTTGTTTCTGACGGCGGCTTTGTTTCCTGTATTAAAGGTGTGAATGAAAAGGCCATGACGGATGAAATGATGCTCAAATACTATGAGCTGGCTATGTCCTCCGGCAAGCTTTGCCCGGATCCTCTTGCCTTAAATCCTGAAACAGCAGACGTTTACAGCAAGGTTAAGGAGGTTACTCCAAACCTTGGACAGATTGTCCAGGGCGTTATGGCAGGCTCGATTACAGATATTGACGCAGCGCTGGATACTTTCTCCGAAGATACACAGGCAGAATGGGAGCGCGCTATGGGTGAAGCCGGCGTTGATATTTCCAAATTTGAGTTTAGCGACTGGGACCCGATGACGGATTATGACTACGCAAAATAAGTATTAATAAGGCGAAAGGACGGGCGTGTTTTTGGCGCCCGCTCTTTCGTTTTTAGCGCGTATAGCTCGATCAAAGCTCCCTGCGATAGTCCTGGGGGCTTTTTCCTGTATATTTTTTAAAGAGCGTTGAAAAATAGGTAGAGCTGTTAAACCCAGTTTCCATGGCGATATTTAAAATGGATATATTGGTTTTTAAAAGCTTGCAGGCCCGTTCCATGCGGCACTTAAGAAGATACTCTGAGATGAGAAGGCCTGTTTTTTTCTTAAAAAGCTTTGCAAAGTAATCGGTATTCATGCATACCTCCCGGGCCACATCCTCTCTTGTAATATCCTCGCTAAGATGTGCCTGTATATAAGCAAAGGCCTGCTCAATAACTGATGCCGGCTGGTCAAACTGGGCGATAGTTTCCTTGGCATGGTCCATAAATTCGGACACAAGACGGATAAATTCATTGACCGAGGAATCCGCATGGGAATAGGAAGACTGAATTTGGGGAATTTCCCAAAAGGAATCCATATTTATTTTACAGTTTTTGGCATACTCATAAAAAATTTGCAGGAACTCCTGTTTCATTATAAAAAGCTGATGATTGATGATCACATGGCTGTGCCGGATACGATCGAAATAATCTTTGTAAAAGCGGAGAACATCTTCATATTGATGGTTTTCAAGCAGCGTTTTTAATATTCCTGTGTCGGGAAGGGGAGTGTTGTTATTAAAGTATTTCCAAAGCCCAAAGGGAAATACATGGGTATTGTTTTTCAGCGTATTTTGCCGGATAGACAAAAGGTAGTCTGCCAGCTCTTTAAGCTGGAAGGAGTGGATTTCTTTCCCAAGATAGCAGTCAGGGGAAAAATGGAGAATCTGGCTGCAGTCCTGGACAAATTTCTGGCAGCGCCCGGACAGGCTGGATGGCTCTAGTCCAAATTCCTCATAAACAATTAAAAAATATAAATGCGCCTGATATTCGATGAACGTTCCATACCCGGTATCGTTAAGCACAGTATTGTGGGCAATGGCCTTGAGCGTATTATTTATAATAATACGGCGGCTCGCCGAGGCGGGAGCGCTATTCTGGGCTTCGGACGTATCGATTAAAATTAGAAAAACCTTCATTACCTCCATGCCGGGAAAATTTAATTCGATCATTTTCTGGCGGACAGCCTCCTGGGTTGGCGGCACTTTTCCGGAAATCAGATCCGTCCACAGTGTATCGATAAGGTAGGGCTGATGGGAAAACCACAGGCTGCTATAGTGATGTTCCATGGACTGCGTCCGCTTTAAAAGGATTTTCTGGATTGCCTTTTTTAAAACATTATTGAGATTTTCTTCGGACGGGGGCTTTAAAATATAATCCAGACATTCAAGGGCGATTGCCTTTTTTGCGTAGGCGAAATCGGGAAAATTTGTGAGAAAAATACATTCTACAGAAATTTCCTGCTCCCGTACCCATTCTAGCAATTCCAGTCCGTTACAGACGGGCATTTCTATATCACAAAGAAGTATATCAATATGCTTATCTAAAAGGAGAATTTTGGCTTCTTCACCGTTGCCCGCGGTATCAATACTAGTGATCCCGGTATCTTCAAGGGAAATATTTTGCCTGATATTGTCAATTTCAAAGGGCTGATCGTCAACTATGAGTAAATTCATTTAATCCACCATCCTGAATTGTCCAGTTATTATTTTCAATGACCGGGAGCCTGATACATATTTGCGCTCCGTGGGGCTGCTTATTTGCTAATGTGAGATCCGCCGTGCCATTATATAAATAGCGGATACGTTTGGCATAATTAAGAATCCCAATGTGCTGTTTATTATTTTTATCAATAATTGGCTGATATAAACGAAGCTGGGCAAGAATTTCCTCGTCAAAGCCAGGCCCGTTGTCCTCAATAGTAATAATGAGGAACGAGCGGTTATTTATATCCTCAAGCCGGGCGTCTATGGTAATTTCCAGCTCCTGTGTTAAAGGCAGGGCATATTTTATAGAATTTTCAATAAATTGAAGAACCGTCATCGTAGGAACGAAAAGCCCTTCCAGGAAAAAGGGCACATTTCTTTGATAATGAATACGCCCCGGAAATGTCAGCTCTTGGATGTAACGGTAGCTGTCTGTATATTCCAGCTCGCATTTTAAGGTGACAAAAGGCTCCTTTTGCCGGACAAAATACCGGAAGCACTCCATGAGCGCCAGGACGGCTTTAGAAACATTGGGGCTTTTCCGGGCGTTGAGCTGGCGTATAAGGCTTAAGGAATTAAGGAAAAGATGAGGGTTAATCTGCATTTTTAACTGTTCGATTTCCAGATTTTTAAAGGCGAGCTGTTTCTCATAGGCCTCGATTTTCAGCGCTTTAATTTGGGCGATCATTTGATTAAAGGAACGGTTGGCCTGGCAAAAATCCTCCGAGGTAGACGCCGTGGGAACCTGAATATCAATATTTCCGCTGCCTGCCAAAAGCATGGCATTTTTCAGCCGGGCCAGGGGAGATAAAGTAAAGCGCTGGACAAGCAAAAGTAAAATAACAATGTAAATGAGTACGGACAAAAATGTAATGACAAGAAACTGGTGGGTCGGGGAGGCGCTAAAGACTGCCGGGTTATTTGGAATTAAAATCATTAACCCGAAATCCCCGCTCATCGAAGGAACGCCGGTAACAATCGTATTGTCCTGTATTCCCGTCATATAGTAATCTGTAAAATCCCAGTGAAATTCGATGTTGGAATTTTTTACATAATCTGTTTCATTCAGAGGAATACCGGAGGCGGTGACAAACACAGGCACGGTATTGGCTCTGGAATAAGCGTAAAATTCGTCAGAGCTGAAAATTTTATTAATGTCTAAGATCATCCCAAACTGATAATTTTGATAGGAACCGGATTGATAAATATATTCCCTGCCGCCGATATTGATTTCCTGCCAGGAATATATTCTGGCCAGAGCCTTGTCAGGAGCGGACGGCTTTGTCTGGTCAATGATTGATGATTGGACCTCCCCGGATAAAAGAGGGTCAAAAGAAATGCCCGTACGGTAAATATAAGTGTCATTTTCCGGCATATAGGCGTAAAAAAACTGGATAACCTCGTTGGCCGCGATTTGTGTTTCCATATCTTTAAGCATTGTTACGCAGCCACGCGCCGTTTCGCTCCGGCTCCCGTCGATAAGGTAGCCAAGCTCCGCCCACTGATGAATATTTGACAGAAGCAGTTGGTCTAATGTTGATAAAATAGAGTCGATTTTTTCCATGTAAAGTGAAGCAACGACCCGCTCCGAGTCGATGAGCTGCTGCTTTACATATTTTTTTGTATAAAAGGTGTCGTAAAACAGCAGTATTAAAAGTATGAGGAAAATCAGAAGTATACTAGATACCATTTTAAATTTTAGTGACCGGATCACCGCCATAAGCTGTAAGCCCCCCTTCTCAGAACATAGTTTGATTATAGTATCTGCCCTTTTCTTTTTCAATAAAGCGGGGGAAAGTTGTCTTGATTTTTAAGGAGGGATGTCTTGATTTTTAAGGGCGTGGCTTAAATTATCCACTATAATAAGGCTATCAAAATAAAGATGAAAGGAAGGGCGCAAGTTATGAAAAGGAGTTTAGGTATTTTATTATCAACAGGATTAGTGATTTCTCTAATGGCAGGGTGCAGCGGCGGAACATCTGGGGAAAGCGCCGCGTCGGACGCGGGCAGCAAGGGAGATTTAGGAAGCGCTTCGGCCCAGGCAGAAAATAACGGGGAATATGAACATTTGACTTTGGTTTTGTCGCTGAACGGAACAGAGCCGGCGGACAAAGATATGGTTGCGGAAGAAATCAGCAAAATAACAAGAGAGAAAATCGGCGCAGAGGTAGAGCTTAAATATATCAGCGGCTCGGCCTATGCGGATCAGATGAATTTAATGATTTCCTCAGAGGAGGATGTCGATTTAGTTTATACATCAGCCAGCGCCAACAATACGACAATGGCGACCAACGGCGCTTTTTATGAGTTAAACGATTTGCTGGAGCAATATGGAAGCGGGATAATTGACGCTGTTGGACAGGAGGTTATCGACGCCTGTGCTATTGACGGTAAAATTTACCTTATCCCGACGGTCAAGGAAACTGCCCAGGGCGCTGCCATTGGAGCGCGGGCCGATATTATGGAAGAGCTGGGTGTTGCTCCGGAAGACATTCATACAATGGATGATTTTGAAGAATTGTTAAGAAAGGTGAAGGAAGCTTACCCGGATATGATTCCTTATTTACCTGGCGGCAATATTGAATCTGCCATTGGTCTGACTGTTCTGAATGGAAAAGACCGGCTTGTAGACTCCATGGGAGTGATTACCGACTTAACAGGTGAAAATACAAAACTGGAAAATATATTTGTTTCGGAAGAATATAAAGAATTTGTGGAGCGTATGCACCGCTGGTATGAGGAGGGCTTAATCGGGGCGGATGTACTTACCCAGGTCAATGAAATTTCTTCTTTAAATCAGGCTGGCCGCCTGTTTTCCAGCGCAAACCTTCAAAAACCGGATCAGGCAAAAATTATGACACAAAACGCAGGCTATGAAATGTGTGTCCTCACTTTTGATGACGTTCCCTGCATATCCGATACGAATACGCTGATGGCAACAACCTACGCAATTCCTTATTATGCGAAAAATCCTCAGAAATCGATGGAGCTTTTAAATCTCATGTACAGCGATGCCGACATTGCGAATTTGCTCGGTCTTGGTATTGAGGGCACCCACTACGTGTTAAATGATGACGGAACAGCCAGCTTTGCCAATGGACTTACAACAACGACGACCGGCTACTATTATTATCAGCAGATTCCAGCGATTGGCAATGAATTTTTAGTTCACCCATGGGAAGGCAATGACCCTGATATATGGGAGCAGTACGAGGAATTTAATGCCAGCGGTATCGTATCTTGTGCCAGAGGCTTTGTTTTTGATAGTTCCCCGGTAAAGACCCAATATGCGGCTGTGAAAAATGTATTTGACGAATTTCGTCCTTCATTAGAATACGGCGTCGCGGACCCTGAAACTGTATTGCCGGAATTTCTTGAAAAGCTGGAAAAGGCCGGATTGTCCGATGTCATCAAAGAAAAGCAGGCCCAGTTTGATGCATGGAGGGGTGCACAGTGAAAACAAAATTTAACCGGCGCAATTTTCCGTTGGTTTTAATGCTTGTGCCGGGAATGATTTATTTGCTGATCAATAATTATATTCCTATGGCAGGCGTTATCCTGGCTTTTAAGGACTTTAATTATAACCAGGGGTTTTTAAAAAGCCCCTGGTGCGGCTTTGGTAATTTTGAATTTCTTTTTAGAAATCCTGATTTCTTTGTCATTACAAGGAACACGATTTTATATAATCTGGTATTTTTAATAATCAATACAATCGTTGCCGTAGCCATAGCTATTTTTTTCAATCAGATACGGTCGAGGCTAATGCTTAAATTTTATCAGACGTCCATGCTGCTTCCTTATATGATTTCCATGGTTATTGTCAGCTACATATGCTATGCGTTTTTAAGCGCGGATACGGGCTTTATTAATAAAAGTATTCTTGAGCCGCTGGGGATTGACCGGGTTTCCTGGTACAGCGATTCAGGGAAATGGATTTTTATATTACCCATTGTAAATCTCTGGAAAAATGCCGGGTATCTTGTGATTATTTATTTTGCATCCATTATCGGCATTGATAAAACCTACTACGAGGCCGCAAAGATTGACGGGGCCAGCCGGTGGCAGGAAATTACAAGGATTACGATTCCTCTGATCCGGCCAACGATTATTACAATGTTCATTTTATCGATTGGAAAGATTTTTAATTCAGACTTTGGACTGTTTTATCAGGTGCCAATGAATTCTGGCGCATTATATAATACGACGAACGTTATTACAACCTTTGTTTACCGGGCACTTTTGGAGCGTGGGGATATAGGGATGTCCTCGGCTGCAGGACTTTACCAGTCTGCGGTAGGGTTTGTACTTGTATTAATCACGAACCAGATTGTGCGCAAGGTGGATGCGGATAACAGTATGTTTTAAAGGAGGGGCAATAATGACAAAACATTCTAAAAATTTACGGCTGGGTCACTGTATCGGACATGTTCTTGTGATGACCTTCTGCCTGTCGTGCCTTTTGCCGTTTTTGCTGCTGATTTCAGCGTCACTCACTGAGGAACATGCGCTGATACGCAATGGCTACTCCTTTATTCCGTCGGTTTTCAGTCTGGAATCCTATAAGTATCTGGGGGTTCAGATAAAGCAGATTATTCATGCTTATGGTATTACAATTTTTATTACCCTTGTAGGAACAACGGCAAGCCTTGTCATTACGTCGATGATGTCCTGGGCGCTGTCGCGCAGGGATTTGCCGCACCGGGCGTTTTTCAACTTCATTTTATTTTTTACAATGCTGTTTAACGGCGGGCTTGTACCAACCTATATTTTCTATACAAAATATCTTGGGATTAAAAATACGATATGGGCGCTCATTATTCCAAGCCTGCTGATGAATGCTTTTAATGTTGTTATTATGCGCAGCTATTTTGCCAATAACATTCCCTATGAAATCGTGGAGGCCTGCAAGGTGGACGGCGCCAGTGAAATGCAGATTTTCAGGAAGGTTGTTATTCCGCTGTCTACCTCCATTATTGCGACGGTTGGTCTTTTGGTGGGTATTGCTTATTGGAATGACTGGTTCAACGGTATGACCTATGTGACAGAGTCAAGATTATACAGTATACAAAATCTTCTGAATCGAATTATACAAGACGCCCAATATATGAACAGTATGGGGGCGCAGAGCGGAGTTGTTGTAGATACGAGCCAGATTCCGTCGACCTCGGTGCGGATGGCGATCGCGGTGATTGGCGTGCTGCCGATTCTCATTATTTATCCGTTTTTCCAGAGGTTTTTTGTGAAAGGTATCGCTATCGGTGCAGTAAAAGGGTGAATCGCCCGGATGAGAGGTGGATGTATGTTATTTAGAAATATGATTAGCCAGTACGGGGCTTCTAATGTCGAAGCGGACGGGAAAATTATCGGATTTCAATTTCAGTTTGAATTGCCGGATTCCCCCCAGATGAGCATTGCCCTGTTTGAAAAAATACAGGTATTTTTGGATGATGAAATGTTTGAAAAGGACGCGATATTAATTTCAGTCGATAGCTATAAGTTCTATCCGCTCCGGGAGCTGTTGAACTTTGCCAAAATTCGCTGGGTTTATGGAAAACAGGCGATTGTCCGGGTGCTGAAAGAAGGCGGCGCATCTACAGGCTGCCATAAGGTGCGTTGCCTAATGACTTACCGGGGGAATAGCGAACCGGCCGAGGATAGTCAGGGGTGCCGGATGCTGACGTTTGTATAGGAAAAAAGAGAGAAAGAAGGATAGTATTGTGGATAAATTAAAATATGGATTGATTGGTTGTGGAAACATTGCCGAGGGCAAACATATTAAAGGGCTTATGGCATGGCGTGACTCTATTGAGATTGTCGCATTTTGCGATATTATTGAAGAGCGGGCCAGCCGCTTTGCGAAAGCGTATGGGAATGCCGGGGCAAAGGTTTATACGGATTATAAGAAGCTTTTGGAGGACCCGGAAATTGACGCGGTCATTGTAGCGACACCGAACCGTTCCCACAGCTTTATAACGATTGACAGCCTTCATGCAGGCAAGCATGTATTGTGCGAAAAGCCAATGGCTAAAACCTATGAGGAGGCTAAGGCTATGGTTGAGGCGGCAAAGGAGACAGGGAAAATATTAACGATCGGCTACCAGAACCGTTACCGCCAGGATGTTCAATATGTAAAGGAAGCCTGTAACGCCGGGGAGCTGGGCGAGGTCTATGTGGCTAAGGCCCATGTGTTCAGGCGCAGAGGTGTTCCAACCTGGGGCGTATTTATGAATGAATATGAGCAGGGCGGCGGGCCTCTGATTGATATTGGCACCCATGCCCTTGACTTGTCCTTGTGGTGCATGGACAATTACGAACCGGCGGTTGTCCTCGGAAAGGCCTATCATAAGCTGCGCGACCAGAAAAATACGGCGAATGTTTATGGCGACTGGGATCCGGAGAGGATGACCGTAGAGGATTCAGCCTTTGGCTTTGTTACCATGAAAAACGGCGCTGCGGTGACGGTAGAAGCGAGCTGGGCATTAAATAAGGCAGAGGATAAGACAGGAATGTTTACCCTGTGCGGAACAAAGGCCGGCGTTGATTTTAATGACGGCCTGAGGATTAATACGGTAAAGCATAATCATTGTATCATTGAGAAACCCGAATTTAAGGACACTCAGTCCGATGATCCAAATATTGGAAATGTTGCTCAGACGGAAGCGAAGGTATTTATGGACGCCATTCTTGGCAAGGGCGAGGTCGTTGTCAAGCCGGAGCAGGCTTTAGTTGTCACACGGATTCTGGAGGCGATTTATAAATCCTCAGAAACCGGAAAAGCGGTTTATTTTGACTGACAGGAGGAATTGGCATGGGATGCTTGAAGCGGGGGATTTCCTTTTACTCGTATTTATATGAATATTACCAGGGGCTTATGAAGCTTGAAGACTGTTTTAGCGAGGCTGCGGCCGCCGGGATTACCGGTGTGGAATTGCTGGCGGATTATATGCTTCCCGGTTATCCGGGGCTTGAGGAGGGCTTTGTAAGACATTGGTATGAGCTGCTTGAAAAATATCATATGGAGCCGGTTTGCCTGGATTTATTTAATGGCGTGAATCCTATTGGAAATGTGCCTTTGCCGGATGAAGAACATATCCGCAGCCTGATTTCAGATTTGCATATCGCCGCCCGGCTGGGCTTTCCCTGTGTCCGTATTACGGCAATGACTTCTTTAAAGGTTGTAGAGGCTGTACTGCCAGCAGCCCGGCAGTTAAATGTAAAGCTTGGCTATGAAATCCATCCGCCGTTGTCCATGGATTCCCCGTGGTTTGAGGAAAAGCTGGCATTTATCAGGGAAAAGCAGACGGACTTTGTGGGATTTATTCCCGATATGGGGATTTTTGCTAAATATGCAAATCCGGTGCGCAAGGAATGGTTTATAAGAAAAGGCGTTCGCCGGGAAATATCTGACGCCATTGACCTGGCATTTGCAAAAGGGCAGGGCGTGGAAACGCTTAAAACCTGTTTAGAGAAAGAGGAACCTGAGGCCCTGGAGCTGCGGTATATGTCCGAGGTTTTCCGGGAAAATAATGAAAATCCTGACAATATCGTAAAGTATAAGGAGTATTTCTTCCATATTCACGGGAAATTTTATGAGATGGATGAAAATTGCAGAGAAACCAGCTTAAACTATGAGGCTGTTTTAGAGCGGCTGGCTGCGTCCGGCTATGACGGTTATATATGCAGCGAATATGAAGGCTCCAGATATTTGTCAGACCTGGGATATGTGGAAAGCTGCGAGCAGGTACGCCGGCATCATGGGATGCTGAAGCAGTTTTTATTACAAAATAAATAGTAGAACTTATACATGAAATAAATAATATAGCTTACACATGCCGGTCCGCGCGGGAATTTTGGAATGTAAATTCTAATCCTGCGCGGGCTTGTTTTGCCTGCGGGCAGTAACAACTGAAAAGGATTCAGCTGGAGATATACGATAGTTACAGGGCACCTGTGAGCAGTAACACACGATACGACGGGCGGGCAAACCGCAACAGATTATAGTGGTGCTTTTTTCAGTTTTGTGATAAAATAAATTAACGCACAGGCGGTTAGTTCCTTTGTTGCCGGAGGTGCTGACAGAAAAATAGTTACAGAGAGCTTTTATAGTCATGTATTGCAAGGGGAGGTATAACTTATGGAAGAAAGATTAAGAGATATTCGTTCTACAAGAAACCCGAAGGCCAGAATTAAAATTATGGAAGGCCATTTTGCAACGACACATTCTCATGTGAATATATATATTGATATGTCCACAGTTAAGTGCCGTCACAATAACGCCCGTGAAACGGCTAAAACGCTGGCGGATAAATATGTCAGCACAACGCCTATTGACACGATCATCTGTATGGACGGAACGGAGGTCATTGCCACATTTATGGCGGAGATTCTTTCGGACAACAGTGTTTTATCAATTAATGCAGGAAAAAATATTTCCGTTGTCACCCCGGAATTTGGTTCCGGCGGACAGATTATTTTCAGAGATAATAACCAGCGTATGATTAAAAATATGCAGGTGCTTTTGCTTAGTGCCAGCGCGACGACAGGAAAGACAATTTCCCAGGCTGTAGAATGTATTAATTATTACGGCGGCCGCGTCTGCGGTATTGCGGCAATTTTCAGCGCGGTTAAGCAGAGCCACGGACTGGAAGTCAACGCTATATTTAATGGCAGTGACCTTCCGGTAAAATATGAAGCATATTCGCCGCTGGACTGCCCATACTGCAAGAAAAATGTCCGCATAGAAGCGGTTGTCAACAGCTTTGGCTATTCTAAGGTTTAAGGTTATGAAAAATTAAGTAACGATTCAGCCGTGCGTTCCGGATTCACGCAGCCAATGGCTGCTCACCGCTGCTGTCGCGGCTGAATAGTTACGAAATTAGCGAAGCGGATTGGGAATATCGTAACCGTTCAGCCATGCTGAACGGTTACAGAATATCTGCTTTGAATGTTATGTTATGAAAGGTATGAAGCACCGTGGATTATGTAATTGTAGATTTTGAGTGGAACCAGAGTCCATATGGGAAGGGAACAGGAAAGAAAAAGCTGCCCTTTGAGATTATTGAGATCGGGGCTGTTAAGCTGGATGAAAACCGAAATATTATCGATACCTTTGACGCGGTCATACAGCCTAAGGTTTATAAAAAATTACACCATATGACCCAGGAACTGACAGGGATCACTCAGGAGGAGATTGACCACGGTGCCTTATTTACGCATACGATTGTTGACTTTATGCTCTGGTGCGGCGATGCTTTCATGTTTTGTACATGGGGAAATACGGATCTGATTGAGCTGCAAAGAAACATGCGGTTTTATCATTTAGAAGATCTATTGCCGGGGCCGTTGAATTATTACAATGTGCAAAAGCTGTTCCGTATTTTATGTGATCCGATGGAGCGCCAGTCCTGTTCTTTGGAAACGGCGGTGGAATTTTTCGGGTTTCCTAAGGACCATAATTTCCACAGAGCCATTAATGACGCCCAATATACGGCGCAGATATTTTCCTCTATGGATATGGAAAAGGTAAAAAGGCTGTATTCCGTAGATTATTACCAGAACCCACAGAACCGGGAGCAGGAAATCCATCTTATTTACGATACGTATTCTAAATATATATCAAGGGAGTTTGCTGATAAAGAGGAGGCTTTGGCCGACAAAGAAGTCCGGACAACGCGCTGTTATATGTGCGGCCGTCCGGCAGCAAAAAAAATCCGGTGGTTTCTCGGAAAAGGAAAAGCTTATTATTGCCTGGCTGTATGCAGGGAGCACGGATTTATCCGGGGGAAAATTCGTTTTAAAAAAACGGATGAGGACCAGATTTTTGTTGTAAAGACGATCCGCCTGATCGGCGAGGAGCAGGCCGGTGAGCTTAGGGAAATGAAAAAAGAAGTCATACAAAAGCGGCGCGAGAAGCGTCATAAGAGTTCCGATGATCATTAAGAGGAATGAGGGCTGTTGTGTGAAAAAGGCAATTTTTATATTAAATCCTGGTTCCGGGAGACAAAATTTCTGGGAAGATGTCGAGGGTGTGATTGGCTGTCTTATTCTGAACGAAATTGTAAGCCATGTGGATGTTGTTTATACACAAAAGCAGTACGACGCCCGTCAGGCGGCCAGGCAGCTAAAAGCGGGCCAGTATGATGTTGTTGTCGCTGTGGGCGGCGACGGAACGGTCAGCGATGTGATTAACGGCATTATTAAAGGCGGCAGCCGGATCCCGGTGGCGGTGCTTCCGGAAGGAACATCCAACGCCTTTGCCCATGCTCTTGATCTGCCGTCGGATAAAGAGGCGTTTTGCGCAATGCTCCGGGATTTTAAAACTATGGATATTGACGTTGGAAAAATGAACGGCGAATATTTTATCAGTACGCTGGCCGGAGGTATGGGAGCGGATATAAGCTACAAGGCGGCCAGCGATACAAAAGCGGTTTTCGGGCGCAAAGCCTATTTTTTTGAGGGGCTTCGTTCATTTCCAAGGCAATGGTTCAGATCCTTAAAGCTTTATTTTGATTCCGAACAGTTTACGGCAAAGACAAATACAATGATGTTTTATATAAGCAATGCTGGAGGCGTGGCGGGTAATAAAAAGCTTTTCAGGAACACGGGCATGAATGACGGCGTTTTGAAGGTTGTTATTTTCCAGAAAATGAGCGTGTTGCAATTTGCTTTTGTGTTCTCAAGATTTTTGAGAGGAAAGCCTGTAAACCATCCAAAGGTTAAAAGTTTTTGTACAAAAAAGGTTCGGATAAAAAATATGGATAGTTCTACGATTCCTGTAAATACCGATGGGGAAATGTCCGGTATTTTGCCGGTGAATGTTGAGTGCGTACCTAAAGCTGTGCGCATGGTTGTTCCCAGCTTTCATGCGTGGTGGTGCCGCGCGCAGCGCGGCATGAAAGTTTATTATGAAAGCCCCGGACGGCGGCTATGAGGCAGGGCGCTTAGCAGCCCCGGTACGTAGCGCTCTTATAGGCTGCTGGTATTGTCGCTGTCTGGCAGCGCTCTATCTGAAGTATTGCTTAAAGCTGGATCGTTTGGAGCCGAACCGTCTGGAATGGAGCTGCTTGGAGCCGAACCGTCTGGAACGGAGCTGCTTGGAGCCGAATCGTCTGAAACGGAACCCTTTGGAGCCGAATCAGCTGCGCCGGAAATATTTAGCGCCGAATTATTTTGTGCTGTATCATTTTTAGCGGCAGCTTCGCCGTCCGGCTCCTTGCCGATGCCAGTGGAAGCCTTTTCCTTATCCTCTGATGAAGAATCATCGTTAGAATCCTCCTCGTCTTTTGGAGGATTAGCAGCGTTTTGAGCAAGCCTTTGCTGTTTTAGCTTTTCATAGCGGCGTCGGCTGCGTTTCCTTTTTAACACCCTGGCTGCATATACCAGAAGGAGTGAGAGGATAACGATTATAATAAAAAGAATAATCCCTGCGATAATTAATGGGCGGTAGTTATTCAGGCGGGAATATTCCATAAATGCGTGGACAGATTTATCGCTGATCGCTTTGTCAAGAGCTTCCTGAGATTTCCTGTTGTGAAGGTATGTTATGTATAACCCGGTTGCCTGCCTGACATTGGGATAAAGCCCGTCCTTGACAGAAAGCGGCGATTTTTCAGGATGATACCAGTCGCGAAGCCCCATATCCGGGTAATTTAAAAGGGCCTGGGCATTATTATATTCTTCAGTCAGGCGTTCATAATTATCAAAACAATAATCTAATGCCAACTCAGTGTCCATGTAGGTATAGTTTTTTCCTCCCGGGCAATCCAGAAGCACACAAATAAGGTCTATATCACCGCGTTTCGCATAGGTGACAAGGGTGTTTCTGGCCTCGCCGGTATAACCGGTTTTTCCCCCATAGCACCCCTCATAAGGATATTCATTGTTGACCATTTTATGGTGATTATATAGTAAAAATGGTTCGGGAACAGGTTCGTCGGAGGAGGCTGTCAAAGCCTCTCCTTCACCGCTGTTTTCTTCTGCTGTTTCGTCACTTTCCGGCTCCTTGACCTTGTAGTTTATATTTTCAACACTATAAGTAATTGTGCCGGTGATTTTTCTGAAATTTTCATTTTGAGCTGCGGCGCGGGCAATGGTTGCCAGGTCCTTTGCTGTTGTATAATGGTTATCATCGTGGAGACCGCTGGCATTGGTGAAATGACTCAGGCGGCAGCCAAGCTCTATGGCATAATCGGTCATGTCCTTTGCAAACTGCGAAGACGAGCCAGAGACATATTCTGCAACGCCGTAGGCGGCTTCATTAGCAGATTGAAGCATAACTCCGTAAAGTGCCTGCTCCATTGTCAGCTCATCCCCGGGCTTAAGTTCCATATTCGAGCTGTCCCAGGTAATACTTTCGATAGCTTCCTGGGAGAAGGTCACATCATCGGTGAGTTTTGTGTGTTCAAGAGCCAGCAGTGTTGTCAAAATTTTCGTAGTGCTGGCGGGATAATGTTTATCCGTCCTGTTTTTTGAATAAAGAATGGCTCCCGTCTGGGTGTCCATGACAACGCAGGCAGAACTGTACAATAAAATATCTTCCGTAGAAACCTGATCTGTATCAAGAAGTACTGGCTGCAATTCGGTTTCTGATTCGGCGGTTTCTCCATCTGTTCCTTCTGGGGCAGACGGCTCCCCCTCTGTACTTGCGGCATTATTATTTCCTTCTGGCGCGGCTTCTTTGGCATAGACCAGATATGCAGTGTCAGAGCTGACAGTAAAGCAGCCGGTCGCACATAAAATCAAAGCAAGTAAAAAAAATGCGGTTCTTTTCATATTTCTTTTTCGTGCAGGTGTTTCCTGCCCTCTCCCCTGTGAAAATAATCATTTTTGCCAGCAGCGGGCCCAAAGTCAGGTCTGCTTGCCTCTGATGGCTGCTGCGGCATATGTATGAACTGTAAACATATTAAAATATATTGGGAAAAATGTCAAATTTACTATGAAAGCTCGGCAAGCGGACGCACATCCGGGCAAGCTCGCTTGTCCGGATGCGCGGACATTTGCCGACAAGACGGTATGAGTGCGAGTTGC
>JAGZDD010000244.1 GCA_018369015.1 Clostridiales bacterium | reverse complement strand
GCAGTCTACGCTGCCGCTCCGGTCGGTGCTTAACAAGCGGTCTACGTTCCACTTCGGTCGGCGCTAAACGCGTGGTCTACGCTCCGCTTCGGTCGTTGCCGGACAAGCGCCACCGGCGCTTAGCAACACAGGCACGCAGCGCCGCACTTTCCGTTGCCTGACGGCAACTCATGCTCATACTTTGGGGTTATCAAATGTGCAGGCACAGGGTCAAGTAAACTTGCCCCTGTGTCTGTCCACTTGATAACTTTCATAGTAAGAATAGGCATATTATAACCGTTTTAACAGTGTGGAGTAAATAGTCTTCTGGGTGAATTTGAAACCCATTTTGTTGTCCTTTTGGACAAAAAAATGGGGCGGCCGGAACAATATTTCTGGTCACCCTTAAGAATGGTTATTGAAATCTTTTTAGCAGCCGGTTTAAGGCAAGCGCCTGATAGAGATAAAACTTTTCCGGCTCTTTATCGACACGATGTTCCAAACAGGTACTTATCTGTCTCAGACGGTATTTTACGGTGTTTTTATGTACAAAAAGCTGCTCTGCGCAACGGCTTACGCTGCTGTCTGTGTCGAGAAGATATACGCTTAATGTTGTCAATAGCGCAGATCCTTCGTTGAAGCTTTCCAGCATTTTTAACGGCTTCAGCATTTTTTTCAGAACTTCTTCTCCTTTGCTGATAACTTTATGGCATTGGCTCGCAAACTCCACCTCTTCAAAAGAGTAGCTTTGTCTTGTTGGCCAAATACATTTTACGTTATCTAGGTGTTCCTGGATAAGAAGGAAAGCATGGCGTACCTCTGTTGTATTGCTCAGGCTATGGCAATGGATGAGTGTTGCCTCAATATCCGATTTAGATAAACATTCCATTAATTCACTGCTCAAAGAACTAATATTTTCGCCTTTATCTTGTTGTGGACAGGCCATAAAACCAACGATGAAACCCTCATATGTATCGGCAATGACTGTGGCGTATTGGTGGCTTAATGACTCGCGAAGCTGTGCTAATGCTTCGGCTTCATATTGTTTGCGAAGACTTTTATTGATATTTTCAATATGTAATACCCACATCGAATGGATTGAGGAAACGTCAATGTGAAATAAATCGGCCAGACGCTGCATTTTGAGCGGTTCGTCACGCAGGATTGCCCGAATCAACTCAGAAATCTGTATTTCAGCATGTTTACTGCTCCACAGGCGGGCTGCCAGACGTACCAGTTCGACAGTCTGAAAAACTAGTTCTTTGTTTAATGGCTCCCCGTCTTTTATCAGGTATAATTCCATAGACTGGGGATTTGCCTGATTTAACGGGCAGCGCCATACAGTACGGTTATTCGGAAAGACTGCAGGAAACATAACATTGACCTGGGTAAAAGCGTCAATTTGCAAGTCGAGATACATTGGCCAGTTCGCCTGCCCCAGCGCACGTCCATGGCTGTCTGCTAAAATCAAAGAGGTGCGGAGCCGATCACGCACTATACGAAGTACTCTGTCGATGGTTCTTTTGTGTTCAGGCAGCCTGCCCATCTGTTCTAATACATCGGGCAGCAATGAAATTTCTGTTGTCTGGTTTTTGATAACAGCTTCCATAACTTCACTGATGACCTCACTGTAGCGCAGATCCATCCTGTTCTCAGGCATCACAATAAGCACAAAATCAAGCTGATCTGCCAAATCAATAAGCCTTTGGTCGACCGATGGCATAAAGATTCCTACATAGTAAAGAATCAAACCGATTTCTCCGGCCGCAGCCAGGCGGCGAATAATTGCGCATTGAAAATCTACCTCAGTGGCAATATTTGCGAAAGCCGTTATGACTATCTCACTGCCCGAAAAGGCGTCATTATGAAAAAGCTCCTCCTGTAGCATATCAGGGGTGGCATATTCTAAGACGGATATGGTAGCTAATGGTTTTGTTAAGCCATTTTTTCCGGCAACAACCTTTGCGCCGTTCATAGAAGGCAGTTTTAAAATGTCAGTGACAGTAACGCTCATAACATTCCTCTCTATTTTGACAGAATTATTTGGAAGAAAAATGATCGGTTGATTTGAAAAATGCTCCGCTATGGAATATACTGAGGCGGAAAGGAAAAAGCTGCTGCTTTACCCTGCCCCAGTGCATTTCATAGCGGAGCCAGATGTCTATTTATAAGTTTATGCCCATAAGCAACGGGTCAAGTGGACATGCTTGTATATTTAATTCATTCTAATAAAACACAGGTTCAGCCTCAAGAAAATCCCCGGTATGGTAAATGGCTGTGTCTTCTTCGTTCATTTGAAGAAACTGCTGAATAAGGTCATTTAAGAAATCTGATGTGCGGCGTTCAATATCATGGGCCATGTTAAATTCCACAATATCCATGGCGGCCACCGGAAGGCGGTTAAGGAATACGGAAAGCATCCGGTGAACCTCATCCTGGGTAAAGCCTCCGGCTACAGGAACAGACACGCCGGGCATAAGCTTAGGATCCATGGAATCAATGTCAAAGCTGATATGAACGGCATCTGTGTGGGATAAATGTTGGATGGACTGTTCAATACACACATTCAGTCCGTTCCGGCATATATCATCGTAAGTATAATATTTAATATGGAGTTCATCGAGGAATTTCTGTTCCGGCGGGTCAATATCTCTTAATCCGAGCATTACGATATTTTCCGGGCGAAGCTTTTGCTCAGGAGTGAGAATGTTTGTCAGTGACTTTTCACCCATGCCAAGCAGAGCAGCTACAGGCATCCCGTGGATATTTCCCGAAACAGTCGTCTTGTCCGTATTAATATCCGGGTGTGCATCAATCCAGATCAGGCCAAGATTTTTATAATTGGCACTGGTGCCGGAAATGGAACCAATAACAGAACTGTGATCTCCGGCGATAAAAAGCGGCGTATCACCGTGGCGGATGACGCGGTGCTGGTATTTAGCGATGGCATTACATGTCGCAATAACACTGTTAAGGTTTTTGAGATTCGGCAGATTTTTTTCGGAAACTGTAATCTCAGGAACAATGGGAATATCCAGATCATAGTACTGATTCAGATAATCAAGGCTGTAAATAAGCCCTTCATCGCCAACTCCATAGTGCATCGGACAACCATAAATACTATACATACTGACCTCCAAAAACGATGAACCACACCATAGGCGCCGGACTTTATCCGCATTTGCCTTGGGGATCAGGTATTACAAAATCATCCCCATTCAGGTGTTTCACCCTTATATGTGTCGGCCGGACAAACCGGCCAATTTGTTCGTTTGGTAAATACACTCCTCAATATAGCACATTTTTTACAAGGAATCAATAAATAAATTGGAACTGCTATACTATATTGTAACAGTTCAGCCCGCGCCATTCGCAAAGCCGCGCTCACGCGCTTTCCGCTGCTTCGCAGCTTCCTTTGCTCATCATCGGGCGCTCCCTCAGCCGAAAGTACCAGGCAC
>JAGZDD010000243.1 GCA_018369015.1 Clostridiales bacterium | reverse complement strand
ATGAGCGGCCTGGAAGCGCTTAAAAAGATCCGGTTGAGGAAAAATTACGTACCTGTCTTGCTGCTGACCGCCATGGATAGTATCGAAGACCGGGTGCGGGGGTTGGACGCGGGAGCCGACGATTATCTTGTTAAGCCCTTCGCTTTTGAAGAATTAATGGCCCGTATACGAGTAATGCTTAGAAAGCCCGCTGCGGTACAGACAACTGTTTATACGGCCGGGGATCTTGAGGTTCATGTAGATACAATGAAGGTGCTCCGGGGAGGAAAGGAAATTAACCTGTCCGGGAAAGAATTTACATTATTGCGCTATATGATACAAAATAAAGGGATTGTGCTTTCAAGAGAGCGTTTGGAGCAGCATATATGGAACTATGATTTTTGCGGCAGCTCCAATGTGATTGACGTTTATATCCGCTACCTGCGGAAAAAAGTTGATGACGGATTTCCTCAAAAGCTGATCCATACCGTCCGGGGCGCCGGATATGTGCTTAAGGAGGGCGAATGAAAAGGTTGTCATTAAAAGCGAAGCTCACCCTTGTCTATACCTTGCTTATGACGGCTGTTGTTTGCGGTATTTTATTTTTACTATTTTCGTTGAGCGACCGCCAAATTATGGCTTCAGTACAGGCGCGGCTTCGGACTAATGTATATAAAGCGACAGATGATATTGATTTTGATGACGGCTATTTAGATTTTGACTCCGACCTGGACGATATGGAAGCCGGTGTTTATCTGTCGGTTTATGGGGATGACGGCACTTGGCTGTATGGCCGGGTGCCTTATGGCTTTTCAAATTCCATGGTATTTGAGGATGGGAATATGCGTACCGTTCGGGAAAATGGCAAAGATTACTGTGTGATGGATGTTTATGCACCAGTAGAGCATTATGGTTATGTCTATGTACGGGGGGTTGTTTCTGTTTCTGCTGCGGAGGAGGGCGTGTTAGTTATTAGAGACATGGCGCTGGTTCTCTTGCCGCTTCTTGTGGCGGTTACAGCGGTTCTTTGTTACTTTATGACACGCAGGACGCTGCGGCCGGTGAGCGCTATGACAACGACGGTTCAGGAAATCTGCCGGGATAATGATTTATCCAGACGTATTGGCCTTGGCAGCGGCCGGGATGAGATTTACCGCCTGGCCCAGACATTTGACGGGCTTCTTTGGCAGGTGGAAAATGGCATTAAAAGAGAGCAGCAGTTTACCTCAGATGTTTCCCATGAGCTTAGGACACCTATTTCGGCAATGATGCTCCAATGCGATACATTGCTGTCAAATCCGGCTTTAGATAAGGAAACAAGAGCTGGGGTAGAATTTTTAGACCAGAAGGTCAAGTATTTGTCTGGAATGATTTCACAGCTCCTCCTTTTGTCAAGAGCCGACCAGGGCCGGGCGCAGATGGTTATGGAAAGGATTAATTTCAGTGAGCTTACAGAGATGGCTGCCATGGAAGGAGCGGAACTGGCACGGCCCAAAAAGATTTTGCTGACTCAGGAAATTACGCCAAAGCTTTATGTTTGCGGCGATGAAACGCTTTTGATCCGGATGATGATGAATCTTTTGGAAAATGCTGTTAATTACGGAAAAGAGCAGGGCCATATAAGCCTTCGGCTGTGGGCGGAAAATGGCTTTGTATGCGGAAGTATAAAAGATGACGGTATTGGAATTGCCCCGGAACATCTTCCTCATATTTGGGAGCGCTTTTACCAGGCAGATCCTGCGCGAAGCGCGCAAAACAGCTCTGGCCTTGGCTTGTCTATGGTTGCATGGATTGTCCATGCCCATTCAGGGCATATTCAGGCTGAAAGTGTTCCCGGGAAAGGGAGCTGTTTTTCCTTCTTTTTGCCGCTAAGCAACATTTAGGCTGTAAAAAAACAGTAACTGAATAGTTACCCAGAATAGGCGCATTTGCAGTATAATTGTTGACTTTTGTCAAAATTCAGATTATAATTCCTAAAAAGAGAAAGATATAGGGGAAGTATAATGGATGAGATGAGTGAAAATCCCATGTGTTTGGAGGAATTGTGGGAATATTTAAAAAAGTATGAGGGTCAGCAGTTTTATACATCGAAAGGTCTCCCTTTTAAATATGGTATTAAGGGAGGGGAAATGTTTGTGGATCGCAGGGAAAAGGCGAAATCGATTACCCGTTCCACCGTTTTTCGGGCCTATGAAAAAATCTACGAAGGAAAGAAAAATGGCCAGCCGGTGCCAGGGCCTAAAAAGCTATGCTTATTTGGGGCTCCTTACATATGGAGCATATTAACGACATTGTTTCCGGCATTTAAACCGTAATGTGAAAGGTCACAAAATTCTCTGCAAAAACCATCGCAAAAAATTGCGCTGGATGGAGAGGGGGTTGTGGCCTTTTTGTCATGGCCGATGGCCTGGGGCAAGGTTTTCTTTTAGCTTACAGACCGATATGTTTTTTCATACTTTAAGGAAGTGAAAATTTATGAATGTGGATGAAATAAAAACAATTGGCATTGTTCGGGGGCTTATGGCCTACAGGGATGGAAACCTGTGGAAAAAATTTTTTGAAGCACTTGGCTTCGAGTGTATTGTCAGTGGCAAAAGCAGCCGGGAATTGCTTTCAAGGGGAATGGAGCGGGCCATTGACGAAACATGTCTGCCGTTTAAAATTTATTTGGGCCATGTGAGAGAGCTTTTAGGGAAATGTGACGCCATTTTTATCCCAAGGATGGGCGGCTATAAGCCCCGTGAAAAGCTGTGTACCCGCTATGAAGCTCTGCCGGATTTGGTGCGCAATATTTTTCGGGAGGAACAAATTTCCATACTTACGGTCAGCTATGACTGGTATACTCCAGTCAGTGAGGAACAGGTTTATATGGAGCTGGGCCAGCAGCTTTGCAGAAGCAAAAAGGAGATAAAAAAGGCTTATGCGGCTGCAAGAAAATACCAGGATAACCTTTGCCGGGAACGGGAGCGGCGGCAGAATGAGCTTTTAGAAAATAAGGGAACGAAAATATTGATGGCAGGGCACCCTTATGTGCTCCATGAAGCTTATATGGGCCGTGGGATTGAAGATATGTTAAAATCCATGGGGGCGGGCGTTGTTTTTTCTGATTATGTGGAAGCAGAGGCGGCCGTAAAACGAAGCTATCATTTTTCAAAGGTCATGCCATGGCTTATAAACCGGGAAATTACAGGTGCAGTAATGCTTCTTAAGCACAAGGTCGACGGTATCATTCTTGTAAGCGCCTATCCCTGTGGCCCGGATGCTCTTGTCAATGATATGCTTGTGCGAAAGCTTAAAGGAGTTCCTGTATTACAGTTGACGCTGGATGCCCAAAACGGTACGGCGGGCCTGGAAACACGTATTGAGAGTTTTATGGATATTATACAGTATCAGAAAGCAGGCGGCTATGGAAAAAATAAAGATTGACGATAAAAAAAGCCTGGCATTTCCAAGATTTAGCCACTACAATTTAGCTATACGCTATCTTGTGGAGCAGGGGCTTGAGGCC
>JAGZDD010000016.1 GCA_018369015.1 Clostridiales bacterium | reverse complement strand
GGCCCAGGTACAGTTTGATTCGGCAGAAAGTGATGTGACAAAGCAAATCAGCCAGATTGAAAATGATATAACCATGGGCTGTAATATCCTTGTTGTATGGGCAGTAAACGGAGACGGCGTTGCCAATGCCTGCCAGCATGCCGTAGATCAGGGGATTCCAGTGCTGGCCTTCGCTAATGAAATCTCTACGGCAAGCTGTTCAATGATTTCTGCAAGCGATGCAGATATGGGAACTGCCTGCTCAGAAATTGCTTCAGAGTGGATTGACGAAAATTTTGCTGATGCTAGTGATGGGGAAGTTTCGGTACTTGTTCTTACTGCTTCAACAATTCCAGAAGCAACACTGCGCAGCGATGCGATTCTTGAAAAAATCAAGGAAAACAGTAAAGTAAGTATTATTGAGGCAGAAGTTCCAGATTGGAATGATACCGGGGCTGCCCGTACACTTGCTGAAAATACAATGCTTGCTAACCCGGGGATTGATGTGATTATTGCAGCGAACGGCGCTTCGGGGCTAGGAGCAGAATCCTTTGTAATGTCCACATCTTCACCGGTTGAGGATAAGAGTAAGTTTGCAATTTTCTGTGTGGATGAAACGGACGAGATCGTTTCAAAAATTGCCTCATCTGTAAATGATGAAAGTGTTCTCAGAGGAACTATTTCTATGGGAAGTATTGACGATACAATTGGTGATTTAATGAAAGCTATGACGCCGCTTCTTAATGACCAGGAACCTGTGGATGTCAATGGTGCAGCCGCAAAAGTGACACCGGACACAGTGAATCAGTAAAACGAATAACATGAAAAAAAAGTCCACCTTTTAGAAATATTGTCGCATTGTGGTTCATAAAATTTCGCTGTATATTAATTGTGCAGCCGGGGCAGACAGCGAATGTGCTGTTTGACTGCGGCTGTTACAATTGATTAAAGGAGCGTTTTTTTATGAAAAGAAAAGTTTTAAGTCTTGTTCTTGGCGTTGCAATGACAGCCGCTTTAGTTGCCGGCTGCGGTAATTCCGGTTCTGGAAGCACAGGCACAACAGCTGCCCCGGCAGATACAAATGCCGCACAATCTTCAGGAAATGAATCGACAGCAGATACAGAGGCTATTATTGAAAGTAATGCGCAGAGCGTTGCTGAATCTGTAAAAGAAACTTTAGGAACAGCCAACGGCGAAGGCAAAAAGATTGGTATGACCGTACCTAGTATTGGTAATGACTTTATGCTTGCCTTAACAGACGCAATGCAGGCTGCTATTGAAGAAACAGGTGCCGAAGTACAGTTTGACTCTGCTGAAAATAACGTAACAACACAGATCAGCCAGATCGAAAATGATATAACCATGGGCTGCGATATGCTTGTTGTATGGGCTGTCAATGGCGACGGCGTTGCCAACGCCTGCCAGGCTGCTGTTGAACAGGGAATCCCTGTATTAGCATTTGCTTATGAAATTCCAGGCGCTACATGCTCTGTAATTTCCGCAACGGATGAAGACATGGGTACAGCCTGCGCTCAGATGGCCAGCGATTGGATTGATGAAAACTATGCCGATGCAGCCGACGGAGATGTTAAAGTGTTCGTTATGACATCCTCCACAACACCGGAATCTGTGATCCGCAGCGATGCGATTCTTAATAAGATTAAAGAAAACAGTAAAGTAACCGTTGTTGAAGCTGAGGTAACAGACCAGGATAAGACAGATGCTGCCCGCACACTGGCAGAAAACACATTACTTGCAAATCCTGATACAGATGTTATTATCTGCATGAACGGTACATGCGGCGTTGGTACAGAATCCTATGTTATGTCCGGTGGTTCTCCGATCGAAGACAAGAGCAAATTTGCAGTATTCTGCGTGGATGAAACGGATGAAATTATTTCTAAGATCCAGGCTTCTGTAAATAATGAAAGCGTTTTAAGAGGAACAGTTTCCATGGGCGATATTAACGCTACAGTAACAGATTTTATGAAAGCGCTGACTCCGATGATTAACGGCGAAGAACCTGTAAGCGTTGACGGCGTGGCTACTATAATTACACCGGATACTCTGTAATAAAAAATGCAGCGGTTCGCGGCATGTGCAGTATTTGTACAAAGCAGCGGAAATGAAGCAGCAAAAGTGAATTTTTAACGGGCACTGCTTTGGGGAACTCTCCGGGGGCAGTGCCCGAAACATAACGGGAAGGGTGCAAGCATGGAGTCAAAAACTGTTTTAAGCATGAAAAATATAACCAAATTATACCCTGGAGTTGTCGCGCTTGACAATGTCAGCGTTGATTTTAAAGCTGGCGAAGTTCATGCGCTTTTAGGCGAAAACGGCGCGGGAAAATCGACACTGATTAAAGTTTTGTCCGGCGCTGTTACTAATGACGGGGGAAAAATTTGGATCAACGGGCAGGAATTTGATAAAATGACGCCGGCAATTTCAAGAAATTGCGGCGTGGAAGTTATTTATCAGGAATATAACCTGATCGGAGGCCTGTCGGTTGCTGAAAACATCTGTCTTGGCAGGCAGATGCATGGTATAGCAAATAAGAAAGAAATGGTTTCCATTACAAAGGAACTTTTTGATAAATATCATATTAATATTAATCCAAAGGCTTATGTGAAAGAACTCTCGACGGCGCAGCAGCAGCTTGTGGAGATCACAAAAGCGATTTCAAAAGATGCTTCCATTATTGTTATGGACGAGCCGACGGCTCAGTTAACCATGTCTGAGGTTACAAATCTTTATGAGATTATAAGGAACTTAAAGTCCAAAGGAAAGACAGTCATTTATATTTCCCACCGGCTGGAGGAGCTGTTTGAAATTACTGACCGCGTAACGATTATGCGCGATGGTACTTATGTTACAACCGTAGATACGGAAAAAACATCCAGGGATGAACTGATTACCCTTATGGTTGGAAGGGAACTTAATGATTCCTATCCAAAGCGCGACTGTGTAAAAAATGAAGTTGCGTTAAAGGTAGAGCATTTAAGCGGTTATAATAATACAGATGTTTCCTTTGAATTAAAAAAAGGAGAAATTCTTGGCGTTTCAGGCCTTGTAGGCGCCGGGCGTACGGAACTTATGCGCGTTATTTTCGGTGCAGATAAAAAACTTGGCGGTAAAGTATATATTGATGGAAAGGAAGTCAATATCCGTTCTCCAAAGGAAGCGCTAAAGCTTGGAATTGGGCTGATTCCCGAAGACCGTAAGATGCAGGGATGTTTTTTGAACAGCAGCATTGAATGGAATATCAGTATTTCTAATATTCATAAATTGACAACTGCCCATGTGATTGATAAGAAGAAGATCCATAAGCAGGCAGAGCATTATGAAAAAATGCTGAACATCAAGACTCCGTCGCTGGATCAAAAGGTTAGAAATTTAAGCGGCGGTAACCAGCAGAAAGTTGTCCTGGCAAAGGTGCTTGCTGCGGATACTGAAATCATTATTTTTGACGAGCCTACAAGAGGTATTGATATTGGCGCCAGACATGAGATTTATGATCTTATGTGCGAACTGGTTAAGTCAGGAAAATCAATTATTATGGTCAGCTCAGATATGGAAGAACTTCTTGGGATGTCTGACCGCATTATTGTTTTGTGTGAAGGCAAATTGACCGGCGAACTTAAAAAAGAAGATTTCAGCCAGGAAGCGATCATGCATCTGGCATCTCACGAGTAGGAGGATTATGACAATGACGAAAAGTAAAATTCAAAAATTAGTCAAAGATAATATGATGCTTATTATCTTAATTTTACTGGTGATTATATTCTGTATCTGGTCACCGAACTTCCGTTCCTTTAAAAATATTATGAACATTTGTACCCAGAACGCTTATTTTATCATTGCGACCATTGGCGTGGCCCTTATTATGATCAGCGGCGGTACAGACCTTTCCGTTGGACAGGCTATGGCTGTTATCGGTGTCAGCATCGCGCTGTTTATGCAAAATGCGGGGCTTCCGGTTGTTGTAGCGATTATTCTCGGCGTTGTTATTGGTATTATTTTGGGCTGTTTTAATGGGTTTGCGGCAAATCTTTTGCGAATACACCCTATGATTGTCACTTTGGCGACAATGACGCTGTTTAAAGGTATTTCGTATACGTTGTCAGGCTCTAAATCCTTCTATGATTTCCCGGAAAGCTATATTGGCATCGGCCAGGGCTATGTGGGTCCGGTGTCTATTCCGGTGATCATTGTTATTGTAGTAGCTGTTGTTATTCATTTAATGCTTGAAAAAACATGTTTTGGGCGTTTTATCTATGCTGTCGGCGGAAATTCGGAAACTGCAAGACTGGCAGGTATCAACGTCAATAAGATCAAAGTTATGGTTTTTGGCATTGCCGGTATTTTATTTGCCCTTGCCGCTATTATTCTTACTGCCCGCGGCGGTTCCGCCAGCTCCAACATCGGGCCGGGTGTAGAATTTGACTGTATCACAGCCTGCGTTCTCGGCGGCGTTTCCTTCATTGGCGGCGAAGGCCGTGTGAAAGGTGCTGTTGTTGGCTGTCTGATTCTTGGCATTCTGACCAACGGTATGCAGATGATCGGTATGGATACATATACACAGTATATTGTGAAAGGTATTATCCTTATGGCTTCCATTGGCTACGATACTTATCAGCAGACAAAGGTTAAAAAGGCTCCGGCAAAGGCGGCTTAAGCGCATTTGCCGTATAAAAGCTCCGGTGCGGCCACGTAGTAAATGTGGGGCGCCGGAGCTTTTTCATTGCGGTCATTTTTTTCCTGTCCGTCTGATGTCAGTAACCATAGGCAGGCTTGCCTGCCTATGGTTACTGGCGCCGTCCAGACTTTCTTATAATATGCTCATTGCGGCGGTGAAGCCTTCGCGGCCGGCTTCGTAAACTTTTGAAGCGCGGACACAATCGCCGACGGTGTAAACCGGAATGGCTCCAAGCTCTTTTTCAACCATGGCTTTCAGGCTGGCTGCGGTATTGGCATTGGCTTTCATCCCCAGGGCGTAAATAACGGTATCGCCTTCAAATGTATGTACGCTGCCGTCTTTATCCTGGGCGGTGACAGAGCCAGGGGTGATATTTGTACATTTAAGCCCCGTTTTTACGGTGAGCATACGGCTCATTTCATCGAGCAGACCAAGGCGGTGCATTGGATAGCTGTCTGCGGCAACCGCATCGGCCATTTCAATGATTGTCACATTTTTACCGGATTTCGCAAGATGAAGCCCGGTTTCACAGCCGACAAGGCCGCCGCCGATCATAAGCACGTTTTGTCCGACCTTTTCCGGAGCATCGTAGACATCAAGCGCTTTCATGGCGTTTTCGATACCGGGGATCGGGGGAACAATAGGGTGGGAGCCTACGGCGATAATAACGGCGTCAGGTTTTAGACTGTCAAGCAGGTCTTTTGTAAGTTCTGTGTTAAACATAACATTAATATCCCTTTCACCGACACGGCGCACATAGAGCTGCTTAAATTTTCCAAGATCAATTTTGTAATGGTCGGTATCTGTGAAGTTTAAGAGTCCGCCAAGCTTGCTGGATTTTTCAATAAGCGTTACCTTATGGCCCCGGTCAAAAGCAGTAACGGCCGCTTCCATGCCGGCGATTCCGCCGCCAATAACAAGAACCTTTTTGCTTGACTGAACTGGTGTATTTAAAAATTCTTCATCATAGAAAAATTCTGTAGGATTTACCGTACATCCGTAAATATTTAAAATGTCGGTGATTTCAACGCCTTCAAGAGGACCGGGGAAGCATTTATAACAGCGGATACATGGGTTAATATCGTCCTCACGGCCGGCCTCAGCTTTGTTTGCAAAGTCAGGGTCCGCGGTGAGCTGGCGTCCAAGCGCCACAAAATCGCATTTTCCTGAAGCGATAAGCTCCTCTGCAAATGCAGGGTCATTAATACCGCCCACAACGACAACGGGAACGCTGACGGCCTTTTTGATCGCCTCGGAAGCGTCGGCGTTAAGGCCGTGGGGCTGGTACATGGATGAAAATTCCCCGCTTAAAATAGGATTTCTGTAAACACCTACAGATACATGGATCAGATCGACATAAGGCTCTGCCATTTTACAGAACGCAGCTGTTTCATCGGTATGCATACCGCCGTCCATACATTCCTCGCCGGAAACGCGCATTTCAATGATAAAATCCTTACCCATCGCTTCACGGACGGATTTTAATACATAAAGAGGGAAGCGGGCGCGGTTTTCCAGCGAACCTCCGTATTCATCGGTTCTCTGATTGGTTCTTGAAGAAAGGAACTGATGGAGCAGCCAGCCGTGGCCGGCGTGGATCATTACCCCGTCAAAGCCGGCTTCTTTCATAAATTTTGCGGCAGTCACAAAATGCTCTGCGACCATGGACATCATTTTTTCATCCATGGCATAAACCTTCATGCCGTCTTCTCTTGTATAACCCATCGGACCCATGCCGTACTCAACGCCCGGGATTGGCTCTACGGACTCCCCGCAGTGGGAAAGCTCAATGAGGGCTTTGGCGCCGTAGGATTTTACCTTTGCAACGAGAGGCTTAAGCTTGTCCATTGTGGGATCATTGAGATCCGCATAGTTAATCGGCGGGAAAGGCTCGCGGCTTGCGCCGGCAAAGTCTACGGCAGTTTCGCCAAAAGTAACCTGGGAACATCCGCCCCTGGCTCTGGCGATCATGGCATGCTTTAATACAAAATCAAGGCCTGGAATATTGATAAATGTTCCGCAATAAATAGGGGCTGCAATAATACGGTTTTTGTAGGTGTGGGTTCCAACCTGCATTGGGGTAAAAAGATGTTTGAATTTACTCATATTAATCTCCTCCAAAGTAAACTTCCATGCCGCGCCGGACGCTGCGCTGGCACGCATGAAAGCCCGGAATTGCGGCAATGCTTGGACAATTGGTGAAATTGTTCGCATAGTTATAGTATAACAATCAGAAATCATCAAGTAAATCTTAATAAAATAAAGAAAATAAAATTTAGACAAAAGTCTAAAGAAATGCTTTTTACTGCCTTTTGTTTTAGAATTAAATCTGAACAGTAAACGTTCATGCCGCGCTGGGCGCGGCGGCACCACGAATGAAAGCCAGATGGCTCCGTGCCGGCGGCACTCCGCCACCTGCCGCCGGTATGTCTGCGTTCCACGTAAATACTGTCAATAATTTTTGTGTTACAAAAATAGAAACAGAAGATTTATTGCGTGAAAAAAAGAAATAAGTTATGATTAAAGTAAATGAAAATGTCGTTTTGTGCCGTTGCCCGGCGCACAGCAACGGTTGCTATGAACAGTAACATAGCAATATCATTAATAAAAAGGAGGCTTTTCAAAATGAAAAAAGTTTTAGGAATTGCATTTGGCCGTAAAATGTCCAACACGGACGTTATGGTTAAAACTGCACTGATGGAATGTGAAAAAGCAGGGCATGACGTACGTTTTATCCGTGCCGATGATTTGAAGATTGATGATTGTACCGGATGTATTTCCTGTGTTATCGGCATGGTTTCCGGCCGTGGCAAGGGAGGATGTCCGATTAAAGATGATATGGCGATACTTGACGAGGCGCTGATGGAGTGTGACGCTCTTATTGTTGCTTCACCAACCTACGTTTTATCTCCCACAGGAAAATTTAAGACCGTCTGCGACCGGATTGGGCCGTCCCATGATATTAGCTTCCGTCTTGAAGCCCGCAAAGAGGGTCTTGCGGCAGGAAAGAGCGCGGATGATCTGCCAGATGAACGGTCTTTCAAAAAGCGTGTCGGCGCTCTGATTTCTGTAGGCGGCGCTATGACGAAAAACTGGCTGAGCTTTATGCTTCCTACAATGTATGAAATGACAATGTCTATGGGAATCGATGTGGTTGATACTTATGAATACCACGGAGCTATGGCCTATGAGCATGTTGTAGGAAACCCGGAAGTGATGGAGCGTATGAGAAAGGTCGGCCAGAATATTGCCGCCGCACTTTCTGCCGAAACAGAGGAGGAACGCACGAAATGGAGAGGCGATGACGAGGGCACATGTCCGGTATGCCATTGTGATATGCTGACCGTACTCCATGACGGTACAGGCGTAGAATGTCCGGTATGTGGTATCCGCGGTGAACTGGGTATTAAAGATGGAAAGATCCAGGTAGAATTTTCGGAGGCTCAGCAGAAGCGTTCACGCCTGTTCTATGCCGGGAAGCTGGAACATTCTACGGAAATTAAGACAAAAGCAGCGCCTCCGGGAGGAATCCCTAATAAGGCTGAGCTGCTGGCTCCTTATAAGGGCTATGCCACAGAGTGGAAATCCTGAGTAAATACGAATGATTAATAGAAAAAAATCCCCGTCTGTTGTGACGGGGATTTTTGCGTTATGTTAATTTGTTGTACACACTTCTAAGTCTAATCTGGCAAAAAGCCACGACCCGGCCTGTGAAAACCATGGCAATAATGGTGCCTATGCCGATTCCTATAATACTTCCGGTAAAGACGAAACCAAGGATGAGGGAAATGATAAGGCATGACAGGTCAAATACATTTTTTCCAAAGCCGAACCCTTTTCTCATTTTCTGCCCAAGGACATTGGCAAAGCCGTCAGCGGGATTAGGAACGATTTTCATTCCAACAGTGAGAGAGGCCCCGATCCCGGTAAAAATAATGGCAAAAATGAGGGCGATGATTTGCAGGGGAATAGTGGCAGCCATAGGGATAAGGGCATCGAACAAGTTAATAAAGATACTTGTAATGAGGCTCATAACTATTTGGAGAAGCTGATAAATTTTAAAATCTCTCCGTTGCAGAAGAATTTGCAAAATAACGAGTATACTGTAAAATAAAAAAGTTAATGCTCCCAAATTTAGTTTGCATAACACAGAAATGTTATAGGGAATCGAGATGATTGGTGAAACGCCAAGCCCTGTTTTCGTATTGAGTGTAATGCCGAAAGCAAGGATAATAATACCGGCCAAATAGACGGCAATGCGTGTTCCCAAAATGGCGGGCCGGAAGTTTTGCAAAATTTTCATGATCAACAGCTCTTTTCTTAAATTGTATTTATTCCGTAACCGTTTAGTCAGGCTGAACGGTTACTTTATACTATGTTTAGGAATATTTTCTAGTATAGCTTAAAATTCTGATGTTTTAAAGTTCTTTCTTGGCCATAGTACTGCCGTGCCGGAGCTTTCATCGTAAAAAACAGATGATTTCATTGGACGGCTGTGATAAAATAATGCTGTACTATGTCGCTTATCCCAGCGAAGACGCGGCAAAAACAAACATTTTATCGGGGGAAAATACGATGAACTTTAATTTTATTTGCGATACACAAAAATGTACAGGCTGCGGCCTGTGTACAAAGGTGTGTGGAACATCCATACTCCATGTGGTTGACGGCGTGGCCGTCATGGAGCCTGTCACAGAGCCGGGGTGGGAGGGCTGCTTTCGCTGCCAGCATTGTCTGGCAGTCTGTCCGCAGGGCGCCATTTCGATTCTTGGAAAGAATCCGGAGGACAGCCTTTTACCGCCGTCACAAGATATGGGAGCCATGCTGGACGCCCTTATGGTAAACCGCCGGGCGTGCCGGAGATTTAAGGATGAAAATGTTGACAAAGAAACAATCCGGCAAATGCTTAAAATTGTTGAAAACGTACCAAATGGCAGCAATAAGCAGCTTATGGAATTTACGTTGATCGATGATAAAGAGGAGTGCCGTAAGTTTAGGGCAGCGGCTCACCGGGCCATGGAGCAGCTTGCGAAGGAAGGGATCTATCCGGGAAAATTTAGCCGCCGCGAGTATGAGCTGATGGAAAAGTGGGAGATATTAAGGAATCCGGGAGATATGCTTTTTTGCAACGCGCCTCACCTTTTAATGATTCATTCACCGATGAACCAGGGGTGCTGGCAGGTTGACCCGGTGATTGCTTCGACTTATTTTGAATTGCTTTGCGCGTCCAGAAATATCGGCTGTATATTTATGACCTTTCCTCTGGCGGCTCTTTCAAAAATGCCAGAGATCCGGGCTTTGCTTCAAATTCCTGAGGATCATTACCTTGCCTGCGTTATGGGCTTTGGTTATCCAGAGATTGAATATCACAGAGGCGTGCAGAGGGAAGGCATTGCAAAAATCCACCGTCTTACATTTCCGGATTTGTGAAAACTGTAAACGGATACGCTGCCTGGCGGCATCACTATAAATGAAAGGAAAATTTATGACAAAAGAAGAATTGGCATTAGAGGTTATAAAACGTTTAAAAGAGGAATATCCAGAGGCCGGGTGCACTCTGGATTATAATGAAGCATGGAAGCTTCTTGTCAGCGTCCGTCTGGCCGCCCAGTGTACAGACGCCAGAGTAAATGTTGTTGTTGAAAAGCTATATGAAAAATACCCGGATGTTAATGCCCTGGCTGGGGCCCTGCCTGAGGAGATTGAGGCGATTGTACGGCCCTGTGGCCTTGGACGCAGTAAGGCAAGAGATATTAGCGCCTGCATGAAAATTTTGAGAGATGAATATGGCGGGAGGGTTCCCGATGATTTTGACAAGCTTTTAAAGCTTCCCGGCGTTGGACGGAAAAGCGCAAACCTTATTATGGGAGATGTTTTCAAAAAGCCGGCGATTGTCACCGACACCCATTGTATCCGCCTTGTAAACCGCATTGGCCTTGTGGATGGCTATAAAGAACCAAAAAAGGTAGAAATGGCTCTGTGGAAGATTATTCCGCCGGAAGAAGGAAGTGATTTTTGCCACCGGCTTGTGTTTCATGGAAGGGATGTCTGCACTGCCCGGACAAAACCTTATTGTGATAAATGTTGTCTTGCTGATGTATGTAAAAAAGCCGGTGTATGATAAGCCCTGTGCTAAGAATTTCCAATGCGGAACTAAAGGCCGGCTGTGGGCTGTAAACATTCATGCCGCGCTGTGCGCCGCGCCGCCACGAATTTAGTTTTTCTCGAAATGGGGTGAAGCATTTAAGTGAATGAAAAAATGATACAGAAACGCATTGTAAGAATTACAGCGCTAACAGTGGCCGTAAGTATACTGCTTCTCGCCTGCTCCGGTATTGTCTTTTACTCTATGCTGTCAGCGGAGCAAAGCTCTTACGAGGCACAGATGCAGGCTTTTATTAATGAATATAAAATTAATATTGAGCGTCAGTTTGATTCGGATATTGAATCTTTGGAAACACTGTCGGCATTTATTTCAGACAGTAAAATATTGGAGCTTGATAATCTTGACGACGGAATTAATGGAGCTGGCAGCGAATCCTTATTTTTGCGCTTTGGATATTGTGAAAAAGACAGCAATACGTTGAGAATCAGTTTGTCTAAAAATATGGGCGGGGATATGGCGCTTGACGCCCAGCCAGAGCAGGTACAGGATATTGTCCGGGCCGCGTGGGAAGGGGAAAAAGCGACTTCTTATATGTATACAGACGAAAATCTGGAACAGAGGGTAATTGCCTACGCTGTTCCTGTATATAACCAGGGCGCGATTACGGGCAGCCTGATTGGAGTAAAGGATTTGAAGGTTTTTGAAAATCTGCTTAATAAATCAACGCTGTCTCAGATTCATATGGATGTGGATTGGGTCAACCAAAAGGGGGAATATATTACATGGTCCGATCACAGTATTATTGAGTCCCATATCAGTTCTATTTTTAACAGCGATTATATTTCTTATACAGAGCAGAAAATGATAAGACAAAAAATGTCTGCCGGGGAAGCTTATACATCCAGTTTTCAATATAATAAAAAAAGCTATCCCCTTTATCTGGAGCCTCTGGACAGGAATGGCTGGTACCTTGTCTGCACGGACCGTACAAGTGAAATACGAAGCCCTGTATATTTCAAATTTGTCATTGTTGTCATTACTTTTTTGGTTATTATGGTTTTGAGTATTTGTTCAATCATTTACGGCTCAAGCTTTCTGCGGCGCAATAACAAAACACTGATCCATCTGGCTTATTATGATAAACTGACCGGCTCTTTTAATCTGCCAAGGTTTTGCCAGGAAATTTCAGAGCTTTTAAAAAATGATCCGGAGTATAGCATTGCAGTGCTGAACATTCGGCACTTCCGTTATATTAATGAAATCTTTGGTCACAGCCAGGCGGATGGGCTTCTGTGCAGGCTGGCAGAAATTTTGAAAAATGCTGTGAAGGAAGATGAGCGTTATTGCCGTTATACAGCAGATGAGTTTTATCTGCTTCTCCATACGTCGGATGCCCTGGCGGTTAAAGAACGGGTTGTCCGTATTATGGATGAGGCCGGGCATATTGCAGAAACGATTAATCAGAATTATCCCATTGTGTTGTATGCAGGTATAGCGGTGAATGACAGCAGTGAAGCTGGAGATCCGGGCGATGGCAGGAGCGAGGCGGAAAGCGGTGCTTTAGATAGCGGAGTTAAAATTGCCGAACGGCTGATCCATAAAGCTGAATTTGCCCTGAAACATGCCCATGTAGGGCAGGAAAATACGGCGGTATTTTATGATGAAGCTATCCATAAGGCGGATAATCTTCAAAATGAAATTGAGAGTGATATGAAACGGGCGCTTGATACAGGAGAATTTAAGCTATATCTCCAGCCTAAAAAAGACCTGAAGGAAGGCTGTATCAACTCTGCGGAGGCGCTTGTGCGCTGGATTCGGTCGGATGGCTAGATGATCTATCCTGACCAGTTTATTCCTATTTTTGAGAGAAATGGCTTTTGCGCCAAGCTGGATATGTATATGGTGGAGCTTGTGTGCAGGCAGTTAAGGGAATGGCTGGATAAGGGCTATGCTCCGATCCGGATTTCTGTGAACCAGTCCAAGCTTTTGTTTTATCAGTCCGATTATGTCCAGCGGCTTTGCGAAATTACAGATCAATATAAAATTGAGCGAAAATATATAACACTTGAAATTTTGGAAGGACTGGCAGCAGAAAGTATTGAAGAGCTGAACAAAAATATTTCCATCCTCCATCAAAAGGGCTTTAAAATTTCTCTGGATGATTTTGGAAGCGGCTATTCTTCCTTAAATCTTTTGGCAAGTCTTGAGATTGATGAGGTGAAGCTGGACCGGGGATTTCTTGCGGAGGATTTGAGCATGAAAAACAAGAAGCTGCGCGTCCTTATGCAAAACATTATCCGTCTGGCCAATGACTTAAATATATCCACTGTTGTGGAAGGGGTCGAAACAGAGGATAATGAAGCTTTTATATGCCAGATAGGCACGGATTACGGGCAGGGCTACTATTACAGCAGGCCGGTTTCATGCGAAGAATTTGAGGAACGCTTTGTCTCAAAGAAAAAATCCATGTAAACGGACATGCCGCCGGATGGAGCTTTCATAGTAAGGATCCCGGAAAAAGCTATACGAATATAGTGTAGCTTTTCCGGGATCCTTTTATTTTGACAGGAAACTTCGTTTCCTGTCAAATAAAAATGCTTCTGTTTGGCTATCTTTTTTTTAAGTGCCTGTGTTATATCTTATAGAAGCGCAATAGCAGAGGGGAGGAACAGGTATGGCTGAACAAAATTGTTGGCGGCGCCTTTACCGCTATGGATAGTGATTTTTTCCTGATTCGGCGGATGAAGGGCGGGGATGAAAATGCCATCGAGCTTTTTGTGCGGAAGTACTACAATGATATTTTAGAATATTGCTGGCGCCATATATATCACCGGGAAGATGCACAGGATGCGGCCCAGGAAACCTTTGAGCGCTTTTTTAAAAATTTTTCTGGATATGTACATCAGGGAAAGGCGAAAAATTATCTTTATATTATTGCGGGAAATGTATGCAAAAATTATTACCGGACAGCGGATAAGCTTATCAGGGAAGGGATTGCCCTGGCTGAACTGAGGGGAAGTCCTGAAGAAATTCCGGATACAAGTCCATGGGAGGCGGACCGGGTGGGGCTTAAGCTGGACATTTGCCGTGCCCTTAGGCTTCTTCCGGAGGATTTGAGGGAGGTTATCATTTTATATTATTTCCAGGGCTTAAAATTAAAAGAAATTTCCCAAATACTTCAGCCCGCATAACCCTGTTTGCTGTGATTGATATAGCATTGCTAAGCTTGTTTTTTATTTCAGGCGCGGTATGCAGGGGGCTTACCCTGTGGGAAATACTGGTTCAGTTTTTAGTTCCGTTTAATTTGACCTGCGGGATTTTCCTGACGATTTTGCGCAGCCGCCGCTTAAACTCGGAAAACTTTGCCGTGGGCCTGTGCCTGCTTTGGGCCGCTGTGTGGCAGCTTGTGATTCTTAATGAGCATATTTACAGGGTTATTTCGATTCCGATATGGTGCGCGGTTTTTGCCCTGTCTGCGGCGTATCTTGTTTTTGGCGCGCTTAAGGTGATTAAAAGCGCGGCGTTTTATTGTGAGGTGGAACCATTAAGGAATTAAAAATTAAGGATTTGACAAAAAGCTTTGGAAATACGGAGGCGGTCAGCCATATTTCCTACACTCTGACCAATGGCGTTTACGGGCTGCTTGGGGTCAACGGCGCGGGAAAAACGACATTAATGCGTATGCTTTGTACATTGATTGAACCGTCTTCGGGAAGCATTACATGGAACGGGCGGGATATTTTTCAGATGGGCGGCGCCTACAGGGATATTCTTGGCTATCTTCCCCAAGAATTTGGATATTCCCCGGATTTTAACCTGGAAGATTATTTAATGTATATCGCGTCGATCAAGGGGCTTAAACCTTCGGTTACGCGGCATCGGGCTGGGGAGCTTTTGCAGCAGGTTGGCCTGGCACAGGTACGGAAAAAGAAAATTAAAAAGCTGTCCGGGGGAATGAAGCGCAGGCTTGGGATCGCCCAGGCAATGCTTAATCATCCGGAATTGCTTATTTTGGATGAGCCAACGGCGGGGCTGGATCCGAATGAGCGCATACGGTTCAGAAATCTTATTAGCGAGCTGGCGGCAGACCGGATTGTACTTTTATCGACCCACATTGTTTCAGATGTGGAATATATTGCCAGAGATATTATTCTTATGAAGGGCGGGAGGATTGAGTGCAGCGGAAGCGCAAAGGATTTGGTCAATCATATGCCATGGAACGTATGGGAATTAAATGTTCCTCAAAGTGATATACACAGATTTATGAAGGCTTATAAGGTCGCTAATGTAAAAATGCATGGGAATCTGGCAGGCCTTCGGATTTTATCGGAGGAAAAACCTGGAGAAAACGCGGTTTTTACAGACGCGTCTTTAGAGGATGTTTTTTTATATTATTTTGGAACAAAGGGAGATGAGGGCGATGGTTTATTATGAGCTTAAAAAGATTTTTTGCAAAGGCGCGAATAAAGCGGCCATCCTGCTTCTTTGCGCCACAGTTTTTATTTTTGCAGTAATGGCTGTCTATTCGGCCTATTACGTAGATGAAGCTGGAAACGAACATAAAGGGCCGGGGGCCTGCCATGCGCTTGCCGCCCTTCAGGAACAGTGGGAAGGTCCGCTGACAGAGGCAAAAATCCGTGAGGTTTTACAGGAAAACGTGCGGATCAATGCCATGCCCCAGGCGCTTTCTGAGGATGTCACCCAGCAAAATATTGCCTATAGCTTAAAGCAGGGTTTTTCCGATATAAGAAATCTGATTAATTATTCCTATGACAGCTTTAATAGCTATGATTATTATAAAATCGACAGCGTAGGGCCGGAGGAAGCGGGGAAATTTTACGCGAACAGGCTCCGGAATTTGAAGCAATATTTAGAAGGCGACGGCTCGTACTACTTCACAGATAAAGAAAAAGCTTTTTTGATCAGCCAATATGAGCAAATGGAAGCCCCTCTTATATATGAGCCCCATATCGGGTGGGCGAAAATGATTGAGTACTTTCCTGGGATATGTTCCCTTTTGGCGTTAGTCGTTGCCTTTGTATGCGCCGGGATATTTTCCGGGGAATTTTCTACAAAAGCGGACGCAGTCTTTTTTTCGGCGCTTTACGGAAGAAACCGGGCCGTATCGGCAAAAATTAAAGCGGGCTGCCTCATAATTACGCTGCTCTACTGGGTATGTATTGCGGCGTATGTATTGCTTGTCCTTTTGCTGGCCGGATGGGGCGGAAGCGGTACAATGATACAGACGGATACCTCAGGCTGGAAAAGCTTTTATAATATAACCTTTTTAGAGCAGGCGCTTTGGTGCTTTGTGGGAGGTTATGTGGGCTGCCTTGTCATTGGCGCGCTGACAATGGTCATTTCCGCAAAAACAAAGTCCACAATACTGGCTGCCGTGATCCCGTTTATTCTTATTTTTTTCCCCGAAATTTTTAGCAGCCTTACGGTCTATCCGTTTTTTGAAACGCTGTTTACTGCCGCGCCCGGAAAGCTTCTTCAAATCAATGAACTGATTGAGGGCTTTAGCATGTATACGGTCGGGGGAAGGTATTTGGCGCTGTTTATATCCTCATTCCATTATATGCGGTTATTTTTTGTGTTCTCGTGCCAATACTCTACAGGATTTATAAAAGGCAGCGTTAGCAGCCCTTTGGGCGGCACGGCGGCTGTCTGCAAATAGGCCGCCGCAGTCCACGGCTTCCCCAAAAGCGCGGCAATAAGCCCCCGGCAAAACGCGACAATAGTCTGGAAGCTGTCCGCAGGCTGTGATATACTGTCTTTATTATTCAAAGACAGGAGTATCAGTAATTTAATGACAAAATATGATGTATTAAAAAAATATTTCGGATATGATACCTTTCGTTCCGGACAGGAAACGATTGTCGATAGCCTGCTTTCTGGACAGGATGCGCTTGGGATTATGCCTACGGGTGCCGGAAAATCATTATGCTACCAGGTTCCAGCGCTTTTATTTCCTGGGATAACCCTGGTTATTTCACCGCTGATTTCTCTAATGAAGGATCAGGTTTCCACATTAAACCAGGCGGGGGTCCATGCCGCTTATCTTAACAGCTCGCTAACGCCCGGACAGTACCGTAAGGCTTTGGAAAATATGACCCAGGGCATTTATAAAATTGTGTATGTCGCGCCGGAACGGCTGGCTGCCGAGAGCTTTATCCGGGCGGTGGAGCATATAAAGATATCGATGGTCAGCGTAGACGAGGCCCATTGTATTTCCCAGTGGGGCCAGGATTTCAGGCCAAGCTATGTGAAAATCCCGGATTTTATTGAGCAGCTCGGCTACCGTCCGGTAGTGAGCGCCTTTACAGCGACCGCGACAAAGGAAGTCCGGGAGGATATACTGGCCCTTTTAAACCTCAATGACCCAAAGGTGCTTACAACGGGTTTTGACCGGAAAAATCTTAAGTTTGAGATGACAAGGCCGGCAGATAAAATGAAAGCCCTGCTGGATTACATAGCGCCCAGGAACCAGGAGTGCGGCATTATCTATTGTATTACAAGAAAAATTGTAGAAGAAGTGTGCGCGCGGCTCATAAAAGAGGGCTATGAGGCAACCCGCTACCATGCCGGGCTTTCTGATGAAGAACGCCAGCATAACCAGGATGATTTTATTTATGACAGAAAAAGGATCATGGTAGCTACCAATGCTTTTGGCATGGGGATCGATAAGTCGGATGTGCGCTATGTTGTCCATTTCAATATGCCAAAAAATATTGAGAGCTATTATCAGGAAGCTGGAAGGGCTGGACGGGATGGACTTCCTTCGGAATGTATTTTGTTTTATTCCGGGCAGGATGTGGTGATGAATCAGTTTTTTATCGACCAAATGAGCGGAAGCGAGTCTGTTGATAGTGAAACTCTGGACCTTCTTAAAGAGCGGGAACGGGAACGTCTGAGAAAAATGACCTTTTACTGTATGACCAATGAGTGTCTCCGGGAATATATTCTTCGCTATTTTGGAGAGTACGGCGGAAATTATTGCGGCAATTGCTCCAATTGCCTGACTCAGTTTGAGGAAAAGGATGTATCAGAAATTGCAAGATGCCTGGTTGCCTGTGTGAAGGAAAGCTATCGTTCTTATGGAATGACAATGATTGTAGACACTGTCCATGGCAGTAAAAATGCGAAAATCAGCCGGAGCCGCATGGACGAAAATCCTTTTTACAATACATGCGGCGAGGTGCCGGTCTATCAGCTCCGCCAGACTTTAAATCATCTTATCCTTGAGGGGTATCTTAAACTGACCGACGACGAATATCCGGTGCTTTGCCTGACAGAGCGCTCGGAGGAGGTTCTGGGAGGTTTTCCGGTACTGATGAAGGTCGCTAAGGAAAAGCCCAAAGCGCTTAAGGAAAAGAAGGTAAGGAAAAGTGCCGCGGATATGGACGGCGAGCTTGACGAAAATCTTTTTCAAAAGCTGCGGGCATTGCGACTGGAAATTGCACGGAAAGAAAAAATCCCTCCCTACATTGTATTTTCGGATAAAACATTGGTGCATATGTGTTTGTTAAAGCCCAGGACAAGGGAGGAAATGCTTGCCGTGTCCGGCGTTGGCGAAATGAAATATAGTAAATATGGGGAAGCGTTTTTAGAAGCGCTGAAATGATTCCCGTGAAAGTTTTAGGCGGTTGTGGGAACAAAGCTCCAGGGTAAGTGCATTGCCCCAAGCTGTGTTTTTCCATCCGCAGAAGTACTGCTCGCAGCGCGGAATGAAAGTTTTTAAAGGAATGTGCATATAATAGTAACAGTTCAGCCAGCAGGGAAGCTTTGGCTGACGCAGCGCAGGAAAGGAATGGGAGCTGATATTTTATGGACATTTCAAAAAAATGGGGATTAAGGAATTTGTGGGGGCAAATACAGTGGAAGCCACTGGCGGTAAGTCTTGGAATAAGCCTTGGCGTGGAAGCTCTTTCGGGGCTTTTGACATCGGGAAGTATGGATATTTATGAGAAGATTTATAAACCGCCTCTGGCCCCGCCGGGCTGGATTTTTCCGGTGGTATGGACAGTACTGTTTATACTTATGGGGATTAGCGCCTATTTGGTATATGTTAAGGCGAAACAAAACAGCGGTTTATGGCAGCAGGCCCGGTCCGCATTTTTCTGGTATGCCGCCCAGTTGGTCGTTAATATGGGCTGGTCACTGATTTTTTTCGTGCTTCATGCTTATCTGCTGGCGTTTGCATGGCTGCTTTTGCTGTGGTATCTTGTATTTGTAACGGCCTGCAAATTTTATAAAATTTCTCCCCTGGCCGGCAAGCTGCTGATCCCATACCTTGTGTGGCTGACCTTTGCCGCATATTTAAACCTCGCGATAGCCATTCATTATGCAGCTTTTTAGGAACCTCTGGACAAGAAAAAAGGTTTGTGTTATTCTATTTAAGGAAAACAAAACAGGCATATCTGTGTTATAGAAATAAGTCTTTAAGGCGTAGTCTATGAAAATATAGATTATGCCTTTTTGTGCGATACGCCCGGCAAGCGGCTGCCGTGCTTGCACGAGCAGAAATGTAGGAGGATTTGATGAGGTATGCCCAAAAATAAGTTTCAGGAATTTGTTTACGGAATGATGATGACATTTTTTATGGTTTTAGCCATGGAGTTTTACAACACAGGCTTAAGGCTGCATGGCCTGACCAATGCCGGGATGATTTCCGCTTTTAAAGAAATGGTGATTATTTTTCCAATATGTTTTGTCATGGGCTTTTTCTTTATTGACCGGCTCGCCCCAAGGATTGCTTTTAAAATGGTGACTCCGGGCGTTGACCATCCGCTTATGGTGACGGTTGTAAGAGCCTGTGTGACCGTTGTATTTATGTGCCCGATTATGAGCCTTTGGGCAACATTGATTTTTAAGCAGCCGGGCATTGAATTTCTTCCCGTATGGCTTCAGACCTTTGCCTGCAATTTTCCAATGGCCCTTTTATGGCAGCTATTTTTTTGCGGGCCGCTGGTGCGCTGGCTGTTTCGGACGATTTTTGTGAGCAAAAAAGTGGCCCTGGAGGGGAATGCAGTAAATGGGCATGCCGCCTGACAGTGGTATCACCTAAATGAAAATTTACTGACGCTGGTTTTAAGCTTACTGACGCTGGTTTTGTGCTGTGGACATGTTTAAAACATGTTCTGCATAGAGCCAGCGTTTTTTGTTTGCACACTCGAAAAATATTCTGAGTGATTTGACTAGTTATTTAGTTTTTGATGTACTAGAATTTGTACAAGAAAACTGAAAATTTTAAACTTTATAAGAAAAATCAAAAATGTTAAAGTGGATTTGCACAATGAAATATGAATGTTATGGGTATTTTGGGGAAAAGTAACGAATGTTGATGAGTGCATAAGTCATTCTTTTGTGCAATAAACTTTTATGCCTGGCTGCGCACGGTATCACCATAAATGAAAGCCGATTGCTCCGTGCAATGCGGTCTACGTTGCTGCTCCGGTCGTTGCCAAATGTGCATACGCAGGGTCAAATAAATTTGCCCCTGCGCCTGCACACTTGATAACTTTCATAGTAAGTATAAGGAGGAGAAACTATGAAAAAAAGATTTATGAAATTGACGGCGTTGAGTCTGTGTGCAATTATGGGGGCAAGCCTTGCGGGGTGTCAGAGCCAGACGTCAGCCCCAGGAAAGGATCCGGATAATTTTTCTTCTGTCTATACGATAACAGAAGAAAATGAGGTGCCGGAGATTACAATGGACGATCAGCCGGAGGCATCCTATTGGTTTCCAGAACAGCTTCTTGAATGGGATTCGCAGGAAGATCCTGACTTTATATTTAATGTAAGTACAGTACCCCTGGCTGAGCGTGTCGCTAAAGAAAATCTGACTCCGTCGAATGATACCCAGAATATGGATACCCAGGTGATGGCAATTTCTATTATGAACTCAAGTACTAGTGGAAATGCTCCGCGCGGACTTAATAAAGTGGACTGTAATACATTTACTTACTGGCAGTATGTTGATAAGCTGGTTTATTGGGGAGGATCGTCAGGCGAAGGTATTATTGTGCCTCCAAGCCCGGATGTAACAGACCTTGGACATAAGAACGGCGTTCCGGTTCTTGGAACTGTATTTTTCCCGCAGGGCGGCCATGGAGGAAAGCTTGAATGGCTCGAAACATTTTTGACAAGCGAGGATGGAAAGACATTTCCGATGGCGGACAAGCTGATCGAGGTCGCAAAGCTTTACGGCTTTGACGGATGGTTTATTAACCAGGAAACGGAAGGCAGTGAGGAAGAACCGCTGACAGAGGAACACGCCAAGGCTATGATGGCCTTTATTAAATACTTCAAAGCGCAGGCACCAGAGCTTGAACTGGTATATTATGACTCTATGACCAATGACGGTGAAATGGATTGGCAGAATGCCCTGACAGACAATAATGATTTATTTATGAAAGATAGCGAGGGAAATTCGGTTGCGGACAGCATGTTTCTGAATTTTTGGTGGACAGAAGATGAGCTGGCGGATAAGGAGCTGTTAAAAGCTTCCCGGGAAAAAGCAGAGGAGCTTGGAATTGATCCGTATGCGCTCTATGCCGGCGTGGACGTCCAGGCCGATGGATATGCAACCCCGATTCGGTGGGATTTATTTGAGTCCTCTGATAAAGCGACGTATACATCTTTGGGGCTTTATTGTCCGAGCTGGGCTTATTTTAACGCTCTTGGTGTTGACGAGTTCCAGGAAAAAGAAAATACCCTGTGGGTAAATAGTAAAAAAGACCCTACGGCTACAGTAGAATATAATAATGACACCCAGTGGAGAGGCGTATCTACATATGCCGTTGAAAAATCCGCAATTACAAAGCTGCCGTTTACGACTTATTATAACATGGGAAGCGGGTACAGTTTCTTTAAAAATGGCGAACAGATTTCACTGCTTGACTGGAATAACCGCAGTATCGGCGACATTCTTCCGACGTACCGCTGGGTTATGGAGCATGAAGGCAGCAATACACTGAAAGCTTCTTTTAGCGTGGCAGATTCTTATTATGGCGGAACTTCTGTGAAACTTCGAGGAAATATGGGAAACGATGCAAAATCAACAGTTAAGCTGTTTTCAGCAGATCTTCCATTAGAAGAAAATGTAATTTTTAATACAACAGCGAAGGCAAATACAGAAACCACATTAAATGCTGTGCTTACCTTTGACGATGGCTCAGAAGAGGTCATCGAGGCAAGCGGAAAAATTGGCGAAGAATGGACGACTGTGACATACGATGTATCAAAATTTGCGGGAAAGAAGATACGTTCCATTTCTTATGAAATTATATCCTCAGAGGATAAAGATGGCTACGAATTATATCTTGGCGGCTTATCTATTTATCGTGAGTCTGATATAACGGCGGCTGCTGTGTCAAATGTGACGGCTGCCGAACCAGAATTTGATGAGGATGCAATGTATGCGGGAGTCCGGCTGACCTGGGAAAGCAGCGGAGAGGTTCCATATTATGAGGTGTACCGCGTCAATCAGGATGAAACGCTTTCTTTGCTGGGTGTGACAAATACAACGAATTTTTATGTCAATACATTGCCAAGAACAGATGAAACCAATAAAACGACATTTCGCGTTGTACCTGTTTCTATGGATCTGGAATCCGGGGAAAGCGCCCAAGCAACCATTGACTGGCCGGACAATAGCATTCCGAAAGCGGATTTTACGGCCTCTCAGACATTAATTGGACCGGGAAGTACAGTAACCTTTACAAGTACAAGCTCCGAAAATACAGCGTCCGTAGAGTGGTCGCTTCCTGGAGCAAGTATCGAATCATCTGCGGAACCTACAGTAAAAGTAACTTACGATAAGGCAGGCTCGTACCCCGTAACATTAAAAGCTAAAAATGATTCCGGCGAGGGAGAAAAAACAGTTGAAGGAATGATTGTCGTTACAGAGGCTCTGGAGACTGATGCAGCGCTCACCCTTGTATCACAGGGAAAGGACACTGAGGCGACAGCGTATGTGAATGACAATGAACCGCCTCAGTATGCGGTTGACGGCGATGTAACAAAGAAATGGTGCGCAACCGGAACACCTCCACATGAGCTGACGATTGATCTAGGCGAGGAAATGATGATCGGCCAGGTTGGGATTTCTCATGCGCAAGCCGGAGGGGAAGGCGCAGACATGAATACAAAAGCTTATAAGATTTCGGTTAGCGCCGATGGAACGGATTACCAGGAAGTTGTTTCAGTTACAAAGAACACTGCTGGTACAACGCTGGATACATTTACCCCTGTTAGTGCGCGCTATGTAAAAATCAGTGTCATTAAACCGACACAAGGCTCAGATACAGCAGCCCGCATTTACGAGGTTGAGGTTTACGGTATAAATAAATAAAAAGCAGAAGCGGCAGCTGTACAGTGTTTATGTTCAATAAGCGCTTAGGTACAGGTGCCGCTGGCCATTTATGCAGTCATTACAGGTGAGAGCGGCCGCCTTTTGCGCGAAGCGGCAAGCCAAACTGGAGAGCCTGCTCGCCAGCTTGGCGGCTGAACCCTCGATTATGGCGTACCGCCATATGTCTGGTAATACAAAAACTCCTCTGCAAGCAAGCTTGAGATCTACGCTGTGATCCGGTCGGCGCGGGGCAGACGTCCACCGGACGTCTTGCGCCGGATTTTTTGTATCACCAGCCGCATGGCTGAATAGTAACGATAAAAAATGTCAACAAACGAATTTTTTACGAGAAATGTTGACAAACTAATGGCATAATGGTATTATCCAAATAGTTAGCAATAACTAACTAAATGGATAAATCATTTTCTTTATGAGGGTGCTGTAAGGATGACTGTATACCCGGCGTCTCCTTAAAGCACCCTCGACTCCATAAAGAAGGGGCAAGGAGAAAGCGCGGGTGCCGCCAGGCGGCATACCTAAATGCCGTGAGAAACACGGCAAAAATAAGGAACGCCGCCAGGCGGCATACCTGGATGCCGTGAAGGGCACGGCAAAAATAAGGAACGCCGCCAGGCGGCATACCTGGATGCCGTGAGAAACACGGCAAAAATAAGGAAAGGAGATTAGAAAAATGAAGCATTTACAAATAGAAAAGGTCATTGGCCGGGAAATTATTGATTCCCGGGGAAATCCTACCGTTGAGGCACAAGTCTGGTTAAGCGACGGAACGACTGCCAGAGGCGCAGCCCCAAGCGGCGCTTCCACAGGTGAATTTGAGGCTCTTGAGCTGCGAGATAAGGATAAATCCCGTTTTAAAGGAAAAGGTGTGACAAAGGCTGTTAAAAATATAAATACAACGATTGATAAGGTGTTAAAGGGAATGGACGCCCGGGACATTTATGCTATTGACAAGGCAATGATTGATGCCGATGGCACAAAGGACAAGTCAAAGCTTGGAGCAAACGCTATACTTGCCGTATCTATTGCCTGTGCAAGGGCGGCTGCCTGTGCTCTTGATATTCCGTTATACCGTTTCTTAGGCGGTATTGCCGGAAATAAGCTGCCTGTACCTATGATGAATATTCTTAACGGCGGCGCCCATGCGGCCAACACGGTGGATGTTCAGGAATTTATGATTATGCCCGCAGGCGCGTCATCCTTTGCAGAAGGCCTTCGCTGGTGTACCGAGGTATTCCATTCCCTGGCAGATTTGCTTAAATCGAAAGGGCTTGCCACATCTGTGGGCGATGAGGGCGGTTTTGCGCCAGATCTTGCCAGTGATGAGGAAGCAATTCAGTATATTATCGATGCTATCAAAGAGGCTGGTTATGAGCCGGGCAAAGATTTTGTCCTTGCTATGGACGCTGCCTCCAGTGAATGGAAGGGCGAGAAAAAGGGTGAATATATTCTGCCTAAGTGCGGTAAGAAATTTACTTCAGAACAGCTTGTACAGCACTGGAAGGAGCTTTGCGAAAAATATCCGATCTATTCCATTGAGGATGGATTGGATGAAGAAGACTGGGAAGGCTGGCAGATTCTTACAAGAGAGCTGGGAGATAAAGTTCAGCTTGTAGGTGACGATTTATTTGTTACAAACACGGCCCGCCTTGAAAAAGGAATTTCCATGGGCTGCGGCAATTCTATTTTGATTAAATTAAATCAGATCGGTTCCGTTTCTGAAACTTTGGAGGCGATTAAGATGGCCCATAAGGCTGGATATACAGCAATTTCATCCCATCGCTCCGGCGAAACTGAGGATACGACAATTGCCGATTTGGCGGTTGCGTTAAATACTTGCCAGATTAAAACCGGCGCGCCAAGCCGCAGTGAGCGTGTTGCAAAATATAACCAATTACTGCGTATTGAGGAAGAACTGGGTGAGGGTGCATGCTATCCGGGGTTTGGCGCATTTAATATTAAACGTTAAAATATTTAAGGAGGTAGAACAATGTCTTTAATTGGTAAAAAAGTCAGTGACTTTAAGGTGCAGGCCTATGTCAACGGGGAATTTAAGGAAGTAACTTTGGAAGATGTTAAGGGAAGATGGAGCCTGTTTTTCTTCTATCCGGCAGACTTTACCTTTGTTTGCCCGACAGAGCTTGAGGATTTGGCGAATAAATATGAAGATTTCCAGAAAATCGGATGTGATGTTTACTCGGTTTCCTGCGATACTCATTTTGTGCATAAAGCGTGGCATGACGCTTCGGAGCGTATCCAGAAAATTAAATATCCAATGCTTGCAGATCCGACAGGTAAGCTGGCAAGAGATTTCGATGTAATGATCGAAGAGGACGGTTTAGCAGAGCGCGGAGATTTTATTGTGAATCCAGAAGGCGTTATCGTTGCCTATGAGGTGACTGCCGGCAATGTAGGCCGTAATGCCGATGAGATTTTCAGAAGAGTTCAGGCATCGCAGTTCGTTGCAGAGCATGGCGATGAGGTTTGCCCGGCAAAATGGCAGCCAGGAGCAGAAACATTAAAGCCAAGTCTTGATCTGGTAGGCTTACTCTAAGTAATAAATGTATCAGTTAAAAGTTCGGAGAGGTTTGTGTGCCTGCGGTAAGGGCGCACAGCCTCTTTGCCTTATGTAAACCTAAATATATAAAACCTGCCGGCCGCCGGCGCGCGGCTGCAGCGGGAAAGGAGAGGCTTATGAAAAATTTTTATGATGCAGTTGTTGTGGGCGGAGGTCCGGCGGGCCTTGCCGCCGCGATTTACCTGGCGCGGGCGCAGTACAGTGTGCTTGTTGTCGAAAAGGAGAAGATCGGAGGACAGATTACAATCACCGCGGAGGTTGTCAATTATCCGGGCGTCTTTTCGACCGATGGAAATAAATTAACAGATGAAATGCGCAGGCAGGCGGAAAGCTTTGGGGCAGAGTTCCTGCTCGCGAATGTGCAAAGCCTTGACTTTGAAGGGGATAGAAAGGCAGTATACACAGATAAAGGAATGATTGAAGCTTTTGGGATCGTGCTTGCCACAGGGGCCAGCCCAAGAAGGGCGGGCTTTGCCGGGGAAGGGGAATTTAGAGGCAGGGGCGTAGCTTACTGCGCGACCTGCGACGGCGAATTCTTTTCTGGAAAGGATGTTTTTGTTGTGGGCGGCGGTTTTGCGGCAGCAGAGGAAGCGATTTTCCTGACCCGCTATGCCCGGAAGGTGACAATTCTTGTGCGGGAAGATAAGTTTAGCTGCGCGGATTCGATTGTGGCAGAGGTTATGGCTGCTCGGGATATTGAGGTGCGGTTCAATACCCAGATTAAGGAAGCCGGAGGCGACGGCCTGCTGAAATATGCTGTACTTATGAATAATAAAACTGGAAACGAAGAACGTTATGAGCCAGAGGACGGCCAAAACTTTGGTATTTTTGTATTTGCAGGATATGAACCTGCGACAGCGCTCTTTAAGGATCAGTTGGAATTAAATCCGGCAGGCTATCTTGTAACTGACCGTGACCAGAAAACGTCTGTGGACGGCGTTTACGGAGCCGGGGATGTGTGTGTAAAGCAGCTTCGCCAGGTTGTTACGGCGGTATCTGACGGTGCAGTGGCGGCGACATCCATGGAAAAGTATTTATTTGCCATGTATCAGAAACTGGGAATTACAAGGGAAAAGCCAAAACGCAGAAAAACGTCAGGCGATGGTGTGGTAAAAAAAAGCGGTACAGCTTACATCAATGCCGGCGGGAATACACAGCATACAAGCAGCAGCGGACCGGATGGCAGCGCGTTTATTACGGACGCGATGAAGGAAATGCTGGCCCCTGTATTTGCCCGCTTTGAAAAAGAAATTTTTGTGCGGGTTTATTTGGATGATTCTTCATTTTCAAGAGAGGTGGATGGATTTATTTCTGAGATGGAGCCATTGTGCCAGAAGGTGCATTACGAACGGGTCAAGGACAGCGACGGCGGCTACCGTCTTCCCGCAATTGCTATCTGTGACTCGGCCGGCAATGACTTGGGGGCAGTTTTCCACGCCGTACCCGGGGGGCACGAATTTAATTCATTTATCATTGCCCTGTACAATGCAGCCGGCCCGGGGCAGCCTGTGGAGCCTTCCCTCAAGGCCCGAATTGCCAGGATCGTGCGGCCGGTTCATATGAAGATTGCCGTATCGCTTTCGTGTACGATGTGCCCGGAGCTTGTTATGGCAGCGCAGAAGGCGGCGCTTAACAATACAAATATAACTGCTGAAGTATTTGACCTTGCCCACTACGAGGATTTAAAAGAGCAGTACCAGATTATGAGCGTTCCGTGCATGATTGTCAATGACGACAAGGTATTTTTCGGAAAGAAAGGAATATCGGAGCTGGTGGATATTTTGGAGAATATTTAGTATGCTGCAGCTATTCAGCCGTATGGCTGAATAGCTACAGCCTTTTGTTCCCCGCGGATGGCCGCGGGGATTTTTGTGGAAATTTTTGCAGATTGGTGTATAATTATTATATGGACAGTAAAGGATTAAATATTCATGGGGGAAGGTATATGAACATATTAATCGTTGATGACCAGCCGAGTATTGTCGCTTCTTTGCTCACCGGGATTTCCTGGCATAGTATGGGGTTTGACAATGTATTTACAGCAATCTCAGTGCTGGCCGCCAAAGAAATTCTTTTAAAGGAAAAAGTTGACATTTTACTTACGGATATTGAGATGCCGGTAGAAAATGGTATTTCTTTGCTGGCCTGGGTCCGGGAGCAGGGATTGGATGTTGAAGGTATATTTCTGACGAGTCATCCGGACTTTTTTTATGCCAAACAGGCGATTTCCTTAGGGGCAGTGGATTATGTACTCCAGCCTGCTAAAAATGATGATATTATCCGGGCGGTAGAAAATGCCAGAGCCAGGATAATGAAATATCAAAGACTGGATAATATTAAAATTAATAAGTTTTCCAGCGCCGCGCAAAATACGGCGATCCGCAGCTTTTTTGAGAGCTGGCCGGCACCTGGTGATCTGGATGTCCAAGGCGCTTTAGAGCAAAAGGTGAATGGTTTAAAAGAAATGGGAATAAACTGCCATAAAGAGGAAGCGGTATGTGTTTTATGGACAGAGATCGTCCGTTGGCTCAAAATCCCACAGGAATGGATGGAAATACTTGTGCAATATCAGGAGCATATGGTTCATGTGCTGGGGTTTATTTTGGCTGAACCAATCAGTTATTCTATCGATGACAGCCATTTTTGTTCAGTAGTTTTTAGTGAAAATGTGGATGCGCTTGAGTCTCATATTCGCCTGTTCCAGGATGAGTTTTTAAAGGCAACTGGCGCTGTGACGTATATATGCGCAGGATGGGTGCCGGTTTACAGGCTCCGTCAGGGAATTGATTATTTCATGGGCCAGGGAACAGATTATCTTGACCATGGCGCAAGGAATTATTTTATGGATCCACATTTGGATTTTTTGAAAATGCCGTGGGTTAATGATGAATTTCGGCCATTAGCGGGAGCGCGCAATTATAAAGAATATTATGAACAAATTTTAGAATACATACGTAACAATATTGACTTGCCCTTGACAAGACAGCATATTGCAGGGCATTTATTTTTATCGCCGGATTATGTTAATTCTATCGTTAAAAATTGTACCGGGTATTCATGTACAGAACTGATTATACGGGTTAAAATGTCTTACGCAAAAAAACTGCTGGAAACAACGGGGCTTCCTGTGGGAGAAATTGCTCAAAAGGCCGGATATACAAGCTTTGCTTATTTTAGTAAAGTATATAAAGACATTTATGGGAAAAAGCCCAGTGAATCAAGAAATGCATGAATAGTTACTATTAAGCCGCGCCTGTGTATGTAAAGTGCATGGCGTTGCATAAAGAGAACATGTTTAAATGGAGGCTCAAAAGCCTCCATTTATATTGCAGATCAACGGATATTTACAATCCGCTGCGCTTCTTCCAGAGTAAGGTTAAAGCCCTTCAAAAGGAATTAAAATTTCAACAACAGCTTCATTATTTTCATTTCTAAAGGAAATTTTAGCGGTCTCTCTGTAAATGAGCCAAAGACGGTATCTGACATTGGAAATTCCTATTTTTTCATGTTTATAAGTCATTTCTGACGGATTGGCTCCGTTTAATTCTTCCAGTATGTCTGGGGCGAAAGCTCCGTTATTGCGGACGGTAATTTTAAGCTGCTCTAAATACTGTTCGGTTATCTGCGTATTTGCGGTAATGGTGACGGAAAGGTTGGAATTATTGGGGCTGTGCTTAATACTGTTTTCTACGAAGGTGACAACGGTCATTGGCAGGCATTTGGCATTGACGCACCGGCTGTCAATATCAAAAGACAGTATAATATGGCGTTCCAGTATATTTTGGAGCTGAATATAGCTTTGGCATGTTTCCAGTTCATCCCGGAAACTGACAAAATTTCGTATATCTTTGAAGGCTTGCGCAAAATAATTGGAAAGAGCCAGAATCATGTCGCCTATTTTATCATATTTTTCAAGTTTGAGCTGTGTGTACATATTTTTCAGGCAATTGAGATAAAAGTGAGGGCGTATTTGAAGCTGCAAAAATTGCAGCCTGGCTCTGGCCGCGTCAAGACGCTGTTCATAGAGTTTTTTGTTGAGCGCGTCGATATTATCCAGCATTTCATTAAAATTCGCGGCAAAAGAGCGCAGTTCAATGATGTTGCTCTGGATAGGTACCCGCAGGCCAAGCTGCTGACTTTTAACCTGGCCAAAAAAATGATCCAACTGCGTCACAGGCGTGAGAAACAAACGGTGGACACAGAGCCAAAGTATAGGAATCAGCAAAATAAATATGGCAATTAAACATAAAATAATGATCTGGAAAACATCAATATTTTTAATGGGATTGGCGTTTGGCGCCGGACTGGCAATCCACATAGGAATATCAGGAACCTGGGTTGTGAGCCACTGTCCGTTTTTCATTGTTTCCTTTTGCGCGTGTCCTATAAAGCTCCAGTCCATCGGACCTGAGGCCGCCAGACTTTTAAAGTCATAATTTTTATTTGGGTTCATGGCGACGGTGAGCAAACCATATTCCGAATGTATCTGATAAAATAAATAAATTTCCCCGTCAATCTGGGCGGTGTTCCATGCTTCTGGCGTTTGCTCCCTGTCGCTGATAGAGCTTTTGGCGAAGCTGCGCAAGCTTTGGGGGGCATTATAAAAATAGCAGGGATAGATATAATCAGCAGCTTTGTTGTAAAGAAAAACAGCGGCAATGGACGGATGGAAGGTGTATTGCTCTTTGAGATTGCCAATGATTTTTGAACCGCTCAAATACAGCTTTTTCCGGTCGCTGGAGTTACAAAAAACAAGGAAATCCATTTGATGGGAATTGAGGACTGCGGCAGATTCGACAGTATGCACATCATTAGCGATGGATTTTACGACCGATGCCTGTGCGTTATTGATAATATCCAGCTCTCTTTGGTTATTTTGGCGAAGGGTATAATAAAAGAGAATAAGAACCAGGACAATCAGAGGAACCGAGGAAAAAAACATTGCAGTATAAAGAATGGTTTTGGTATGGATACTTTTTTTCATAGAACACACTCCCTGATTTTCATTTAAAGTATTGTTTTGGCAAGGCTTTGTAATATATAGTATAACGCGAAAGAATAGGATAATATATAATTTACGCCCGGTTATTTATGTATTTTGATAATAATACTATGAATTTTTATAATGCATGAATAAATCATCGGTATTTTTATAAAAGATGTGATGAGCTGTCCGTTTGGCTTATAGAGAAAGGATCATGCGCGGATGTAAAATAAATCTATCTTAAACAAAAGCCCGATATTTTAGGAGGGAGGAAATTTTATGAGGGCAAAGCAAAAAACTAAAAACAAAGGGCCGGACAGGGAGCTTAAGGGGTACTGGCTGGGCGGCGGCATACGGGCGGTTCCACACAATTTATGGCTGGATATTCGCAGGAACAAGGTGATTTACATATGTCTGGCATTTATACTGGCTTTTTTCATTATTTTTAATTATATCCCAATGGCGGGCCTTCTCATGGCGTTTCAGGATTTTTCACCGGTCAAGGGGATTTTTGGAAGCGAGTGGGTAGGGCTTGAAAATTTTATTGATTTTTTCCAGGGGCCTTTTATTGGCAGGCTTTTGAGAAATACTATTGCCATCGGCGTTTTGGATTTGGTTGTGAATTTCCCAGCCCCGATTATTTTTGCCTTAATCCTTAATGAAATCACCCGGAGAAAATTTAAAAAGGTTATACAGACAATCAGCTATATGCCTTATTTTGTGTCTGCGGTCGTTGTCTGCGGCCTTGTGATTAATTTTACGGAAGCCGGAGGCGTCATATCAAGCTTTGTGGCAGCAATTACCGGAACCGATCCGGCGAATCTTTTGACCGAGAGCAATTCTTTCTGGTTGATTTATGTCCTGCAAAACATGTGGCAGGGTCTTGGCTATGGCTCTATTATTTATCTTGCAGCCTTAAGCAGTGTTGACCAGGAGCTTTATGAGGCCGCTTACTGCGACGGAGCAGGGCGGTGGAAGCAGACGCTTCATGTAACGATTCCAGGAATTTTGCCGACGATTATTTTAATGCTGATTATGCGTATGGGAACTGTCTTTTCTGTAGGGGCGGATAAGATATTGCTTTTATATTCCCCGGCAAATTATGAGTATGCGGATGTTATTAATACATATATTTACCGGATGGGCTTACAGCAGTATGATTATGGCCTGTCGACCGCGGTAGGGCTGTTTAATTCTGTGATTGGAACAACGATGCTGCTTGCAACAAATAAGATTTGCAAAAAGGTGACAGGATCAGGAATGTTTTAAAGGGGGAAACAGCTATGAAATATAAAACTAAACCATCGCGCAGAGTCTTTATGATTTTTGCCTATGGCCTGATGATTGTTATTGCTATTATATGTATTGCGCCGTTATGGCATGTTCTTATGGCCTCTGTGAGTAATCCAACGCTGGCGACGAACAGTAAAGGATTGATTTTGTGGCCTTTGGGGAATCTGGATTTTAAAGCCTATGAGATCATCCTTGGCTATGCGCGGCTGTGGCAGGGCTATGGAAATACGTTGTTATATATTATTGGACAATGTATGGTCACAGGAATATCCACAGTGATTGCCGGATATGTTTTTTCAAGAAAACGGTTTTTTTACAGAAATACGTTTATGATGATTATATCCTTTACAATGCTTTTTAACGGGGGAATGATTCCAACCTATATGGTTATCCGTAATATTGGGCTTATTGATACGCCTCTGGCCATGATTATCCCCCAGGCGTTGAGTGTGTTTAATATTTTAATTATGCGCACTTCTATGCAAAATATTTCAGACGCTCTTGAGGAAGCCGCCAGGATTGACGGGGCCAGTGACTTTAAAATCATGTTTAAAATTATCCTGCCCCTTTCTAAAGCGACCTTTGCGGTAATTATGCTGTTTACGATTGTTATGAAATGGAATGATTATATGTCGGCGCTACTTTATTTACCGACGAAAACAGACCTTTATCCGCTGCAAATGGTACTTAGAAGCATACTGATTACGACCAGCCAGGATCTTACGTCGGCCAGTGACCTGGCAAACTCAGTTTCTCTTTATAAAAAATCGGTAGAGTATGCCGTTATTGTTGTATCTACATTGCCGATTTTATGTGTTTATCCTTTTGTACAGAAATATTTTGTGACAGGTATTACGATCGGTGCGGTGAAGAGCTAAAATGCTATCAGCGTCAGCGCTGATTTCATAAATGATGAGAAGGAGGAGATTTTATGATGAAGTTAAGAAGGGCAACGGCGCTTGTGCTTGGCGCGGCAATGCTTGTGGGAGGTTTGAGCGCCTGCTCTAAAGGCGGGGATAGTTCTGACAAGGTAAAGGAAGATGGGGTTGCCGAGTCCGCAGCGAATACAGGAGAAAACCTTTCGGGAGAACCGGAAGCGCTGACCCTGCCTTTGACTGAGGAAAAGAAAGAATTGACAGTCTGGCTTGTGTACAATGGAACAGAGGTTACAGACTTAAATGAAATTAAGAGCGTTCAGAAAATGGAAGAATTGACGAATGTACATATTAACTGGATTCCGGTCAACCAGCAGGAGGTTATGGAAAAGTTTGGTCTTGTACTTGGCAGCGGCGACTATCCTGATATTGTCTATCCTGCGTCTTATCCTTATCCAGGGGGCGCGGAAAAGGGGATTGAGGATGGCGTACTTTTGGATATGGATGAATATATCCGCGGTTACATGCCGAATTATATGAACCTGCTTTCTCAAAATGAAGACGCAAGAAAGCAGGCGACGTCTGACGACGGAAAACTCCACTCTTTAAAAATCATTGTAGGAAGCGATTTGACGGTAGAAGGCGAGGGAAATTATCAGGGCCTGGCTTACCGGAAGGATTTGCTGGACGCTATGGGGCTTGAGGTGCCGACAACGATTGACGGCTGGCATGATGTGCTTGTAGCCTGCAAAGATGCGGGAATGGAAACGCCTTTAAGTATTACAAGTACGGGAGGAAGCGAGCTTTCATGGGCCTGGGGCGTCCAATCCCAGGGTATGGGCAATTATCTTCAGCTTGACGGTTCTACGGTTGTTTTTGGCGCAGCCATGGACGGTTATGGAGAGTATTTGGAAACAATGCGCCAGTGGTATGAGGAAGGGCTGATTGATCCAAACTTTACATCGAAGGCGATGATTGAAAAATGGCAGTTTGATGTTCTTGAAAATGATAATACAATGCTGATGTCGTCAATCTCAGGGCTTTGTGGAAATAACACATATAAACAGGGGTTTATTACCCGGGAGGACGTTTATTTGCAGCCTATTGTCAGTCCGGTGCTGAATGAAGGCGACGAGCCGATTAAATGGGAGCGCAATATTGTCGCCAAGGATAATATTTATGTGACAACAGCCTGTGAAGACCCGGTACTGGCTGCGAAATGGCTGGATTTCCAATATTCAGAACAAGGGCAGTATTTGAATTGGTATGGCATTGAAGGAGAGACATATGAGCTTGGCGGAGAGGACAATACGCCTCAATATACAGATTTTGTTTTGAATAATCCTGACGGGATGACGGCAAATAGTGTTTTGCAGCATTATGCTCTGGATAACCAGACATGGCTTGGGAAACATGATTACAGCGCCGGGCTTAAGCTAACAACGGCATTGTCCGGTGATGGAAGTAATGTGCAGCAGGATTCTGTGGAGCTGTGGAGTGCTCCTGAAACAAATATTGCTCTGACCGAAGGGCTGATGCTGACGGAAGAAGAAGGCGATGAGGCCAATAGTAAGCTAACCGCATTGGTTACGTTGGTTCAGGAGCATACGGTAAATTATATTCTTGGCAAAGACACGACAACCCACGAGGATTTTGTACAGCAGCTTTACGATTATGGCCTTCAGGAGGTTTTAGATATTTATCAGGCAGCTTATGAAAGGTATCTTGAAAGATAATAGTTTACAGCTTTATTTGCGGGGAGGACATGCAGAGTGTTTTTCCCGCATCAAAAAGGAGGAGGAAATAATGGGAACACATTTTAAATGCGGCCAGGATACAATCGTAGAAACGGTGCAGGGAAAACTTAAGGGTTTTTATTATGATGGGATTTACGCCTTTCACGGCGTTCGCTACGCGAAAGCCCGGCGCTTTTGTGCGCCGCAGCCGATAGCACCATGGGATGGAGTGAAGGACGCTTTAAGCTACGGCTATATATGCCCGGTGCTTAACCAGCCAAAGCCTGCCGGGGAAGTGGCGACGCCGCACCGCTTCTGGCCGGCAAGCGAGCATTGCCAATATTTGAATATCTGGACAGGAAGCCTTAATAGAGCTGACAAAAAGCCGGTGCTTGTCTGGTTCCATGGCGGAGGTTTTTCTTCCGGTTCGTCGATTGAGCAGGTATGCTATGAAGGCGACCGGCTGGCACAGGCAGGAGATGTTGTTGTAGTGACAGTCAACCACCGGTTAAATGTCTTTGGATTCTTAGATATGTCCGATTTCGGGGAAGACTATAAAAATTCGGCCAACGCGGGCATTGCCGATCTTGTGGCCGCACTTTCATGGATAAAGGAAAATATCGCAGCCTTTGGCGGAAATCCGGATAATGTAACGATTTTCGGACAGTCGGGCGGCGGCGGCAAGGTAACGGCGCTGGGGCAGGTTGAAAGGGCCGACGGGCTTTTCCATAAGGCTGTTATTATGAGCGGAGTTCTTTCCCAGAGTATGACGGCCTCCGATGTCGAGCCAAAGGCGCTGGTACTTGCGATTTTACATGAGCTGGGGCTTGAAGAAAAGGATGCTAAGGCGCTTGAAACAGTTCCATCGCAGCATTTGATTGAAGCGGTCAACCGCGCTGAAAAGAAATTTTTACAGGAAGGAAAGCATATCCAGTGGGCGCCTAAAGCCAATGATTGGTATAAGGGCGATCCGATGGTTGTGGGATTTTCCAAACATTCAAAGACTGTACCTACAATGGTAGGAACAGTGCTTGGCGAGTTTAGCCTGGAACCGCCGGTTGAGGACAAGGACGCATTGACCCGGGAAGAACGGCGCCGGATTGTCGCAAAAAAATATGGCGAAGAACACGCGGACGAAATTATCCGGCTGTTTAAAGCTGCATATCCTGATAAAAATGAAGTTTATGCGTGTTATTTGGATCTGACCTTCCGTCCGGACACGATTGATTATATCAAAACGAAAGCCGCGGTGAGCAAGGCTCCGGTATATTCCTATATGTTTTCAACCGTATTTGATTATGACGGCGGAAAGCTGGCATGGCACTGCTCAGACATTCCTTTCTGGTTTCATAATGCGGGAAAAATCCCGGTATGCCAGATTGACGGTGTGACTTGGCGTCTGGAACAGCAGATGTCTATGGCGCTTGTGAATTTTGCGCGAACCGGAAACCCAAACACGGCGGGGCTTGCGTGGTGGGAACCATGTAACAGCGAACATATGATTACGATGGTTTTTGACGAACAGTGCGAAACGCGGACAGATTACGAGGACGAGTTAATTCCTTACGCGAAAAAGGCCGCGCCGCCGTTTCGCTTTGACCCGTCCATGTTTGAAGATGATGAGGCTGAAGGGAAGGCCTGGGTATATTAAAGAAAAGGGGGACTTATTACAATGAAAGGATTTGGCAGCGCTCTGGTCAAAGGTTTTTTACATACAGAGGGAACAAAAATCGTGAACGGTGACGGCGAGGAAATTATCCTCCAGGGGTATGGCTGCGGGAACTGGACAAACCCGGAAGGCTTTATGGTTGGAGGCCCAAAAGATATTGAACTAAAAGGCGGGATATTTTCACCGAACTATATTCCTCCGCGCAGATTTGACCGCCGCCGGACATTTAACCAGGTGCTTCAGGAATTGTGCGGAACAGAATATGCCAGAAATTTTTGGCCTGTGTGGTACAGGAATCACTTAGGCGAGGATGATATACGGGCTATGGCAAGTCTTGGATTAAACAGCGTCCGTCTTCCTATTAATGCGGTAACGCTTCTGGAAGAAGAGCCTGGACTTGTGTGGAACGAGGACGGTTTTAAAATGCTGGATGATGTTATTGACTGGTGTGAAAAGTACAGAATTTACGCTATTCTTGATCTTCATGCGGCTCCGGGAGGCCAGTCGGCTACAGCCTGCGACGGCGGACTGGACAATTATCCGCATTTGTATATGGATGATGAAAGTTGGGATCGGGCCCTGGCCATTTGGGAGCGTCTTGCGAAACGCTATGCCGACCGCTGGATTGTCGGCGGCTATGACCTTCTCAATGAACCGGTAAGTCTTCCTAACCATCGGTTTTGCGTGCCGAAGCTGGCACAGTTTTATGACGAAGCGATTGCAAGAATACGCCAATATGATACAAAACATATGTTTACACTTGAGGGAAGCTGCTTTTCAAGGAGTAATGAGATTTTTAACCACGATTATGATCCAGGGTATCATAATTGGTGCATCCATGTCCATATTTACGGAGCCTCTCCGGAGCGCCGGGAGTTATATCCATATCTGCTTAAAGGCATGGAATACAATGTGCCTGTGTGGATTGGCGAAGGCGGGGCTTCGGACACGGTAAATACTGTCTTTTTTGATATTGCTGCGGATTATGGTATCGGCTTTAATTTATGGTGCTGGAAAACGGCCATGGAAAAGGATGGGATGACCCGGGCCGTCGGCTATCATCTGCCAAAAGACTGGGAGATCGTACGGGCATATTTTTCTGGCGCACCTAAGCCATCCTACGCTAAGAGCATCGCGGTATTTGATGAGCTTTTGGAAAATGTTAAATATAAAAATTGCGTCCACAATAAAGAATCAATCCGCATTTCACGGAAAATACCGCCATTAAATCTTCCGGCCGTGGGCTATGATAATCTTCCGGGCGATGGAAAAAGCTTTGTGGGAAGCTGGAATTACGGGAATCTTCTGAACTACCGGCTGGAAGATCGGACAAAGCTTGTATGGCTGCCAGGTATTGAAGAACCGAGGCCGGGCTTTGAAATGTACCCGGATGAAAACATCCAGCGGCCCTTTAATCCTCTGGACGTCCTTATGCTTGAGCTGGCCGAAGGGGAATTTGCCGTTTATACAGTGTATGAGCCCGGCGGGGGCTGTACTTTAAGTATTGACGGAAGAAGCATAGAGGGCGAAGGCCGGATCGATATTTATTATAATGATACACTTGAGGATTCCGTCATTCTTAGCGAAGCATTAAGTGCATATCCGGCTCATGTCTGCCTGCCGGAAGAAAAATGTGTGAAAGTAAAACTTTGCGTCGCCGCAGGATGTGTTCAGATAAAAACATTAAAATTTGGCGGAGGGGCGTATGAAAAAGCTTTATGATGTGACATTGTCATTTGAAGAAAAAGACTTTGACGGCGATGTAAAAAATGTGGGGCTGATTGGGGAATTTCTTTTTTATCAGAGCCAGCTTCAGGGAAATACAGAAGCCACGGGAATGAAAAGCGGCAAAGAAAAGTATGTGCCGTCGGAGTACAAGCCGTCCTATAGCCCGATTGGGGGACTGTATTATAAAGAAATGCAGTATCACCCTGAAAAGAAGGCATATACGGTTGATTTAAAGCTGCCTGCGGGAGTTTATCCGTATAATTTTGTTATTAACGCCACTGTCGGGGAACCTGTCACAGACGAACGCTGGGTCTGGTCAAATTTTCTTATGGATGACCATAAGCTGCACAATTTTTCAGACAGGGGTGTGCGCATACCGGATCCCAAAAACGCGCCGGTGTCAGCGACTTCGACAGGTATTCAAAGGAACAGCGAGCTTTTTGTAGGCACATGGGAGGAGGCACCGTGGCTTTTGGCCCCGGCCAGTGTTGCAAAGGGCACGGTTTCCTATATGACTTATGAGGACATTGACGGCCATGTCCAGTCATTAGGTATTTATCTTCCGCCAGCCTATGAGAAAAGCAGCCAATATCCCGTTGTTTTCGTATCTCATGGCGGCGGAGGAAATGAAGCGGACTGGTTTTCCCAGGGAAATATCCATCATATTATGGACACGCTGATTTTCCAGGGAAAAACGAAGCCGGCAGTACTTGTTACGATGAATAACAGTGTTTATGAATGGGATTTTGAAAAGATTTCCCGAAATCTTAAGCAGTGTATTTTTCCCTTTGTGCGAACAGTCTTTTCGGTTTCATTAGAAACAGGAAAAAATGCCTTTTGCGGCCTGTCAATGGGAAGCATGACAACGCTTTATTTGTATATGCATCATACGCATCTCTTTCACTATTATGGAGCCTTTAGCGGAGGAATTGCCGGCGGGGAGCATTTTTCACTGGAAAGTCCGCTGTTAAAATATGTCAAATTGATGATTGGATGCGGCGAGGAAGATATTGCCTATAATGAAAGCGACATTGGCGTGCCGCCCACAATCCGGGCGCTTAAAGCGAAAAACCTCCCCTATGTTCCTTATTTTGTACCAGGCTCTCACGACTGGTTTTGCTGGCCGCAAATGTTTGTTTATTTTGCGGAAAATGTACTGTGGAAGGGCTGAGTTCTTGCCGGGGAAGCAAAGCCTTTGCTGGAAAGCTGAGTCCTTGTGGGGGAAGAGGCGGCTGCGGGCAGGAGCTATTCCAGCCGGTACAGCTTCTTTTTCATATAATAGATCCAACCGGTCAGATCCGCTAAAATCCATCCAATAGGAACCGCCCACCAGATCCCCAGAAGCCCAATGGCTGGAACCGGCGCAAGGGCGTAGGCGAGGACAACCCGGGTGCCAAGGGAAATAACGGTCAGTACAATGGAAAAACCAGATCGGCCCAGACCGCGGTAAAGGCCGTAAAACAGGAACAGGCAGCCGATACCGACATAGCAGGCGCCTTCAATATGCAGGTATTGGGCGCCGATAGCAATAACCTCGGTTTCGTGAGCCTGGACAAAAATCATCATTAATTGCCGGGCAAAACAAACGATAACTGCGGAAACAGCCAGACAGAAAATAATCGATGTGGCAAGAGCACAGCGCAGCCCGCGTTTAATTCTGTCTGGCTGCCTGGCGCCCACATTTTGGGCGATAAAGGTCGAAAACGCATTGCCGAAATCCTGAACCGGCATATAGGCAAAGGAGTCGATTTTTACCGCAGCCGCAAAGGCGGCCATGACAGTGACGCCAAAGCTGTTGACAAGGCCCTGGATCATTAAAATTCCAAAGTTCATTACCGACTGCTGAATACATGTAAGGAAGGAATAGCGGGCCAGGGTGGAAAAGGTTTGTTTATCCCTGTAAAAATGCTGCTTTCCGGGGAGCAGATCGGGCCTTTTGACAAGCATATAGACAGCGATTCCCACAGCGGACAGGCATTGGGCTGTAATTGTCGCCCAGGCAGCCCCGGAAACGCCCATATGAAAAACAAGGATAAAAACAAGATCCAAAATAATATTTGTGATCGCAGCAATCGCCAGAAAAACAAGCGGGGCCACGGAGTTTCCTACCGCACGCAGCAGCGCGGCAAAATAATTATAAATAAAAGTAAAGACCGGCCCATAAAAAATAACCTGTAAATATTCCTTCGTTTCATTAAAAATCGTTTCAGGAATCTGAAAAAGGGTCAGGATTGGCTGTATAAAAATGAGAACCACACATTCGATGACAACGGTGATGACAGCGATAAAAATGAAGGACTGGACAAAGCTGTTTTTCATCGGTTCAATTTTTCCGGCGCCCCAGAGCATGGAAAATAAAACGCCGCTCCCCATGCATAAGCCCAGAATGACAGAGGTCAGAAAGACCATAAACGTATAGGAGGAGCCTACGGCAGCCAGCGCGCCAGAGCCTAAGTACCTTCCGACAATTAACGTATCTGCAATGTTATAAAATTGCTGGAGCAGGTTGCCTGCGATCATAGGAAGGGCAAAAAGGCAAAGTGATTTTGTAATTGGCCCTTTTGTCAGGTCAGTTTTCATGTCAGATGATATTCCTTTCTGTAAAAATCAATAATTGCTATTGTAACAGTTCGGTGGACTGAATTGTTATATTGTTTTATTATAGCAGGAAGTATTTGCTTGCGCAAGCAAATACTTCCTGCTATAATTTACTATGAAAGTTATCAAGTGGGCAGGCGCAGGGGCGAATTTATTTGACCCTGCGTATGCGCATTTGATAACCCCAAGGTATGAGGACGGGCTGCTGCAAGCAGCGGAAAGTCCGAATACCTTAGGGCAGGATTGCGGGAGTGCCGCAGGCACGGAGCAATCTTGAGCTTTCATTTATAGTGATGCCGCCGGACGGCGGCATGTCCGTTTACTATGAAAGCTCGGCAAGCGGACGCGCATCCGGGCAAGCTCGCTTGTCCGGATGCGCGGACATTTGCCGACAAGACGGTATGAGCGCGGGGTGCTGCGTGCCAGTGTTGCTAAGCGCCGGTGGCGCTTGTCCAGCAACGACCGAAGCGGAGCGTAGACCACGCGTTCAGCACCGACCGGAGCGGCAGCGTAGACTGCCGTAGGCAGAACGTAAAGCGCGGCGCTGCGTGCCTGCGTTGCTAAGCGCCAGTGTTGCTGCGTGCCAGTGGCACGCGTCCAGCAACGACCGAAGTGGAACGTAGACCGCTTGTCCAGCA
>JAGZDD010000242.1 GCA_018369015.1 Clostridiales bacterium | reverse complement strand
AGTACCGCTATGCTATGGTAGGCTACCGTGTGGAAAATACGCTGACAGATTTCGGACATGTTTCCAGGGGCGTATGTACAACCGACAGCCAGGGGATGCTTGAGGGTATCCATGAACGGACGCATATTGAAAAGCGTGACAAAAAAGCCATGTACACGGAGGATGAGGGAAAGACATGGACGCAGATCCCAGAGGGAAGCACAGTTTCCATGAATATGTGGGGCTTTAATGAAAGCCTGCTTTCGGAGCTTTATACTCGTTTTCCCGCATTTCTTGAAGAAGGGCTTAAAACAAATCCGGAAAAATGCGAATATTTTCTTCCCAGCGTTGTCGGAGAGCTGTTATCAGAGGATAAGGCGTCTGTAAAGGTCCTGCCTTCCGAAGACCTGTGGTATGGGGTAACTTACCGGGAAGATAAGCCGGTTGTTGTGAAAGCCATGGAAGCGATGAAGGAACGCGGGGAATATCCCCGGATTTTGTGGCCGGAAAAATGAATTAAGGAGCCTGGCTCTGTGTCCGAAATGCACAGGGCCAGGCTCTTTGGCAAGTATGAGTCTAAAGCAGCCGCTCTAAATTAATCATTCCCCATCCCTGCTGGCTTTTTGGAAGTCCAAGATCATCGCAACTGCTGCGAAGCCGCAGTTTAACTTCTTTATTTGTCATAGAAGGATATTTTTCAAGAAGAAGGGCAATACTTCCGGAAACAATGGGGGTTGCCATGGATGTGCCGCTGCGGCTCGTGTAGCCCGGGCCTGTAGGGGATTTGCTGCTGCATGACATAATATTGGAGCCTGGGGCAACAACGTCGGGCTTTTGAATACATTCCTGCGTCGGACCGCGGCCTGAGTAATTGCTTATTTTACGGCCGCGGATATAAATATGCTTGTAATCATCTGCGGCTCCTACGGTAATGATTTTCCGGCTGATTCCCGGCGCTGTGACAGACATTGGCGCCGGGCCGTTATTTCCCGCAGCAGCCACAACAACGAGGCCGGCATCCCAGGCTTCATTAACGCCCCGGACAAGAACCGAATCCTCGCTGACGGGTTCGCCGGCGTCCGTGCCTATGGAAATGTTTAAAATCCGTGTTTTATAAAGATCCTTTGTTTTAATGACCCATTGGATCGCCTCCAAAATGGATGAAATACTGCCATTGCCTTCGCTATCGAGTATTTTCCCGACGATTAAATGACTGTCGGGCGCGATCCCACAATATTTTTTTCGGGATGTGCAGCCGTTGCCGCTGCAAATGCCGCAAATATGCGTGCCGTGTCCATTATCGTCATAGGGCGCAGGTTTTTGACTGATAAAATCGCAAAAGGCGGCAATACGGTTATTGGGCAGAATAAAATCCATATGGGGAAAAATTCCTGTATCTAAAACAGCGATACCCACATTTTTCCCTGTATAGGGAAGGACCTTCGGAGTATTTCTGTGAATCAATGAATGGACAATATTCATGGCAGACTCTTTTTATTCTTATTATATGCAGCTAAAATATTACTGTTTACGTGACAGTATGTTAAGTTAAGATAACTATTCAGCTGTGCAGAACTGTTACGAATAGTTACATGTTATGCATACCCGTTCCGAAATCCAGTCTTGAAATCACCTGGAAAATGGTATACAATAATACAATAAATGCATATGTCACGGATAAATGAAGGAGGAGAACCATGGAAAAAATTAAAATGACAACACCGCTAGTTGAGATGGACGGCGATGAGATGACACGTATTTTATGGCAGTATATTAAGGATGAGCTTCTGCTTCCTTATATTGATCTTCATACAGAATACTATGATCTCGGCCTGGAAAAGCGCAATGAAACCAATGACCAGGTTACTGTTGATTCCGCCAATGCCACAAAGAAGTATGGCGTTGCCGTAAAATGTGCCACAATTACTCCTAATGCGGCACGGGTGAAGGAGTACAATTTAAAAGAAATGTGGAAAAGCCCTAATGGAACGATCCGCGCGATTCTTGACGGCACCGTATTTCGTGCGCCTATTGTTGTTAATGGTATTGAACCTTGTGTTAAAAACTGGAAAAAGCCAATTACGATTGCCAGACATGCCTATGGCGATGTATACAAGGGCTCTGAAATGAAAATTCCGGGGGCCGGGAAGGTAGAGCTTGTTTATACCGATGAAAGCGGTAAAGAAACAAGGGAGCTTGTTCATAATTTTACTGGTGCCGGTATTGTTCAGGGAATGCATAATGTGAATCAGTCGATTGAGAGCTTTGCAAGAAGCTGCTTTAATTATGCCCTTGACACAAAGCAGGATCTTTGGTTTGCCACAAAAGATACGATTTCCAAAAAATATGACCATACATTTAAGGACATTTTCCAGGAGATTTATGATAAGGAATACACGAAGAAATTTGAGGATGCGGGAATTGAATATTTTTACACATTGATCGATGATGCTGTCGCCCGGGTTATGAAGTCTGAGGGCGGTTATATCTGGGCCTGCAAAAACTATGACGGCGATGTTATGAGCGATATGGTGTCATCTGCCTTTGGTTCTCTGGCAATGATGACAAGCGTCCTTGTATCTCCGGATGGGTATTATGAATATGAAGCGGCTCATGGAACCGTACAGCGCCACTATTATAAGCATCTGGCCGGGGAAGAAACATCAACAAACTCTGTGGCGACGATTTTTGCCTGGACAGGAGCGCTTCGCAAACGCGGCGAGCTGGACGGCAATGCGCCATTGATGGAATTTGCCGATAAGCTGGAAAAGGCAACCCTGTCGACCATTGAAGCCGGAAAAATGACAAAGGATTTGGCTTTGATAACATCGCTTAAAGGTGTTACTGTATTAAACAGCCTTGACTTTATCCGTGCGATCCGTGCCACCTATGATGCGATGTAAAAATTAAAATATTATGTAACAATTCAGCCAGCCAGAAGTCATAGGCCTCAATTCGTGTAAATACGATGGTAGGCCGCAGCTCCTGGCTGGCTGAATTGTTACCATAAACTTTTATGCTGCTCAGCGCGCTCCACTGTGTATGAAAATCGCGCGGTTTTAATATAAAATGAAGGAAAAAATGTAAAACTTTCATTTATATTAAATATAATCGTTTATAATCACTGTTTGTGAGTGGTTTATGCAATAATTATATGTCAAAGTGGCGTTTTGATGAATTTTAATGTTGACAAATATAGTATTATTGTATACAATAATACATAAAGTGCTTGCAGAAAGCTAAAACGGCCAGGCAGGTGTTTAAAATACTTGCGTAACGAACATGCCAATGAAGGTGCTGTTGTTTGTAACTAAACGGACATGCCGCCTAGCAGCGGCATCACTATAAATGAAAGTTCAGGATTGCTCTGTGCCTATGGAGTCTACGCTGCCGCTCCGGTCGGTGCTTGACAAGCGGTCTACGTTCCACTCCGGTCGTTGCTGGACGCGTAGTCTACGCTCCGCTTCGGTCGTTGCCGGACGCGTGCCACTGGCACGCAGCAACACTGGCGCTTAGCACCCCGCAATCCTGCCCCAAAGTATGTCTACGTTCCACTTCGGTCGTTGCTGGACGCGTGCCACCGGCACGCAGCAACACCGGCGCTTAGCAACACAGGCACGCAGCGCCGCACTTTCCGTTGCCTGACGGCAACTCGT
>JAGZDD010000015.1 GCA_018369015.1 Clostridiales bacterium | reverse complement strand
CAAGAACAAAGCGCCCGGCTTCCTCAAGGTCTGTAATATGCGTTGCACCTGTGGCACAGCCGGCAACAGGAGCCTCTGTCGTAATAGCAACGCCGACTACCGGAACATCTGTTGCTGTGGCAGGCTGTAAAATACTGTTAAGATGGTAAATATCATTGCCGTAAGGCGTAATATCCTGCATAGACAGCGGGAAAACAAAAGGCAGCTTTCCGGTCGTCATCTGCATTAAATCTAAAAGGTCCTCGCTGACTCTTAAAATATAACCTTCCTTTACCGTCGGGGAAATGGCAAAGCCGCGGGTATTAATCACCCGGTTTCCCTTCGTTGTGTCTACCGAAAGAATGGCATCCATACTTCCGTCAACCTCATGCTTGTTGACTGTGGCCATATCCACGGGAGAACCCATAAAAGGCACCGGCTTATGAGGGCTTGTGGGTGCGTCCGGGCAAATATGTGTACAGACAATAACATCGCCCTCCAGATCATCGCCTTTAGCCTTCATATCCAAAAGCTTTGCGGCTACAGAAAGAGCCACAAGAGCGCCGTCACCATCAGAAACAAAGCCAATCTGCTCCGGACGGGCGCCAAGGCCTCCAAGTCTTCCAAGAACCCCCAGCGTCGGAGCAGCCATTCCAGCGGTTTTTCCTTTAGTTCCTGGAATCCGGATCCGGATCATATCCGTTTTTCCTTTAGGCCCTGTAATCGGAGTTACCGTTACATCCTTTGCGCCAAGCTCTTTCATATATTTTGCAACTAATTCGCCGGATGCATCGCTGCGGTCTAATAGTTCATATACATCCAGAATCTGTTTCATCAACATACGCAGACCTCCAAATTTTTCATTTTGCTAATTTTCATTGACAATTCAGGCGGCGGGTAAACAAAGATAAAAACATTGTTGTCCTCCCAATATTGTTTATATGCAATATGCTGCATTTTACAATTCAAAAATTAGCAATTTTTCACAGTTATCTTTTTATACTGTTTTTAATTGTACATGTATATAATCATAAATGTTATCTTATATTTTGTCAATACTTATGTAATTAAGTTTTTATTTTACGGTATTTTTTGAGTAATTATTCATATTTTCCGAGATAAATTACATAATTAATCAGTCAACACTTATAACTATATCATTTTACTGCGATAAATTTGTAATTTGTTAATCCTATATATTCTTATGCAATTTTTTTTATTTTTCCTTCATTTTTAGCAATTTGATAAAGCGACAACGCGGTAATATTCCTATAACAAAAAGTTCCACCTGCAAAACTCACGCGCTGCCGTGAAGCTTCTTAGCACTCACCTGCCTTTTGCGGCATACGTATCAAAAGGGGATCGTTTTTATTCTATATTAAGAAGCTAACTTTTCTTCAAACAAAAAAACCAGCGGCATAACCACTGGCTTTTTCAAATTTTTATATATGAAGATTCAGCCGTTCATATTGCTCCTTCGGCGCATCATGGGCTTCTAATGCCCGGATTAATTCCCGGCACAGCTTATCCTCCAGGCATTTGTCTTCAATCGGGTGCATTTGCCCGGGATCTTTTCTTATATTGTACAATTTACTTTCCCCTATATCCAAATATACGTCGTCCTGTTTTGTGACGACTTTCATACGGTATAAAGGCATATCTATATCCCCCAAAAACCTCCCGGCCGAAAAATTTTCTTCGCCCATACCATAGCCCAAATACGTATGATAAGAAACGGGGATTCCCATATAAGCATAAAGGGGAGAGTTCCCCTTTACCGCCGCCCGGAAATACGTATATGTTCCGTCGGTAATATTCACAGGCATACCAAACCAGCCATAGATCGCATAGTCGCGGACGCCCCGGGCCTTCCCGCAAAGAACCGGCCATAGGGATTTCCCATGGATTTTGCGCGTTGTCTCCCCAAAATCGGTCTGCCCGCTCAGCTCTAATACCGTCGGAAACAAATCAATATTTTGAGTTAAGCAGGTCTTTCTTACATTTCCCTGTGCCATTCCCGGCGTATGTATAAATAAGGGAATCCTTGCCATTTCATTCCATGCATGATAACGGTTTTTGCCCGTTACACTGTGTTCCCCTAACATATGGCCATGATCCGAGGTAAATATAATCAGGGTATCTTCCCATAAATTTTGCCGGTCAAATTCATCTAACAGCTTCCCAAGCCATTTGTCCGCCATACTCAGCGCCGCATAATATTGATTTCTAAGATGTAAAATAGCTTCCGGCGTTTCTTCCGCGTTCAAAGCAGAATACCTTGGCCAGTTATAGTGGCATTTAAAGGAATCCGGGTACATTGCCTGAAATTCCCCGGTCGAATCAAATGGCTCGTGAGGGTCGAAGGTTTCCACAGTAAGAAAAAAATCTTCGCAGCCTTCATTTTTTTGCAGCCACTGTACGGCCGCAGCAAATGTCTTTGGTGTAGGAAAATCGGCATCTGTCTTAAAGCAACTGCGGTTACACTGATATTGCCGGGTCACAGTGCCTAAATACTTTTGAGGGTAAGGTGGTTCCTTTATCTGCGAAGCCCATGTATCCGTTTCCTGCCCGCGGATCAGCTCCCATGTATCGTACTGCTGCATATACCCTTCCCCGCCGACCTCGGCGTAATGGCAGTGATCCGTAACAATATGCGAAAAAATGCCGCGCTTTTTTAAAAGAGCAGGGAGGGTGCAATCCCACGGCTCTATAGGCCCCCACCCCCTTTCCAGAAAATTAAGCCTTCCCGTTTGTATATCCCTTCTGGCCGGCATACACGGCGCTGAGCCGATAAAATGATTGTCAAACACAAAGCTTTTTCCTGCCAGCCGGTCGATATTTGGAGTGATTGCTTCAGCCTTTGGATTATAAGCTTTTAGCATATGCCGGTTTAATGTGTCCATTAAAATCAGAATAGCCTTCATTTTATTTTTCTCCTAAAAATGCGTCTAATTGTTTCTGTTTTTCTTCAATCACCGTCGCCAGCCCGGCCTTTTCCAAAGCTTCATTCAATTCTGGGATTGCCTCCTTTGGATCTACTGCGCCGGAGCCAATAGCGTCAATATATTTATCGCGGGCATTTCGCAATGCCGAAAGCTCTGTTAATACATTGGCATTGTCAAAAATAAAGCCTGTGGAAACAAGGGGCTTTGCACTGTTAAATTCCCGGTATTCATCCCAAATTGACGGATCATTGCCTTCCCATACATATCCGATCGCCTGGTTCGGCATTTCATAACCCATATTTAGCCCATACGTTTTGTTCTGTACATCTACACCTTCCGGGTAAGTAATAATCCCTTTTTCCTCGTCAGCAAAAACATAGTGTTTTCCTTCGATTCCCCAATTAAAGAGATTAATGAGTTCCGGGCTGCTATACATGTAATCCAAAACTTCTATGGCACGCTCCGGGTACTTACAATTTTTTCCAATGCCCCAGCCCATCCACGCAATTTGGCTTGTGGCCCTAAAAGTATCTGTAAGGGGCGCATAAACCATTTCATAACCGGTGTCCTGAGAGTCCTGAAGCTCCACCCCCGGCTTTGTCGCTGTAAAATAAGAAAATGCTTTCCCCGCTTTCACCTGAGGCTTTTTCCCATCAGTCATCGTCGCGCAGTCCTTTGAAATATATCCCTTTTGGGCAAATTCATACATCAGGTCAGCGTTATGGATAAATTGCTCTGTTTCATAATAATTGACCACTTTTCCGGTTTCATCGTCCGGCATTATAACGCCAAATGTATCGGAAAGGTTATCGCACCAGACCGCCTGTACCCCCGGCGTTTCTCCTTTTCTTCCTGCCAGCATAATCATATCCGGATGCTTTTCATAAACAGCGGCGTACACTTCCCCAAGATCATCCATAGATTTTATATCATCAACCGTATAACCGGCCTCTTCCAGTAAATCTTTTCTCATCATTACCGCGACATCAGCAGAATATTCTTTAAAAACCGGAACACCATAAATTTTCCCGCCAACGTCACAGGTATATAAAATATCTTCCCCTAATACCTCTTTCATATTTTTTCCGTATTTTTCAATAAGCTCCCTCATATCAATAACCTGTCCATTATTGATATAGCTCGCCCCCTGCTCGTACATTACCGGAACTAAATCTAACGGTTCTTCCCCGGACAGCATTAAATTTAACTTTTGTACATATTCTCCCCAGGAAAATCCCACAATGTCAATTTTACAATTAAACTTAGGCTCCAGTATTTTATTCATTTCTGCTTCAACTGCGTCCGTATCCTGGTAAGTCGCGCCTATATACGCCCAGGTCAGCACGTAAGGCTCTAAATCCTTTGGGTTGGCCCCGTCTGCCACTGTCTTAGGGCCGCTTTCTGTTTTTTCCTGCGCCATTTCCTGTCCGCCAGAGCATCCGGCCAATGTTCCCGTTCCCGCTGCCAATGTTAATGCCAATGTCATTGATAACGCCTTTGTAAATCCCTTTTTCATCATAATCAATCTCCTTTTTTCTTTATAATAAACTTTAAAGGTTATCCTTTCACAGCTCCCAAAGCAATTCCTTTTTGAAAATATTTCTGCAAAAATGGATAAATGATCAGCATCGGAAGCATTGCCACAAAAGCAATCGCCATTCTCACGGACGTTGACGGCAGTTGGGCCAAATCGACGCCAGCAGAGCTTGCCGCTGAATTTGATGATAAAAATTCGATTTTTGATATCATTTCATTCAGTAAATTCTGTATACTATATAAGCTGTAGCCTTTATCGCCGGAGAGATAGTAAAGCCCGTTTGTCCAGTCATTCCAGTAATTTAAAGCTGAAAATAACCCCATCGTCACCATAATCGGCTTACCAAGGGGAAGCACGATTTTTGAAAAAATGCTGAAATGATTTGCACCGTCAATTTCCGCCGCTTCGTAAAGCGCTCCGGGAATATTCGTCTGATAAAAGGTCCGTATAAGTAAAACGTTCATTGCACTCATCAAAAACGTGGGAACAATCAGGGCAAAAATCGTATTATTGATATGGAATATCCCTGTATACATCATATAAGTAGGAACCAGGCCGCCGTTAAACAGCATTGTGAAAAACACATAAAATGTAAATAGCTTTTTGCCAGGTAATTTTTTTAACGATAATCCGTATGCCAGCAGCGAAGAAATAAAAATATTGACTAAAGTACCTGCGGCTGTAACAAAAATAGTTATTCCATAGGCTTTAAAAATCTGCCCCCTTTGGTTCCATATATATTCATAAGCCGACAGACTGAAGTTTTCAGGCCAAAAAGAATATCCATTCCGCACTAATGTATTTTCTTCCGTTATTGATGACATAAATAATAGCAAAAACGGAACCGCTACAATAAACACCATAAGAATTAAAACGACATGAGCGAAAATCTGAAATATTTTATCATTTTTTGAACGTACCATCTTTGCCCCTCCCTAAAATAACGCATTTTCCGGACTCAATTTTCTCACGATCAGATTAGAAAGCATGACTAAAACAAATCCGACAACGGACTGATAAAAGCCCGCTGCCGCCGCCATTCCTGTATTGCCAAGCTGCAGCAGCGCCCGGTATACATAGGTGTCGATGACATTGGTAACATCGTATAATTGCCCGGAGTTCATAGGCACCTGATAAAACAGGCCAAAATCCGCATAGAAAATCTTTCCTATATTAAGAAGCGTAAGCACGATAATCGTGCCTTTTAAGGAGGGCAGCGTCACATGGACAATCTGCTTCCATTTTCCGGCGCCGTCTAAGCTTGCGGCTTCATAAAGAGAGCGGTCAATTCCGTTAATCGTAGACAAATAAATCAGACAGCCGTATCCAATACCTTTCCATGTATGAACAAAAACAAGAATAAACGGCCAGTATTTCGGTTCTGAATACCAATTTACAGCCTCTTTTCCGAAAAAAGGAAGAATCGTATTGTTAATCAGTCCATTTTCCGCGCTGAAAAATGCGTAGACAATATAGCTGACAATCACAATAGACATTAAAAACGGAACTAAAACTGCACTTTGATAAATTTTTCTGGCTTTATCGTGCGCAACCTCTGAAATCAAAATCGCTAAAAACACCCCCAGTACGATTCCCACAATAATAAACACCAAATTATAAAGAATTGTGTTTCTGGTAATCGTAAAAGCTTCGTCTGTTTTGAATAAAAACTCAAAATTTTTAAATGCTACCCACGGGCTGTTCCAAATACCTTCAGAATAATTGACTTGCTTAAAAGCCGCAACCAGTCCTGCCATAGGCATGTAATTATTAATAAATAAGTAGACGACCCCGGGCAGCATCATCAGGTAAACCGGAATATATTTTTTCCATTTTCTTACCATAGTTTTTTGCCTCCTTCTTTTTCTGACTTTATTCTAGTCTTTTTCCTCTCCTTTCTCTAACACTTATGCGAGGCAAAATAACACAAAACAGACTTTTATACGTTTCTTCTCCATTCATTGGGCGTTATCCCTTCGGCCTTTCTAAATATCTTTGCAAAATAAGAAAAATTGTAATAGCCGACTTCCGATGCGATTTGACTCACAGACAGGTTCGTTTCTCTAAGCAGCTCCTTTGCCTTTTGCAGCCTTTTCATCTGCAAATAAGCGCCGATGGATGCCCCTGTTTCTTTTTTAAAAAGCCTTGCCAAATAATCGCCGTTTAGGAAAAACTGCGCCGCAAAATCCTCTCTTGTCAGTTCTTCGCCCAAATGTCTGTCAATATATTCCAAAACCTCCTCTACAACCGTACTTTTTTTCGTCAGATCAAAGATAGAAACCACCCTTTCAACCTCTTTTTTTACATAGTCCTTCATGGATGAAATCGAATGTAAAATCGATTTTTCTTCCCTTTTTTCATCCCCCATAAATTTACTTATATTAAGCCCCCGCTTCCTTAAAACAACGCACAGCATCTGGCTAAAATCCATTTGAAAATTTCTCAGCATCTTACTGCTGCAGCTGCCGGATTTTCTCAGGACCTCCAGATAAGCATTAATTTCTTTCAATACCTCGCCGTCATTCCCCTGCAGCAGCAGATCTTCCCATTTAGAAAAGGAAGGCTCTATATAATAGTTTTCTAAATATTTATAATCCTCCAAAAACTGCGGCTCCCAGGTCGTATATACGTCATCATCCGCCATCTGACGGATGTTCTGGCAGTTATCGTACATTTCTCCGATTTTGCAAGGCTTCGCAATATAAAGGCGTACTTTGCTCCCGAATTTTTCTTTAAATTCCTCCAAAAAGCCCTGCCCTCTGCTTTTTAATTCCGATCTATAATCAGCGCCGGCTAAAGTAAGCAAAACGACGGACCACCAGGACATATCTTCCCCATCGACGCGAAAAATTGTTTCCACTGAATATTTATCGCAGGAAAATAATTTTTCTGCCATATTTTTTATATTAAAATCGATCATACCTCTTTCAGCCTTCTCATTGATTAACTGATAATCAAAAATCGTCACCTGCAAATAAATATATTCCTGCATTTCCTCATAAGCCATTCCAAGAAGCTCTATTTCACTTCGATAATTTTTTAAATAATCCTTTTCTTTCAGCACAATTTTCCAAAAGCTTTCGCACCGGATACTCCTAGACAAAAGCCAGTCATTTTTCATTTTTTCCGAAATTAACTCCTGATGTATGCTTTTAACTGTCTTTGACAATATATCTTCAAGCTTTTGAAACTTCACCGGTTTTAATAAATATTCAACACTATTAAGCCCAATCGCCTTTTGCGCATAAGAAAATTCTGCGTAGCTGGTTAAAAATATAACTTTAGACGCATCCCCCTCCTCTCTCCGTTTTTCTACAAATTCAAGGCCGCTTTCATACCCCATTTCTATATCACAGAGCATAATATCAATAGGAACCATGCCTAAAATCTGTCTGGCCTGCTCTGGGTCATTGGCTGTATAAATCTCGTCAATCCCTATTTTTTCCCAATCAACCATTGTTTTTACGGTTTCCACAATAATGTCATCATCATCTAACAATAAAATATTCATCCTTCATCCACGCTCCCTTGTTTTATAGGCAAGACAACCTTCACCAAAGCGCCGCCAGCTTCTTTATTATAAAAATTTACCCTGGCTTTCTTATCATATATCATTTTAAGCCGTGATAGGCAGTTTGTAATCCCTACTCTTGTACCTTTATCTGTAACGACCATATCCCCATTTCTTAATTCTTCTAATATTTCTTCAGAAAACCCCGGGCCATTATCTTCGATTTGTAAAACGACAAATTCAATCCCATTTGTCCTTATCCGCTGTGCATACAGAGAAATAAAAAGCACTTTTCCGGCAGTTTTTCCGTACTTGATCCCGTTTTCAATAAAGGTATGCAGCAGCAAAGGCGGAATCGTAATATCTTCCAGTTTGCCGTCAGTTTTCAGGTCGTAATCCAAACGGTTCCGGTAACGGATTTTATAAATCTCCAGGTAATTTTTCACATGCTTAATTTCTTCCGTAAGACTTACATTGTCCGGATTGCTCCGAAATATATACCGGAAATATTCCGATACATAGGAGGACAATTGCTGTATCGTTTCGTCATCGCCCATACAAGCCATATTATAAATCAGGCTCATGCAGTTGATATAAAAATGAGGCTGTATCTGCAGCTTCATATAGTCAATCTGCAGCCGCTGCTTTTCTAATGTTTCCTCATAAAGACGGATTTTTATTTGACGCATTTGCATAAGAATTTTCTTAAAAAGCTGATTTGCCTCCTCAAGCTCTAATAATTCCGTGTTTTCAAAATAAACCTCCTGCTCCTCCTCCTGAATTTTAGAAAGGTTATTTGTGAACTCCTTCAAAGGCTCTATAATTCTTTTCTTCATCCGGTACAAAATAATAATTGCCACTATAACTCCGCATAAAAAAAGAATCCCTATGGCTGTCTGCAATAAAAGAGCAAATAGAAGCTGCTGATTGCTCTTCATCAATATACTCACTCCAAAATCGGCATAATCCAGGGAATGGTACACCACACCTTCCCATGCATTAAATTGTGTTTTTATTAAATCCTTTGCCGGTTCCGATGCTTTCAAAGCACCCTGCTCCTGTAATTCTTTTTCGCCGTAATAAACATTGCCCTCGGGAGAAATCACTGAAATAATGCTTTCACCTTCAAGCAACACTCTGTCCAATGTGTCAATCAGTTTTTCTATATCAATAAAACAGCAGGCAAAGGCTTCGTTTGTATAGACATAGTTCATTGCGTAATAATCCCCCCTGCAAAACACGGCCCTCCATTTCTTTCCAGCCTTTACCTGAGCTTCCCTGTAATCCTCCATAACTAATGCTGAAATCTCCTGACGTATTTGTTCATATTCATTCAGCTCTATTTCCCCCCGGTCTGAAGACACAAAAAATTTTTCCTGAGGATAATAAATAAAAAAATTAAAATCCCCGCCAAGCTTTGTTCTGTAAAATTCCAGTTTTTCATTAATATTCTGAATAGCTTCTATCCTTGCAAGCACGTCATCACTATAAGATAAAAGAATCACATCCTGGTCGAAAAACATCTCCTCCCCCAAATAATCATTAATGTCGCTAAAGGTGCGGTCCAATTTGGAACTATAATATTTTGTGGCCGATACAACCGAATTTTCCGCCTGCGTTCTAACATATCTCACAGTAATTGATGCGGCCAAAATATAAATCAGCATGACAAAAAGCAAACAAACGACAATGTGCTTTAATACTTTTTGTATCTTAATCCTTTTCCTTCTCCCTTTACCCTTCACCCTTATTTTCCTCCTAATCCTTCAATATATAAAAAGAATCCTGCTTTGCAAGATTCTCCGCCTGCGGCGGGCCGCGCAAGCGACATCTTCCATTCCGCCGCAGTGCGATCCAAAGCGGAGAGTTTTTTATTTCATAGGAAACTTCGTTTCCTATGAAATAAAAAAGCTCCCTTCTGACGACAAACAAGATTTTTATCGTCTTGTCTGCCGGAGAAGAGAGCATGTCATGTTTTATTATTCCTGCAGAAGCCGGACCAAATCGGCATACCTGCATGTCCACCCGGCCTGCTTCCTGCACCTTCGGGCATTGCCCTTACTAAAGGCTTATACCGGATAAACTCCGTTTTTTGTGTCTGCAGCCGCCGGATCAACCTTTGTCTGCTGAGCCTCTCTGTATTTGAAAAATTCTTCAGCAACCTGAGGGAACAGAGCGTAGGATAAAATATCCTCATCCTGCTGTTTCCAGCGGGCCATTTTCGCCTCAATTTCTTTAAGCTGGGGCTTTATAAGGTCTGCCGGACGGCATGTAATGGGCTGTTCGTCGCCAATGGCCTTTTTCTGTACTTCCGGATTAAACGGCTTTACAGTCTGGCCATATTCGCCGTGAAGCAGAGCCTTGCTTTCCTTTGTAACCATTTTATAGCGCTCGCCCATAAGGACATTGAGAACCGCCTGGGTTCCAACGATCTGGGAAGACGGCGTTACAAGGGGCGGCTCGCCAAAATCTTTGCGCACTCTTGGGATTTCCTCAAGCACCTGTTCGTATTTATCCTCAGCATGGGCTTCTTTAAGCTGGGAAACAAGATTAGAAAGCATACCGCCAGGTACCTGGTACATTAATGTCTTAATATTTACGCCAAGCACCTTTGTACTCATAAGGCCGGAAGCTAATGCTTCCTCCCGCATCGGGCGGAAGTAATCGGCAATTTCAGCAAGGAGCTTCTGGTCAAGCCCTGTATCATACGGTGTGCCGCGGAAGGTTTCTACCATAACCTCAGTCGCCGGCTGGCTTGTTCCCATAGCGAACGGGGACATTGCCGTATCAATAACGTCGGCGCCGGCTTCCACAGCCTTCATATAAGTCATTGAAGCAACACCGCTTGTATAGTGGGTATGGAGCTGAATCGGAAGGCTTGTTGCTGATTTCAGCGCTGTTACCAGCTCCGTAGCCGCATAAGGAACTAAAAGCCCGGCCATATCCTTAATACAAATAGAATTTGCACCCATATCCTCAATTCTCTTGGCAATATCCTTCCAGTAATCTAATGTATAGGCATCGCCTAACGTATAGCTTAATGCGATCTGGGCGTGGCCGCCTTCCTTCACCGTAGCCTTTACAGCCGTTTCAAGGTTGCGAAGGTCATTTAAGGCGTCAAAAATACGGATAATATCAATACCATTGGCAATGGATTTCTGAACAAAATATTCCACAACATCATCCGCATAGTGGCTGTAACCTAAAATATTCTGCCCGCGGAAAAGCATCTGCAGCTTTGTATTTTTAAATCCGGCGCGAAGCTTTCTAAGTCTTTCCCATGGATCTTCCTTTAGGAAGCGAAGCGAAGCGTCAAATGTAGCGCCACCCCAACATTCTACGGAGTGATAACCAACCTTGTCCATTTTATCAATAATCGGCAGCATTTGTTCCGTTGTCATACGTGTCGCAATCAAAGACTGATGTGCGTCTCGTAAAATCGTTTCAGTAATGCCAACCGGCTTTTTTACTTGTTCTGACATAATTCTCCTCCTTCTTAAGGCCCTTTAATGCCATACGGATATACCCCGCAGGCCTTTTCTCTCCTGGCCATAGTTCTCTTTCTTATCACATAACACCGAAAATTGCCATAAATGTTCCGGCAGCTACGGCTGTACCGATAACACCGGCCACGTTTGGCCCCATCGCGTGCATCAGCAGGAAGTTTGTCGGATCTGTCTCAGCGCCGACCTTCTGAGATACACGGGCAGACATCGGCACGGCGGAAACCCCGGCGGAACCAATAAGCGGATTCACCTTTCCATGGGTAAACAGGCACATAAGCTTTCCGAACAAAACGCCGGTGGCTGTTGCGATAGCAAAAGCAATAAGGCCGAGGATAACAATTTTAATTGTCGTCCAGTTGAGGAAAGCCTCAGCGCTTGTAGTAGCGCCAACCGATGTACCGAGCAAAATAACGATAATATACATCAGCGCATTGGAGGCTGTCTCTGTGAGCTGTTTAACAACACCGCTCTCTCTGAACAGGTTTCCGAGCATAAGCATACCAACAAGAGGAGCTGTGGACGGAAGAATTAAAATAACAACAATTGAAACGATAATCGGGAAAAGGATCTTTTCCAGCTTGGATACCGGACGGAGCTGTTCCATACGGATGGCACGTTCCTTCTTTGTTGTGAGCAGCTTCATAATCGGCGGCTGGATAATCGGCACAAGCGCCATATAAGAATAAGCAGCCACGGCGATAGGACCCATGAGGTCCGTCTGGCCCAGCTTTCCGGCCAGATAGATGGATGTCGGACCGTCGGCGCCGCCGATGATGGAAACGGCTGCGGCAGCCTCGTTGGAAAAGCCAAGAAGGATCGCTACAATGTATGCGAAAAACACGCCAAACTGGGCGGCAGCGCCAAGAACAAAGCTCTTTGGATTGGCAATCAGCGGGCCGAAGTCTGTCATAGCTCCAACGCCAAGGAAAATCAGGGACGGCCAGATTCCCCACTCATCGCCCAGGTAAAAGTAATGCAATAGGCCCGCAGATGTGCTTCCGTCTGCTGCGGCTTCCTCAATTGTCTTCATAATATCGGGATACAGGTTTACAAGCAGCATACCAAACGCGATGGGAACGAGAAGTAATGGTTCATAGCCCTTTTTAATTGCAAGGAAAAGGAAAAAGCAGGCTACAAGAATCATTATGAAGTTTCCAACGGTCAAATTAAAAAATGCGGATTGATGAACCAGATTACCCAGTGTCTCTATAATGTAATCCATTTTTTAACCTCCCATGAGTTCTTTTAAAACTCACACATGTGTGCTTAGTTCAATGTTGCCAAAACTGCCCCTGCCTCTACGGCGTCACCGGCAGATACATTGACACTGGCTACAGTGCCATCCTGGGGAGCAACAATTTCATTTTCCATTTTCATGGCTTCAAGAATAAGGATCACATCGCCTCTCTTCACCGCAGCGCCGGCGCCGACTTTAACATCAATAATCTTGCCGGGCATCGGGGAATTTACGGTAACAGAGCCGGCGGCAGCCACAGCAGCTGCCTTTGGTGCCGGAGCAGGCTTTGCCACAGGCGCTGCGCTTGGCATAGCAACGGTCGGCTCTGTAGCTGCACCGTTCACTTCTTCAACAGAAACTTCATAGCTTGTACCATTTACAGTAATAACATAATTTTTCATTATTGTTTTCCTCCTAAAATCCTATACTCAGGCTTTCTGCCATTTATTCGTACTTTTTCTCTTGATCGAACGGACAACAAGCTTATCCACCGATGTATTCATAGATGCCGCAACAGCCGCAGTAATGACAGCGACCAGTTCTAAGTCATCCACTTCTTCATCCACTGGCTCCGGAATTGGCCCGGCTGCCGGTGCAGCAGGCTGGGCCGCTGTGGTCTGCGGGGAAGAAGCTGCTTCCTTTTGGAACTTGCGTTCAGCCATACGCTGCTCAGCTTTATGGATAAACTTAAACAGGCTGATAATAAATGCAATAAATATAAGGACAGCAAAAACTGTTCCCATACCAAGCACCGTATTCAGGCCGGCGCTTTCCAGATTTTCCAGAGTGCTGTACACAGGTTCAACATTAAAGGAAATAAGCTGGCTGTTTGGGTCAAAATGTGCTGTAATCTTTCCCTGGCGGTTATTAAACGTAGCGTTTAACGTAAGTGTAGCGCCGTCCGCGTCTGCAGTCAGTGTACATGTATCACTCTCCTGAGGGTCAAAGCCTCCAAGTTCATCCTTGCTGTCAAGCCAGGACTGGTAGCTGGCCTTTACCATCAGCGCGGTTTCATCGTCAGCCGCAATCTCCTCGTTTCTCATATTGACAATACTTTCAAGATAAGCATCGTCCATATCCTGAAGCTGGGTGATGATAGATTCCGTGCCTTCCCTAAGCGCGCTCTCGTCATAATTTGAGGTAAACTCCGAATTTTCGCTGTTTGTACACGCCGTCAATGAAAGAATACAGGTAAACATGCATAGTAATGCGATCAGCTTTTTCATGGAATATTCACCTCTTTCTAAATCGTGCCATGTTTTTTATCAGGACGATCCTCTCTTTTTGTATATAGCATTTCAAAAGCGGCAATAACGCGCTTGCGAGTGGCCGCAGGCTCAATAATATCATCCACATAGCCTCTCGTAGCCGCAGATACCGGGCTGTTTTGGATCTGTTCATAGTCCGCGGCTTTCTTAGCAATCAGCCCCTGGGCATCGGAGGATTCCTTAATTTCATCTGCATACATAATCTTTACCGCAGATGTAGCGTTCATCATCCCGATCTGAGCGCCTGGATATGCATAAACCACATCAGCGCCAATATGGCGGCTGTTCATTGCCAGATATGCGCTTCCAAAAGCTTTGTCAATCACAACTGTCACCTTTGGAACCGTGGCATTGGCAAAAGCATAGGTCAGCTTTGCGCTTGCGCGGGCAATGGTCTTTTCCTCATCCTTTGTCGCCTTATAGCCTTCCACATTGACAAGGGTAAGTACAGGAATCGAAAAAGCGTCGCAAAAACCTACAAACCGGGCGGCCTTATCTGCGCCGTCTGTTGTAAGCACGCTGTCTGCGGTCTTTTCTACAGTGCCGTCAGCGCCAAGGAACTCGCTGCGGTTAGCAACAGCACCGACAGTCATACCGTTTAATTTGATAAAGCCAGTCACCATTTCTTTGGCAAAGTCAGCCTTTACCTCAAAAAACATGTTCTGGTCAGAAATATCGGAAAGAATATAGGCAGTGTCTTTGACATCGGCCAGAGCCGGATTTTCTCTATTCAGGTCATCGGCGCAGTCTGTGTAATCACTTTCATCGTCACAGTTTGCAGGCAGCAGGGAAATCAGCACCCGAATCTTTGAGAGGACATCTTCTTCATCCTCTCCCGCATAATCAACAGCGCCGCATACAGTGCTCTGATATTCACAGGAGGAGGTATCGCACTTGGAAATTTCATTATTGTCCAGCGCATTTGGTGTATTTACAAACAAGCGGGCATTGGCCTTTGTCATAAATGTAAAATCCGTCAAAGCCGGAAGCATAGCCACACCGCCGCCGCAGGTACCAAAAATCGCCGTAATCTGCGGAATAACACCGGAAGCCATCGTCTGCTTAAAGTAAAGCTCACCAAAAGCGTTGAGTGCGTCCGTAGCTTCCTGAAGGCGCATACCTGCACAGTCTACCAGGCCGATCACCGGAGCACCTACCTTTAATGCAAGCTCATAAATCTTTGTTATTTTTTTAGCATGCATTTCGCCAATAGCCCCGTTCATTACAGATGCATCCTGGCTATATACATAGACAAGGTTGCCGTCAATAATACCGTAGCCGGTAATGACGCCGTCTGCCGGAGTTTCAATAGATGTCATGTTGAAATCAGTGCTTCTGGCATGAACGAAAGCGCCAATTTCTACAAAACTGTTGTCATCAAGCAGTAAATCAATTCTTTCTCTTGCTGACAGTTGCTTCAAATTGCTCATTTTTAGCCCTCCATAGTAATAAAATTTTATAAAAATTATCAAATTCTCTGCCGATTTTATTCTATCGCTTTTACCCAATTTTTTCAAGGGAAATTTGTTAAAAATACATGACAATCTTTAAATCAGGTCTTCGATAGCCATGACAATCTTTAAACAAAGCGTTCTATGGCTGTGACAATCTTTAAACAAAGCATTTTTTATAGAGGAAAACCCAGGATAGACATGAGCGTTTTTTTCAGGTAATAGGGATAGTCTGTAACGTCCACACTCTCCTTAAAGACTACCGGATAGCGGTAAAGCACCTGGCCTTCCACAACATATTCCACGGCCCCCGCACTTTCCCCGGCGGCTACCGGTGCCTTTGTCTGTGTCAGCAAGGTCTTTCTTATTTCAAAGGTTTCATGCTTCCCAAGCAGAAGCTTTACTTTTTTGGCGCCACATTCGAGGAAAACCCGGGGCTTTACCCCGTCCGTCAGGCGCACCGGCTCAAAAGCCATATTTTCAATGCCTACCTCCTTAAGTTCATAATTTTCCTTCGCATAATCTATCAAGGTCATCGTATCTTTCCATTTCCATGTCTTATTCGGAGGCCACCCGCAGCCAAGAAGGGAAATAATAAATGTCCGTTCCTCGCTTTGTACCGCACAGACATAGCAGTACCCCGCCTTCCCCGTGAATCCGGTTTTCCCCGATAAAGCCTCGCTTGTCATAGACAGCAGCGCATTTTTATTATTAACCGTAAAGTTTCTTGTTTTATTAATATCGCCAAAGCTATAATAAGAGGTTCGCGTAATTTCAAGAAACGTTTCATTCAAAATTGCGTATCGCATGATCAGCGCCAGATCTCTGGCCGTTGTGGCATGTTCGCCGTCTGCATCCTGCGCATCCAGCCCGTTGGGCGTAATAAAATGGGTTCCGGTACAGCCAAGTTCTTCGGCCTTTTGATTCATCAGCCCGGCAAAGCCTTCCACGCTTCCGCCCACATGCTCGGCAATGGCAACAGCCGAATCATTATGGGATTCCAGCATCATAGAATACATCAGATCTTTTAAAATATACTGCTCCCCTTCACGGATGCCAAGCTGTACATCCGGCATAGAAGCCGCATAAGCTGATACAGTGACAGTTTCATCCATGGACGCATTTTCAAGAGCTACAATGAGCGTCATTATTTTTGTAGTGCTTGCCATGGGAAGTATTTCTTCAGGATTTTTTCCGTATAAAATCCGCCCGCTGTCACCGTCCATGAGGACTGCGGCTTTTGCGTTTAAAGTGGCAGATAGCTGTTCCCGCGCATCCTTCTCTCCCTGGCTTTGGGTCATCACCGGAAACGCCGTATCCTGCCCCAAGGTATTCCCAGCCTTTGCATCCACAGAAAAAAGTAATGCGCCGGCAACGCTTCCTGCCAAAAGGGCGGCGGCCATAACCCCGGACAAAAGGAAAGCCGCAGCGCCTTTCTTTTTTATAGCTTTAAGTCCTCTATATAAACCTTTAATTCCTTCAAATTTTTTATACAAACTTTTCATCGATTCAGCCGTTGCTCCATTTTTTATATAGCTTATGAAGCGGCCCAGACAATTATTCCGGCACCATTTTTCATCACTCGAATAGTGTAATATTGAGGTGGTTCTATGTCGATATTGATCGCCCTTTTTATGAGTATCGCCGTGAATCTCGACAATTTTGTCATTGGTATCCAGCTTGGGATGCAAAATAAGCCTATCCCGGTCCGGTCCAATTTGATTATCTCGGCATTCACCGGAATTTTCGCAGGAGCCGCCGCCTTTTGTCCGGAAATATTTCCACAGGTCATGGTCTTGGCGGCCAATGTCACCGGCGCACTTATTATTCTCGTATTTGGGATCTACTGCCTGATGAAACGTCCGGATGCCCCGGCGGCAGAAGGCGAAAAGGAGCTTCCCGGCCTGTCTTTTAAGGGTTCTTGTATCCTTGGCTTTACCCTTGCCGTAAATTGTATACCTCCGGCCCTTGGCGCCGGTATTTTAGGTATTTCACCGATTTGTATGGCAGCGCTCACAGCAGGCTGTTCATTTATATGTATGCATGTAAGCAGCCGTGCCGGTGTGCAGCTTAGGAATAAGGCTTTTATCCGTCAGCTTGACAAAATATCCGCCCTTCTTCTTATAGGAATCGGGGCACTGGGGCTTTTATTATAAATTTAACAGCGCACTTGAAAAAACCACCGGTTAAGCCGGTGGTTTTTTCAAGTGCGCCCGCCGGGCGCAATCTTATTTTACGTCCTTAGCCATCTGGTCATAGCTGATATATTCAAACCCTAATGCCCGGTAAAGCTTAGCGGCCTTTTCATTCTCTTTCGTCACCTCAAGACGGAATCTCCTGGCATTTTTATAGTAATCGAACGCATACTGAATGTATTGCGTACCATAACCTTTCCCTCTTGCCTCCTGTTTCAGAAAAAGCTCCTCAAGCATCACGCATAATCCAGCCACATCTGTGGAATGATACCAGGATGCATAACCAAAACCAACCGGCCCATTCTCATCAGTCAATATAAATCCATCCAGTGGATAATCGGGCATCATTGCCAGATCAAATGTATTCTCAAGCTCTGAAGCCGGGATTTTATGATCCACAGCCGGCCCGGAATAAAATTCCTCATCCATTGCAACAACTAAAGCTTTGTCATTTAATTCCATTTTTCTTATGTTCAGCATTGTTTTCCTCCTACTACTTTATATGTTCATAAACCTCCACCGCATCAAAAATATGATACGGCAGGGTCGTTGTATCTCCACAGGCACCTGATGTGAGTAAAATATATTCATCACTGCCAATCTGGGCAAGACTTGCCAGACACAATCCAGCCTGGGGCGTGTAGCCTGTTTTTCCGCCAATAATCCACCCAGTTCCAGGCATTTCTCCCTGCGCGCCAAGGCTGCCATCTTCCTCCTTGGCCGCCTCGGCCATTTTTCCAAACAGTGTACTTTCCAGATAAAGCCCATTTTCATGGAACTTTGTCGGTTTTGTCTGGTACTCGTGGGTCGTAAAAATCCTGCGGAATATGGCATTGTCCAGGGCATAATCCATAAGCAGGGCCATATCCTTAAGCGTCGTCACATGGCTGTCGTCGTGTAGCCCTGTGGCATTGGCAAAATGGGTGTTCTGCATCCCAAGGCTTCTCGCCTTCTCGTTCATCAGCTCAGTAAAGTTTTCTTCACTTCCCGAAACTCTGGAAGCTAAAGCAACCGCCGCATCGGCTCCTGATGGAAGAAGGGCCGCGTAGAGAAGATCTCGCACGCAAACAGCCTCCCCGGGCAAAAAACCGGCCATCGACGCATTTTTTTCTCTTAATTCCTCAATCCAGGACGGCTGTATAACAATCTGTTCATCAAAATTATCCAACGCCTCAATAGCCAAAATCGCCGTCATCATTTTTGTCATTGATGCCGGATAAATCACTGCACTGCTCTGATATTCCCGAAGCGTCTGAAAATCCTCCAGGCGGACTAAAAGTACATGATTGCTGTATAAATTCATTACTGAGCCAGACATTGCCTGCTGTGAACCATCTCCTTCATCGCCAGACAAAGAAATGGCATATTGTTCCCTGGCCGTTTGGTGAAATAACGGAAAAAAAACAGTTCCCACAGCCACGGCAGCAGCCAGGATTAAAGGACCGATAAAGCCGCAGGAAGTCCGGCGCTTTATTAAATCACTGCGAATAGTCATAACTCCCTTTCAGAAAAAATAAATTACTTTTATATTCTTTCCAGGATAAAAAAATCTATTCAGCCTTTGCAGTGACAGGTAAAAAGTATTTTTATCATATTTTTTATATCCCTTCATAAGCCTTCAAACCTTGGTTTTACAAGCTTTCTGGCGTGCTAACTTCTTTTACGCAGACGTTGTCTGTGGGTTCCGGCAGTCGTCAAATTCCGCTGCAAGCAGCTCTCCTCTCCGTCGTTTAACCGTTCTTCCAGTCGTTCCAGCTTTCTCTGTGCTTTTTCCCGCAAAAATTCCCGCTGGTAAAGAGCGGCGGCAATAAAATAACTCTGCAAAACCTAACCTAAGATAGACGGAAACAGCATACAGGGAAGAATTAACAGTGATGGTTTTACTATGACCATTTTTGCAAATGTATTTCAAAAGTTTTTTCCTATTCCTTGTCTATGATATTGAATTTTAACAAAAAAAGCAACAAATATGTTTTCGATTATCGTTTGTAGCAATAACACCTTTTAACTCCTTGTTATCGTACGTTCCCCAAAATTCTAATTTTTTAGTTCTATAAACCGGAAGTTGCATTGCTATCGCTTAGCCCTCCACAGCCTTGCTTCTTCAAGAAATTCATCTATTAACAGTTGCTTTCCCTCTGTATATTGTCTGCGTTCCTTTGGAAATTGAATGGCTAATTCTTGCTTTAACTCATCATATATCATGGCTTTTTCGGGAAAAGCATTCAGATAATCACAAAAATTGATATAATTATTCCATTCAGTACCATTCCATTTCATCACATGAATATGATGTGTTCTAAATTCTTTTTCAAAATCACCTTTTACAAATAAAACTTGATTAGGAACATCTTCTCCTCGAAAAATAAACCCGTTTTTCCCTAACACATCAATATGTGGAATAATATCAATCAAATTATATACACCTATCGCAATATCAATAATAGGCTTTGCATGGATTGAAGCAATAGCTGTACTCCCAATATGCTGAATATCAATAGCAGTATTGCCTAAGAGGTCTTTTAATTCTTTAATAGTTCGCTTTGCCTCGTTGTTCCATTGATCTTGATACGTTACCAGTTTTACGGTACCCCTTTTTAAGCCTATCATACAATTAAATTTCTCCCATCAATTCACATTTATTCAACCGAATAAGAAAAAGGCAGAAGCTCTTTTGCTTTGATTTTTTTTAACTCTCCACATACTGACACAATGACATCACATTCTGGCATATAGTCATTTAATATCTGACGGCAGTTTCCACAAGGCGGTATGATTTCCTCCCCCTCTTTCCCTCTAACTGCAACTATAACATCAAAATCCTTTTCTCCGTTTGTAATCGCTGCGCCTATTGCCACTTGTTCTGCACAGGCTCCATGCAAAGAATAAAGATTGACTCCAACATATATTTTGCCACTCTTACAACGTACAGCGGCTCCTACTGTATGATTATAATATTGGGAGTCATAGTTTGAACGAATTGTCTTTTGGGCTTCTGCTATTAGTTCATAATCTCTTTCTAAAAATTGTTCCATATCCTTAACCTAACCAATTCAAATTTTTTGTTTTATCTGATAAACACATTGTATCATGTAGCTATACTTACTATGAAAGCCCCGGACGGCGGCTGTGAGACAGGGCGTGCTTGCACGCAATGACTCACAGCCATCTGGCTTTCATCCGTGGTGGAGCCGCGCGCAGCGCGGCATGAATGTTTACTATGAAAGCTCGGCAAGCGGACGCACAGACAGGCAGACTCGCTTGTCTGGATGCGCGGGCATTTGCGTGATGAGAATCAGATTTTTATATATAATCATATGATTTTGTTACTTTTTAAATCCGAAAAACCCTTGTAAATCAAAAACCCCTTTTACAGGGCATATTGTTCCTCTTTTTCATCCGTTACTTCAAAGTAAAACCTTATTTTTAAGATTTACCGGCAATTTTACCGATAAAGAACCCAGCCCATTTCCGGGCTGGTTACAATTCACATTATGTATAAATTACTTTCCTAACCACAACTTCTTCTGCCACTTCTCTCAACAGATTCATATGTCTAACCCATGCCAATGTATCTTCTTCCTTACCGGTGCCGGATTTTTTTCAAAAAGTCATACTCCTGCAGAAATGCTTTTTGTATCCTGCCGTACTTATTCAAAACCTTATCTTCCACCTGTTTTAATTCGATGGTTGATCTGAAGCAATCTCCCACAGGCATATAATTTTTCTGATTCTTCATAAAAGTTTTCTCCGTGATTTTGTATTTTCACAGCGCAAATTTGTTCAGATCATGCCGTGATACTTGCCGTACACTTCTTCTGCTGTAATTTTAAACACAGCCGTATGCTCCACCATGGCTTCATCAAATTCAAACATTTTTCCGGTCTGATGGATAACGATGTGCTTTAGAGCCAGCAGCTTCTTTGCATCATCGCAAACAACAGACACCGGGCCAAAGCCGCACACGCTGGCATAGCAATAGCTGTGATGGCAGGCATCTTCTGCCTGGATAAGCTTATGGCCATCGTCCATTTCAAAGGCGGCACAGCCGCCGGCTGCTGCCAGCTCCATTTTATGCCCGTCCTTTGCCCCATGAAAATACAGGGTTAATTTCCCATCCTTGTAGGCATAGCCAAAATTCAGCGGAACCAGATACGGATGATTTCCATCGATAAAACTAACCCGGCACACCTTACATTGATGAATTATTTGCAAAATATCTGTTATTGACTGTAATTCACGATCTTTTCTTCTCATCTTTACTCCTCATAAATCGTCACATTTGCGCCATCTGGCCTGTGACAGTATACTTCCATATGTATATTATGTTTCAATATGTAAAACATCACCGTCCGTTAAGGCCGCATCATCTTTCAGGCCAATTTCAGCCTCAGCCTCAGTTTTAAACTCAGCAACCTTGACCGGATCAATCACCGGCAGCTCTTCCTGGGATTTCACGCCAAAGGTGCGCAAAAATTCTTCGGTTGTTCCAAATAAAATCGGTTTTCCCGGGGCCTCTAAGCGTCCTACCTCTGCCACAAGATTATATTCGATCAGACGGTTAATGGCATAATCGCTGCTTACTCCCCGGATCTGCTCTACCATAGAGCGGGTCACTGGCTGTTTATAGGCAATAATTGACAATGCTTCTAGCATGGCGTCGCTTAATACATGCTTTTTCGGCTGGTGGGTCAGCTTTATAATATAATCATAATATGCCGGGTCTGTACACATCTGGAAAGAATCCTCCAGCTCTATAATCTGAATCCCCCGTTTTTGCACCTTATAGCTGTCCATCATCTGGTGGATAATTTTTCTTACAGTAGCCTCGTCATGCTCAATGACCGCAGCAATATCTTTAAGCGCCACAGCCTTGCCCATTGTAAATAACAGCGCCTCGATCACCGCCTGGGCCTGCCCTATTTCCATGACTTTTCCCTCCATATTTTCACTCCACAACATCAATTAGTATATCATCAAAAAGCTTTTCCTGGACAATATGGATCTTCCCATTTTTCATAAGCTCCAAAATAGCCAGAAAGGTAACAATCGTATTCATCTTCGTTTTCTGCTTTTCTAAAAGCCGGCGAAAGCTGAAATGCTTTTTTATTTTTGACAGTGTTTCAATCTCGTTCATTTTATCAGCTAAATTAATTTCTTCCTGCTCAATTTTTCCGTACTTGCTTCGGATTGGGTCTACTTTATCACTGGCCCGCTTCATTACTGATTTAAAAATTTCATGGAGCTTATCCAAATCCATATCCCCTACAAGGGCGTCAAGGTCAACGGGCGGTTCCTCATATTTTAGCCCTTTTGGCATTGTCATCGGCTTAAAAAATGCCTTTTGGGCATTGACCTGCATATCCTTTAGCTCGCCGGCCGCATATTTGTACATCTTATATTCAAGCAGCCTTTCCACAAGCTCCTGCCTTGGGTCTTCGGCTTCTTCCTCCGGTTCCTCCTCCACAGGAAGGAGCATTTTCGACTTGATTCGCAGCAGCGTTGCCGCCATAACAAGAAACTCGCTCATCACTTCCATATCCTGCTTTTCCATCTGATGGATATAATCCAGATATTGATCGGTAATTAAAGAAATGGGTATATCATAAATATCTATTTTATTAACATCAATCAGATGCAGAAGCAAATCCAAAGGCCCCTCAAACACCTGAAGCTTTACGGGTATCGCCATATTAACCACCTTTTTTCTTACTCGGGACAGTTTAAGCAAAACCACACGCCTGCCGCCTTTTTTCATTATAGGTGGGGTTATATATAGTGTCAATACTTATTTGAAAAGGCCAAGTGACTTACGTAACTATTCAGACATGGGGCGCTTAGCCCGAATCAAGGATACGCCTTGTTGGCGGCGATCAGCAGCGTTTGAGGCTGACTATGAATAGCAGCGACAACTTACATTTTTCTTAAGTTTTATTCCCAGATCCCATAGAGAGTAACAAATATGGTATACTGGCGAAGAAAGGAGGAGATTTTATGAAACGATTGACATTATTTTTTACATTGCTTTCCATAACATTTCTTCTGTCCGCCTGTACCAAGGCAAACACAGGCGATGCCGTTTCAGGTACGGGTTCTCTGGTACAGGAGCAAACCACAGATGCCGCCCAGACAGAAACAGATACACAGGCAGAGGAACCTGCTAAAACGCAGGAAACGGATACGCAGGAACAGACTGCTTCAAAACCGCTGGAAACGGATGTTCAGACGCAGGAGACTGTCAAAGCACCGGAAACATTGACTCAGACACCAGCCTCCACAACAACACAGGAAACCGATCCTGATTTGACACAAGCCGCCGGAACCCTGTATATCGGAACAACGGACAGCTTTAAGGAATATCCTTTCAGCGGCGAAAAAACGCCGGACAATCTCGTCGCCGCCATAGCTGAGCTTACCGGCTGGAACCTGGCTCTGGCAGATTCTGTCACCGACGGCAAAGGCGGAATGACCGTCTGCTTTACAAAGGATTGTTCCATTTTCACCGGTCCTCCGGCACAGCAAAAGGATGAGTTTTTCGCCTATGACAACATAAGCCTGGCCCGGATGATCTTAGACAGCATCCAGAAAACACTCCAGGAAAACTATGTTGACCGGGAGCTTGGGGGCGATCCGTCGAATCTGGATATTTATTTCTGCGTTATGGATAACAGCAACATTACCGATATAGCAATTCCCGAAGAAGGGATGTCGGTACCGATGGACGCTCCTTATCAGGGGGTAATAATCGAATAAAACAAAAAAATCCCGGAGAGAAAAAATAAATATGTTTTTTCTCTCCAGATATTTAAAGCAGATTAAAAAAATCAAGCGGATTCTTATGATTCATAAAACACAGACAGCAATTCACCTATGGCACGATCCGGGTCTACATCAATGGAAAACCCTACATATTTTGCCTCCACAGGGTACTCTCTCAAATTGTCACAGGCTAAAGGATCTCCTGCCACATTTGCCTCCGCGACAGGTGAAATATTTCCCCGCATTTCAAGAGTTCCCCCATCATCATGGATTTGGGTTGTAATACCTGCAAGTTCAATTTCCGGATGGCAGAGTGCATAAAGCAGCGCAATAGAATCACCTACGCCCGTGTCCACATCAATTAGCATTTTATCATTTCAAAGCCTCAATCTCCTCATTCATCGCTTCCGCAACATTATCCAAGGTTGTCTTTGCATCCTGATCTCCCGTAAAGAACAGACCTTCCTGCTCCTCCATCGTATCCATATAAGCCGCAGCTCCGGCCTTGATCGGCTTTGCATTATTATAGACAACATCATCAGCAAAAAGCTTCTGGCCCTCTTCAAAAGGCAGGCCGGAGCCTTCAATAAACGCATTAATCACCGCGTCATCAAAGGCCATTTTATAGCACGGATAATTGCCGCCAGCAGCAACATCCACAGAGCCTTCAGTTACCATATATTTAATAAACTCATAGGCCTCCTTTGGATGCTTGCTTGTTGCTGCGACACCGAGCATTGTCGCTCCCATGAACAGATTTTTCTCAGATGTCACATCCTCTGTCGTTCTCGGAAAATAATTAAAGCCAATTTCAAAATCGTAGGGATAATTTTCTTTGTCTTTCATATCCCGAACAAGCCAGGCACCACATATAACCATAGCACATTTCCCCCCGAGGAAATAACTATTAGGCATCGCCTGAGTCGCGTTCACCTCAGTAAAGGACGGCTGGACTCCTGCATCATCCAGCGCTTTTCTTTCATTAAGATATTTCACAAAGTTTTCAGAATTAATATTAGAGGTTCCATCCTCTTTATAAAAATCTTCAATCTGGACTGCCGGATGAATCCATTCGCCGGCCCACACATGATTATATGTACCATAAACCTTATCTGCGCCTTCTCCCTTTGTCAGCTTAGTTGCAATATCTACATAGTCATCCCATGTCCAGCTTCCGTCAGGATAAGCAATCCCAGCTTCGTCAAAGGCATCTTTATTATAAAAAACTCCTCCCACAGAAGCCCTAATCGGCAAGCCGTAGGTTACTCCGTTCCATACACACCAGTCACCCATAGCTCCAAAGGCTTCTTCCATATTCAAACCATCTTCAGCAATATAATCATCCAGCGGCGCAAACATACTATTTTGCATACGTGTAAACTGATCGCCGTCGCCGCAGGGCAAAACATCAATATCCCCACCGCCCATAGCTAAAACATCCAGCTTAGAATTTTTATCCATATTATCAGGAATCTGGGTGAATACAACCTTGATGTCATCTTGGGATTCATTGAACCGATCCACAACTCCCGCTGCACTGGCATCCCAGTCATAATAATTAATGACAACCGCTTCCCCGGATTCAGCTCCCTCCGCATTATTTTCGGCATTAGTGTCATTTCCTCTCGCTGCATTAGAGCCTCCGGCTCCTGTAGAAGAACCGCCTCCGCAGGCAGTCATGGAACCAATAACCATAGATGCCGATAATAATACTGCAACAAATTTTTTCATAATCCTTCCTCCTTTGTAATCGCCTGTCATTTTGTATAAATTGACAGTAAATTGTTTGATATTTTTATTATATCACCAAGTTTTGCACAAAACAATTCTATTTTTTTCACATTTTCTGCTAAAAATTAAGCAGCCCAAGGAACAAAAACTCTTCTTTGTTTTGTTCCTTGGGCTGCTTACCTTACTATACTGATCTAAAAAAATTTCTTAATATAATCATAGCTTGCCTTAGCGCTTGTCACAGGGTCAAGCTTTGAATAGTCCTGCTCAATAATGAGATACTGCACGCTCCCGATCTCTCTGGCCTTGTTGATAATGCCAGGAATATCAAGGACGCCCTGCCCAACCTCAATAAATTCATCGTGCTTTGCTTCGCTAAATTTTTCGTGGCCAATATAGCCTTCATAGCCAGCCAGCAAATCCACATTGGTACAATCGCGGCTCAAATCCTTCTGGTGAATTAAAATACAGCGGTCGCCAATCTTGTCCAAATAAGCGACTGGGTCAACGCCGCCCCGTTTTACCCAAAATGTGTCTAATTCGATCTTCACCCATTCTGGATCTGTATTGGCTAGGAAAATATCAAGGACATATTCCCCGTCAAACTTCTGAAACTCCTGGAAATGGTTATGATAGATAAATTTTACGCCATATTTTTTGCAGATTTTGGCCGCCTCATTGCAATAATTGGCAAACTTAAGAACCTCCTTGCGGTCTTTAAAAAACATCATTGAAATTGAAGGGCCGGCGCACCCGATTTCCTGGGCATATTTTGCTGCGGCATCCCAATTAAAGTTTGAATTTAATGTTTCCTCGACATCATTTGGCATAGGTACGGAGAAGGAGATCATATGCATCCCAAGACGCTCCATCATTTCATTCATTTCCTGGGATGTGACATTGCGGATACGCGGCTTTTCACCGGATAAGGCTTCCGGGTCAAAAGATGGAAATTCCACATTTTTAAATCCCATATCGCCAAACTTCTTTAACCCTGCTTCTAAATCATCCCGAAGATAATTTCTTACTGTAAATAACTGTAATCCCAATTTCAGGCTCATATCTGTTCCTCCTATCTGGTATTCAAAGCTCAGCCCTTAACGCCCACATTGGCAAAGCTCTCAATAAAGTATTTCTGCGCAAATAAGAATACGATAATCAGCGGCAGCAAGGATACCGTCGCCCCGGCCATAATCAGCGCGTAGTGGGTCGACGATGACTCCTGGAACCGCTGAAGGCCGATGGTCAATGTAAATAATTTGTCGCTGTTAATAAAAATCAACGGGTTAATGTAATCATTCCAGCACCACGAAAAGGCAAATAAAATCTCCGTTGTGATTCCCGGCTTAGCCAGCGGCAAAATCACCTGCAAAAAGGTTCTGAAATGTCCCGCGCCGTCGATACATGCCGCCTCTGACATTTCTTTAGGAATAGACTCAAAGAACCCACGCATAAGAAACACGCCAAAGGCGGAAAAAATACCGGGCAAAATCAATGCCAAATGTGTATTGTTAATGTTCATCCAGCCAAAATAAATATATTTCGGCAGAAGCATCACCTGTACGGGAACCATCATTGTTGCAAGATACAGGCTAAAAATAACTTCCTTCCCGCGGAAACGCAGCCGCGCGAAAGCATAGGCTGCTGTTGTCGTCAATAAAATGTCGCCCAGCAGCGTAAGACCTGTTACTTTGATACTATTTAAATAATATGTAGGGAAATTACTCTCAAACCAAACCTCGTGATAATTGGTAAAATTCCATACCTTCGGAATTATACGGATTGGAAATTCCATAACATCCACTTCATTTTTAAAGGATGTGGAGATCATCCAAATGAAAGGGAAAATACAGAGTAATCCAAAGGCAACCATAATCACGGTAACTACAATTCGCCCAATAAGCGTTCTTTTCTTATGTGACATTTGCTCTTATCCCCTTTCCTGATTATATTTCGACCTTCTTGCGCACCTTCATCTGAATCATCGATATAATAAAGATAATCAGGAAAAGCACAAGAGCAATCGCTGAGGCATAGCCGACATTCTGTTTGCGGAAGGCATAGTAATAAATACAGTAAACAAGCGTATTCGTTGAATACCCAGGGCCGCCCTGGGTAAGAATATTGATCTGGTCAAATACCTTAAAGGAGTTAATCGTTGCCAGAATCGATACGAATACAATATTACTTCCAAGCATAGGCACAGTGATACGGAAAAAGGATTTAATCTTTCCGGCGCCGTCAATGGCCGCGGATTCGTAAACCTCATGGGAAAGGCCCTGCATGGCCGCCAGGAAAATAATCATATAATAGCCGACATCATGCCAGATAGACATAATAATGACACTAATGAGCGATGTATCTGTACTGACAAGCCATTGAGGGGGATTACTGATACCAATAGCTTCAAGAATGGAGTTAATTGGCCCGCCATTAGGATAATACAAAATCATCCATACATAGGCCACTGAAACGATGGACGAAATATAAGGCATAAAGCACATAAGGCGGATCGGTACCTTACAAAATACATACTTATTGAGCAGCCCTGCAACTAAAAGTGCCAGACAAATCGTTACAGGAACATAAATAATTGTATAAATAATATTATTTGTCAAAGATGCGATAAAACGGTCATCTCCCGCCAGCTTTGCAAAGTTTTCAAAGCCGGCAAATTCCATATCTGAAAAACCCTTCATTGGATTCCACTTGGTAAAGCCAAGAAGAAGGGAGCAGACCGTCGGAAATAAAACAAAAATAATGATGCCAATAAAATTGGGCAGCATGAAAAGATACCCTGCTCTCTCTTCTTTTCGCTCAAGAGCTGTCATTTTTCTTTTGACCTTTTTACCAGAGGTAATGGCAGACATTTTCCTCCACTTCCTTTCGTTTATGGTGATACCGCCGTAAGGCGGCATGTCCGTTTCCTATGAAAATTTTAGCGGCCAATAGGGCAGCCCGGCCAGGGCTGCCCTATCACCCAAAACCGCCGGACCGCCGCAAAACTATTGAGCCGCCACAATACACGTAATCTTTATCTAATTTTATTTTAAGGCTTCAATTTCCTCATTCATAGCATCAGCAACATTCTGCATAGTTGTCTGCGCATCCTGCTCGCCGGTGAAGAAAAGCCCCTGCTGCTCACCGAGCGTATCCATATATGCAGCTGCGCCAGGCCCTAATGGTTTTGTGCTGTGAAGAGCCACATCATCGGCAAACAATTGAGCACCGTCTTCAAAGGAAAGTCCGGAGCCTTCAATAAATGCATTGATAACCTCATCGTCAAAAGCCAGCTTATAGCATGGATAGTTACCGCCAGCGGCAATATCCTTAGAGCCTTCGGTTACAAGATATTTAATAAATTCATAGGATTCCTTCGGATGCTTGCTTGTTGCAGCAACGCCAATCATTGTTGCACTCATAAACAGGTTTTTATTGGATTTGACATCTTCTGTTGTTCTCGGGAAATATGTAAATCCAACTTCAAAGTCATGGGGATAGTTTTCTGTGTCTTTCATATCACGGATCAGCCATGCGCCGCAAATAACCATAGCACATTTTCCGCCGAGGAAAAAGCTGTTAGGCATTGCCTGTGTTGCCTGAATTTCAGCATAGGACGGCTGGACACCCTGTTCATCAAGAGCCTTTCTGTCCTCAAGAATCTTAATGAACATTTCATCGGTCACATTAGAGGTGCCGTCCTCTTTATAAAATGGAGTCACCTGAGTTGCCGCATGAGACCATTCTCCGGCCCAGATATGATTGAAGGTTCCGTACATTTTGTCTGTGCCTTCGCCCTTTGTCAGCTTCGCGGCCAGTTCTTTATAGTCATCCCAGGTCCAGCTTCCGTCAGGGTATTCGATACCTGCTTCATCAAAAGCAGCCTTATTGTAGAACACGCCGCCCACAGAAGCACGAAGCGGAAGTCCATAGGTCACATCATCCCACTGGCACCATTTGGACATTTCACCAAAGGACTCGGAAAGGTCAAGCCCATCTGCCTCAATATATTCATCAATCGGGGCAAACATACCGTTCTGCATACGGGAGAACTGATCGCCATCGCTGATAGGAAATACATCAATTTCACCGCCGCCCATGGCTAAGACATCCAACTTTGAAATTTTGTCCATATTGTCTGGTATTTGTGTAAAGACAACTTCGATCTTATCCTGAGATTCATTGAACCGGTCGACAACGGCTGCCGCGCTGGCATCCCAGTCATAATAATTAATAACTACCTTTTCACCGGAATCTCCAGAACCCTCTGAGTTTCCCGCAGCATTGGTACTTGACGCAGAATCACCGCCGCCGCAGGCGCCCATTAAGCCCACAACCATGGATGCTGATAATAAAACTGCTGTAAATCTTTTCATCTTCATTTTTCATCCTCCTTCAGGATCGACGTTTCCCGCACCGGCAAACCTGGCCGGTGCCGCACTAATTTTTACAGTTTTATTATATCAACAAAATTCGACCGAAACAATTCAGATTATTTCATATAAGGTCCGATTTTTTCATATATTTTTTAGACATTCATCCAAAAATTTAATATTTTTTTCATGTAATCCATATATCCGGCCTTGGCGATATCCTTTGCCGCAACGATCGGAACACTTCCGATTTCTCTGCCGCCGAGCATATAAACGACGCTTCCTAAAGTATCTCCAGCGGTAACAGGCGCCGTAATTTCCTCATTGAAACGGATCTCTTTGGTCACACTTTCAAAATTTTCACCGGTTGTACTCAGATAGGAAAATTGTTCGCCGTATTCGCACTCCACGAAAGGCGATACACCATTTTTTACGTCCGCATCGGGCAGTGGCTCCGGATTTTCATCTTTATACAGAGTGCAGTTGGCAAAGCCATAGTTTAAAAGCGCTGCGGCCTCGGAAAAACGCACCTTATAATCCGGCGCGGCCATAACGACGGCAATAAGCTCCACATCATTTCTCACCGCCGTTGCAGACAGGCAATATTTAGCCAGACTTGTCGACCCTGTTTTTAACCCTGTACACCCTTCATAGGATTTCAGCAGCTTATTTGTATTCGCCAGCCCAAACTCTGTTGTTCCCTTATTCGTCACATGGGTAATATTTTCCATCCATATTGTGGAGTAATCATGGATCTGCGGGTGCCCTACGGACAATTCCCTGGACATAATGGCAACATCCCGGGCGCTTGTATAGTGGTTCGATGATTCTGTCAGGCCGCAGCAGTCCTCAAAATGTGTGTCTGTCATCCCAAGGCTTTGTGCCTTCTGATTCATCTGATTGACAAATTCCGACTCGCTTCCGCAAATGTATTCTGCCATGGCTACAGAAGCGTCATTGCCCGAAGCCACAACAATACACTTAATCAGTGTTTCCACCGTTTGTTTCTCACCCTCCTCCAAAAATACCTGGGAGCCTCCCATGCTTTTGGCATAGGCACTTGTTGTCACCTCGTCCGTAAGGGTAATCTTCCCCGAATCGAGGGCCTCAAAAATAAGGATTAATGTCATAATTTTTGTAATACTGGCAGGGCTTAAGCGTTCTGTCGCATTTTTCTCGTAAATTACCTGACCCGTGCTGGCCTCCATAAGGACACAGGCCTTCGCCGTAATACCCAGATCCGCGCTCTGCCGCCCGGCGTTACCAGACGCAGCCCCGCCCTCTGCGCTTTCACCCGCACTTTCGTCTATGCTTTCGTCCACACTTTCGCTGCTTTGCGCTGCACTTTGTTCCCCGCTTTCCCGGGCAAATACCGCACTTTGGCCCCAAATACTAAGGAGCATACTAAGCACCAGCAGCCCGACAATCCACTTTTTCATAACAACTCCTTACAATAATAAGCTTCCTTACAATATTGTAATGGCCATGCGTGTTAAATATACCTAAAAAAGTCTGCCACCGCTCAGTTATCTGAACAATGACAGACTTTTATCATGTGCATGAAAATTAAAATTTCATCAGCAAAAGAAAAACAAACGGATATAAACGTGTTTCGCCCGGCGTTTCTAATGCGGGCAGGCCCACGCGGTCAGTGATCCCGGTGATGCTTTTCTAATTCCTCGAAGCCGCGTACCAGCTCGGATTCCTGAGCCACAGTATCCTTGTGCTTCGATGAAAATACAATCTTTAAGAAAATCGGAGCCACAATTGTTGTTGCCACAACCATAATAATAATTGGCCCTAGAATATTGGCAGACATCAGTCCGACCGCATTTCCCTTATTTGCGACGATCAAGGCAACCTCACCACGGGAAATCATACCGACACCGATCTGTACAGCCTCCGATTTCGTATACCGGCACAAAAGGGCGCCAAGGCCGCAGCCGACAACCTTTGTGAGGCAGGCAACAATAACGAGAATAACTGAAAAAACAATAATCGCTGTTGTCATTTCCGGGAGGGCAACCTTTAAACCAATGCTGGCAAAAAACATGGGCGACAGCAGCATATAAGACAACGTGCTGAAACGTGAGGCGATGTACTTTGTTTTCTGAGTATTGGATATAATAAGGCCGGCGATAAAAGACCCCGTAATATCGGCCACACCGAAAAACTCTTCTGCCACATAGGACAAAACAAGGCAGAATACAAAAGCTACAATGACAAAGCGGCGCATATCCCGTTGATACCGGTCCGTCCAAATTTTAAACAGCTTGTAAAAAATAAGGCCTGCAACAATGGCAACAACAAAGAAGGCGACAATTTTAAGGAGTACCACAGCCACATTGACAGAGCTGTCGGCCAGGCTTGTAATAATTGTCAAGGCCACAATGCCGAGAATATCGTCAATAATCGCGGCACCAAGGATCGCATTTCCGGCCCGGGTATTAAGCTTACCCATTTCCTTTAACGTTTCCACACTGATACTTACCGAAGTTGCCGTAAGAATGACGCCGATAAACATATTCTGCAGGAAGGTGCTTGTCGTCGCCGTCGATTCAATCAACTCCGGCCGGTTGAAAATGAAGGCAATGCCAAAACCTGCGGCCAGAGGGATCAAAACACCCAGCAGCGCAATAATAAATGACGCCTTTCCTGACTTCTTAAGCTCCTTAATATCGGTTTCCAGGCCTGCGGAAAACATGAGGACGATAACGCCCAGCTCCGCTACCTGATCAATAAAATCCGTCTCTGTAATGACACCCAGTACCGCAGGACCTAAAAGCAGACCAGCCAGCAGTGCTCCTACAACCTGGGGCATCTGGAATTTTTTCGTTACAAGACTTAATACCTTCGTACTTAATAAAATGATTGCCAGATCTAATAAATATTTATAAGAATCCATCTCATTTAGCCCTCCAATCCATCTGACAAATTTTTATTATCCGTAACTATTCAGCCATGCCATCTCGAAATAGTTACTTATCTATTGCAGCACACAAGCCCTTCCTCGCCGTCAATATTGACAACCGCTCCGGATTTCAAAATTTCTACGGCGTGCTCTGCGCCAAGTATCACAGGAATATCCAGGGTCAGCCCGACAATAGCTGCATGGGAATTTGTGCTGTCTGTTTCCACAATCAGCCCGGCCGCCTTTTTAATATAGGGAAGCATATCATTATCTGTTTCTTTAATGACAATAATATCTCCCTGCTTAAATGTATCTTCAAGTTCTTCCTTGCAGTGGCACACACAAAGAGGACCGGTGGCATTTCTGTTGGACACACCTTTGCCCTTCACAAGAATATGCCCGGCAACATGCACTTTAATAAGATTTGTTGTTCCTGACACGCCTAATGGCACGCCTGCTGTAATCACTGTCAGATCTCCCTGGCGGACAAGCCCCGTCTTTACCGCGGCGTCAACGGCATGATCAAACAGATCATCCGTGTTTTGTTCTTCCTCAATCAGCAAAGGCACAACGCCCCAGGAAAGGTTGAGCTGGCGGCACACATAATCCTCCGTTGTACAGCCGATAATCGGACATTCCGGACGGTATTTTGAAATCATCCGCGCTGTTTTCCCGGATTTAGTTACCGTAATAATTGCAGCGGCCCCAAGGTCTGTGGCCGTCGTACATGTTGCATGGGAAATAGCGTTCGTCACATCTGGACGTTCGTCGCTCTCCCGCATTTTAAAACGCTTGCGGTAATCAATATCCTGTTCTGTGCGGACAGCAATGCGCACCATCGTCTTTAACGCTTCTACAGGATACTGGCCTGCAGCCGTTTCCCCGGAAAGCATAATCGCGCTGGTGCCGTCATAAATCGCATTGGCAACATCGGTAGCCTCAGCACGGGTCGGACGCGGGTTCTTCATCATAGAATCTAACATCTGGGTTGCGGTAATGACCTGCTTGCCTGCATTACATACCTTTTTAATAATCATCTTCTGGATCACAGGAACATCTTCAAGAGGAATTTCCACACCCATATCCCCGCGGGCAATCATAATGCCGTCGGCCACGCGGATAATATCATCGATATTTTCTACGCCCTGCATATTCTCAATCTTTGCAATAATATTCATGGAATGGCAGTTCTTTTCCTGGAAAATACGGCGGATCTCAAGAATATCGTCAGCCGTCCGTGTAAAAGAAGCCGCAATAAAATCAAAGCCATTTTCAATACCAAAAACAATATCATCATAATCCTTCTGGCTGATAAATGGCATAGACAGCTTTGCTCCCGGAATATTCACGCCTTTCTTATCCCCAAGGACGCCGCCGTTAATGACCTTACATATCATGTCCGTGGCGGTCAGCTTCTCAATCTTCATAGCGATCAGCCCGTCGTCTAACAGAACGACCATGCCTTCCTCAACATCCTGAAGAATATCTTTATAAGAAATGGACACCTGGTTCTCATCGCCAGTAATGTCCTTCACAGTCAGTGTAAATGTCTGTCCTTTAACAAGCTCCACCTTGCCATTCTCAAATTTTCCGATACGGATTTCAGGTCCTTTTGTATCAAGCAGGGCAGCTACAGGAAGCCCAAGCTCCGCCCGGATACGCTTCAGACGTTCAAGGCGCCCCATCTGCTCGGCGTGATCGCCGTGAGAAAAGTTAAATCTCGCCACATCCATGCCCTCTTGCATCAGTGTGCGGATTATCTGGTCATTTTCCAAAACAGGACCCATTGTACAGATAATTTTCGTCTTTCTCATTTACTTTTATTCCTCCATTTAATGCCAATCTTTGACACTTAATTTTATCACTTCTAGGGATATTTTTACAGTGGATATTTTATTTTCATCACTTTGCCAAAATATTTTATTTATTTGCTTCCCATTCTTTAAATTATGACTAATTTTTAACAATTTCATACAAAAAGTTTTTTTGACACCCCTTTTTAAATATATTATAATGTACGTAACTGTCCAGAAAACGAGTGAACAGTAATATAGAAACGACAGATATAAGCCACATCTGAACACCCGACGATCTATTACATAAAGGAGTAAAAAAATGAGTTTTACATTTAACCAGAAATTGCCGGTACCAAAGGAGATTAAGGCCCAGTATCCGGTATCAGAAAAACTTGCCGCTATTAAGGCGGGCAAGGATAAAGAACTGATCGATGTTATTTCCGGCGCCTCGGATAAATTTTTAGTCATTATCGGGCCCTGCTCTGCGGATAATGAAGAGGCTGTCTGCGATTATATCAGCCGTCTGAAACGTGTCCAGGAAGAGGTTTGTGACAAGCTGATCCTTGTTCCAAGAATTTACACAAATAAGCCCCGCACGACCGGAGAAGGCTACAAGGGGATGCTCCATCAGCCGGACCCGGAAAAGGCCCCCGACCTCTTAAACGGTCTTATCGCCATCCGAAAAATGCATATGCACGCTCTTGAAACTTTTGAGATGCCTATTGCCGATGAAATGCTCTATCCTGAAAATTATTGGTATCTTTCCGATGTCCTTTCTTATGTGGCCATCGGCGCCCGCTCTGTGGAAAATCAGCAGCACCGCCTTGTAAGCAGCGGTATTCACGTGCCTACAGGCATGAAAAATCCCACCAGCGGCGATTTTTCCGTCATGCTTAACTCCGTTATTGCTGCCCAGCACAGCCACAATTTCCTGTTCCGGGGGTGGGATGTGTCCACAACAGGAAATCCTTATGCCCATACAATCCTTCGGGGGGCGGTCAACAAACACGGACAATCCAATCCGAACTATCACTATGAGGATTTAATCCGCCTGTTTAATATGTACAATGAGCTTGGCCTTAAAAACCCTGCCTGCATTATTGACGCCAACCATTCAAATTCCGGCAAAAAATTTAAAGACCAGATCCGTATTGTCAAGGAAGTGCTTCACAACAGAAAGTATTCTAATGATATTAAAAATCTTGTCAAAGGTGTTATGGTGGAAAGCTATATTGTGGAAGGCAGCCAGAAAATCGGCTGCGCCAGCCATGTCTATGGCCAGTCCATCACAGATCCGTGCCTTGGCTGGGAGGATTCTAAGCAACTGATTTACGATATTGCGCAGCGCTGCTAAGCTGCCATAAACGCAGGGAGCCGGGAGAAAACTCCCGGCTCTGTGCCTTCTTACAGCATTATTACTTTTCCGGAGCCGCTTCAGGCTCCAAATCGCCGTTAAACCTAATCATTATCTTCCATCATTATCAATAAATTCCAGACTGATGATCGAAATAATCCCATAAGCCACAGCAAAAATAAGCATAATCCCCCAGCATAAAATCAAATTAGAAAATACATGGTCATAATCCGGCATATCCGCCATCGGGCTCATAGCATTGACATCCGCAATGGCACACAGGGCATTTAATCCCCATTTGCTGATGGTGAGCTGGGAAATTCCTTTAGCAATGCCTTCAAGTTCAAAAATCATCCCGCACATGATCAACTGGATAATTAAGGCAAAGGGCATGACTGTCATCGCCGTATTTTCATTTTTTACAATAGAGGAAATAACAAGCCCTAAGCAGTCCGCGCTGAAAATGATAAAGAAAAATGTTATAAACATTTCAATTTCAGCAGGCATGACAATACCGCTCCCAGGAAAATGGCTGAAATTTGCCGCCCGCACAATGACCATTGTAATGAGAGCCTCTCCAAAGCAAATACATGCCTCATAAATCCAGTGTGCAATGACATAGGCGGAAATATGCAGCCCTGTGCGGTGCTCTCTTTTAATAATATCGCGCTCCCTGCATATGGAGCGGATGGAATTAAATATCCCGATCCATATACAGGCGCTCATCAGGGCAAAGCTGCCGTTGCGGGTCGGCTGGTATTCCTCAAACATGGCGGAGCCTGTCACCGTTGAAATTAAAATCGTAATCAGCGCCGCGCTGATAAAAGACTTCCATCCCTTTTCATTTTTAAATATACGAAAACATTTTTTTGTATAAATCAAGGTTTGTTTAAATCTGGAAATATGTAACGAAGCCATAACATTCACCCTCTGAATTTATCAATATAATAGTCGGATAACCCGTCGCCGCCCTCATCTGCCCGGTTCACCTTTTTAACAATCCCCTCAAGCGTTGTCGTATCGAAAAAGCGGTAAGCGTCAGAAACGGTTCCGTAGTAGGCCAGGTGCCCACAGTCATCCACATTGCTTTTTGCCAGCACAATGACTTTGTTAAACAAATCCGACGCCCGGTCCGGCCCGTGTGTAATAACCATAACAATCTTTCCCATATCTGCGATTGACCGGAGATTTTCCATAAGGCTGCGGGCCATAATCCCGTCAAGCCCGGAATCCGGTTCGTCAAGGAAAAACAGGCTCGGATTCCCGGCCAGTTCCGTGGCAATGCTTAATCGCTTGCGCTGGCCGCCGGACAGCTTAACTACAAGCGAATCCTTTTCCCGCTCAAGCCCTAAAAGTTTCATAATTTCCTCCACTCTCTGGCTGTATGTGGATGGAGATGACGCCGCAGGCATTTTCATCTGTGCCGCATTGTACAATGTATCATAGACTGTATCGGTCTGCCGCAGCAAGTCCTGCTGGGGCACAAAACCGATCTCGTATTTCATCTGCTCATATTGCTCATAAATATCCGTATCGTCATAAGTAATTTTCCCCTGAGCCTTCTCGTAGCCCATAACCGCATTCATAAAGGTTGTTTTCCCGGCGCCGGAGCCTCCGAGGATCAGTACCATATCGCCGCTTTGAATGTCCAGGGAAATATCCTTAAGCAATGTCTTTTTCTTAAAGCGCATCCAGACATTGCGTTCCTCAATACGGATCACGAGCCTGCTGCCAGAACTGCCAAAATCTTTGGCAGCCGCCTCCTTCCCGGAAGTTTTGTGTTCCGTTGATGACCCCGACCGGAAATCCTCGCAGCTCACTGCCTCTCCCGGCCGGAAATCCCCACATTCCGTTGATGTACACGCACCGGCCGCTCCCTGAAAAGAACTGTTTTTCCCCGGCTGCGCGGCTGACTCAAAATGCCGCGCGCTCCCGGTATTATCCACCCGCATATCCTGCCCGGGTTTTCGCCCGATCAAAATCTTTTCTCCGGTATAGACAAAGGTCGTCCGGGTAATTGCAACGACATCCATGGGCTTTAAATACAGCGGCGCGCCAAGACGCTTGTGGTTGACGAAAACGCCGTTGGTACTTTGATGGTCAATAATACTCCATCCCTGTCTTGCCTGGAAAAAAGAGGCGTGAAGCGCCGAAACAGAGTTGTCGGAAAGTCTGAAATCCCCCTGCTCCCGCCCGACGCAAATTTCTGCAAACGAAGGGCTAAGGCGTATTTCATCCCACCACACCCCCTGCTCAGGATACGCTCCTGTAAAAACAAATACAAGCTCCACAGGCGCCCATGCCGGCCGCCGGGCTTTAAAAGACAGCACATCGCCGTCAGCAAGGCTATAGGGCGTCCGGGGTTCACACAGCTCACCGTTGAGCCATGTTCCGTTTGTACTGCCATTGTCGTAATAGTAGCACTGCATCCCGGTCACATAAAAATAACCGTGCTTGCGTGAAATAATCCCGCTCCCTACAGCAATATCGGGATTATCCTCCAAAGATCTGCGTCCAAAGCTTAACTGCCCGAAAAGCAGCCGGTCCTGTATATGGCCCGAGGTATTAAAGCACAAAAGCGCCGGCCGAACACAGGCTTCTCCAGAATAAATCTGCGTCTTTTTTTCACTGCCCGGATTCGCCATCATCCGGTTCACCTCCCAAATCTGCACGAATTTCATCCCGATACTCGGCCATGGCCGCGTCAGCCATATCCTTTGTTATAAACTCCGGTTTCCAGACGCTTTCTGTCTGGCGCAAAATCGCGGCCTGCTGATCAGTGGGCGCATCCACAATATAGAAGTGAGCGCCAAAGCCGGCCTCAAGCAGCGGCGTCAAATCAGCATTTCCATTATAATCAATATAAATCCCATCCCTGAACGTATCAATATTCGTCCACAAGCTGACCGGCGAGTAATCCGTAATCGGATTTCCATAAACGACCAGCTTATAGTTAAGAGAGGACGGAAGGACGGATATATCCGTAATCTGGTTGTTTTCCAGAAGTAATGCCGTCTGTTTATAAGCAAGCTTACTAAACACGGAAATGTCGGAAATCTGGTTTGTTCCCAGATCAATATACTGCAACGAATCCATGGAGGTGCCAAGAGCAGAAATATCTGTAATCTGGTTATTATTTGCCATAATCCCCTTAAGCTCCGGTTTATTTTCCACGCCCGCAAGGCTTGTCAGCAGATTATTTTCCACAACGACCGCGCGCAGCTTCGATGATGCGGCCAGCCCGGAAATATCGGAAATCTGGTTATTGGCCAGATTAATATACCAAAGCTCCGTAAATCCATTGCCAAGCATACTGACATCGCTAAGCTGATTATTTTGCAGATCCAGTGTTTTTAATGATGTACAGCCCTTAATCCCATTCACATCGGTCAGTTGGTTATTGGCCGCCCAGAAGCCCATGAGGTCAATCATCGCCTGGCAGCCGTCCAGGTTCTGAAGCTGGTTATTGCGCGCGTTAATATTCAAAATGTCTGTCATGGCCGCTAAAGGCGCCAGTGTCGTAATCTGGTTGTTGTCTATGTAAAGATCCAGCATTCCGGTCATACCGGCCAGAGGCGACACATCGGCAATCTGATTGCCCGATAAATACAGGGCGCTCATTTTTGTCATTGCGGCCAGAGGGGTAAGGTCCGTAATCTGATTATTTTTCAGCCGCAGGCTTATCATATTTGTAAGGCCGGCTAAAGGCGTAAGATCCGTAATGCCGCAGCCGCTTAAGTTAAGCTCGGCCAGATTGACGCAGCCAGACAGTACCGTCAGATTATTGATCCCTGTGTTTTCAGCCTGAAGCTGTTCCAGAGCAAGACCGGCAGAAAGCGCAGAATAATCTTTATCCCCAAGAGCCACATCCATAATCGACAGGCTTCTTAAATTTGGCATACTTTTTATAAAGTTCAGGTTTTCCACGCCCTTTGCGCCGTCCATATGAAGCGCCTGAAGGCTTGGAAACTGTTCAAGGAAGTCTGTACCTGTTGTTAAAACAACATTGGAATACAAATTCAACTGACCAAGATAATTAAAAGCTGTGGAAAACATGGCGCTGCCGTCAAGGCTTCCTCCATCCCCCACATCCAGCGACAATACCTGCAAAGATACCATATTTGCCAAAGCGTTTAAGGAGGTAAAACCGCTGCACTCATTAAGGCTCAGACGGGTGATTCTCTGGTTTTTCGCCAGCCGTTCAAGCTGTTCCTCCGTAATCACACAATTGGTTAGCGACAGCATTGTTGTTTCCTCATCGTGGCTGACAATATCAATCATTTTGTCCGTCACCGTCAGCTCTTTAAGATAAGAAGTCGACTCATTGTCCTCTCTGTAGGGATTGGCATTACCGATATTGCCAGAAAAAATCAGCACAAGGCACAGGAAAAAAAGCACTGCCCCGGCCCCTGCCAGAGAAAGCCAGAGCACTTTTTTATTTTTTTTGCCGCCGGACGCCTTTGCTTCTTTTTGGGAGCGTTCCTTTTCCCTGGGTTTCTTTCCGGCAGCGTGCTTTGATGCTGCCGCTGGCTCTGATACTGCTTCGCGTTTTGATGACGCCGCTTGTTCCGGTACTGCGGCGCGCTTTGATGTACCGCTGTTTTCGATACTGCCGCCCCCTGATGGTGCCGCACCGTCTCCGGCTGCATCAGACTGCCCTTTCGTATAGCCGCCCGTGGCCTTCTGCTCTTTCTTGCCGCCTGCCTCCTGACGCTCTTTACCGTGTCCTGATAACTCCAACATCAGTTGTTCCACAGAGGCCGTCCGTTCTTCCCTGCGCACAGCCATGCCATGAAGAATTGCCTGCTGTCCATAAGACGGCACATTGTTTCCGGACTGCTGCGGAAATTTAATCGTATCCTCAAACATCCGCGACAAACTGTCCGGCGGCGTTTCTCCAGTCACACATTTATACAAGGTTGCGCAGGCCCCGTAAACGTCCGTCCATGGCCCCATACTGCCCTTGCCCTGATACTGTTCCGGCGGCGCATACCCCGGTTTTAACATCACTGTCATCGTCCGCTGCTGCTCGCTTCCCACATCCGCCGCAGAGCCAAAATCCAGAAGCTTTACACTGCCGTCCTTAAGCATCATAATGTTGTCCGGGCTGACATCCCTGTGGATAAAGCCTTCCGCATGAATCTTCCCAAGGACTGTAAGCACAGGTGCCATATGACTAAGCGCCAGCTCCCAGGAAACCGGCCCAAATTTTGTTATGTATTCTTTCAGCGTTATTCCCTCTAAGTATTCCATAACAATATAGGCTGTACCATTGGCCTCAAAGAAATCCCGGACATTAACAATACCTGTCTGACCAGAAAAACGGGCCATCGCCCGGGCTTCCCGAAGGAACCTCTCTTTTCCTCCCTCTGCACCTTCTGTATACTCCTTAACAGCAATCTTCATATCTAAATTCAGGTCACGCCCTATATACGTGATCCCAAAACCTCCGGCTCCCAAAGGAAAACCGATCAAATATTTTCCATTTAATACTGTTCCCGGCGGCAGCGCCCCCGGGATGGATATCTGCGCGCCCATCACCGAACGCTCACAGCCGCACGCTCCGTCCTCCGGGAGCTTTTCCATACAATAATAACAATACTTTTCCATTTCCCTATTCTACCTTTTAAAATTTTATTTTGCGCAGCGGAACGCTCGCTTACGGTCTACGCTCCGCTTCGGTCGGCGCAGAACAGACGTCCACCGGACGTCTTGCGCCGCCGCGCGAAAGACGCGGTATAATAGCCACTTATGTGACTAT
>JAGZDD010000014.1 GCA_018369015.1 Clostridiales bacterium | reverse complement strand
CCCTCTACCGGCTGCCCATACATAAAAATATAACCAAATACATAAAGCCCGGCATTTCCCATAATGGGCTGGCTGCAGGCTGCTAACAAAATATATCCGATACATACTAAATTGACAAGCAGCCCGCCCCATGGCCCTAATAGGCCGGAAATCCATGGCGCTGCAGCCATCATAGTAAAGATAATGCCAAGGTTTACAAGCGAAGATGAAAGGCAATAGCCAAAATCCACAAAACGCACGGACAATAATACGCAAAAAATCACAACAGCCGCGCAGCTATTTGCCTCCCCAAAAATCATATTCAAGCCGGCAATAAACAGTACCGCAAAGGCGACACAGGATATATCCTTAGCAATCAGGGCCAGCCAGTATTTTCGCTTTAATTCAGGAGTTTCGGCCTTACGGATCAGTTCCTTGCAGTCCTTTACACTTAACTGCATATTATCATAAAAATTCATTGCCAATCATCCTTTCCGTTCTGCAATTCCCCATTGGCCTCCTCCACAATTTCCATAAACAGCTTAAACTTTTGGGCGCCTAATTTCCGGTACATCCGGTAAGCAGGGGCCAGAAGCTTTTTATAATCCTTATTCAGTGCTTCCCGGCCCGCCCCTGTAATCTGAAGATAACAGCTGCGCTCATCACGGTCGCTTTTCTGCTTTGTTAAAAATCCATCCTTCGCCAGCCTGGAAATCAGGCGGCTTACAGAAGCCTTTGTCATTCCCATCTCCCGGCTCAGCATTAAAGGTGTAAGCTGCTGCTGTGTAACTGCAAGCCTTGATAATAAATCCAATGCCCCTGGCGTTGCTATAATAAAACTGCCCTTCTGATGAATAAACAGACGGGCAAATCGCTGGATTTCCTGAGTATATACGGCCATATCTGTCCATGATACAGCCACCGCCTTATCCTGACCATTTTCTGATTTTTTTAATTGCTGCTCCATACATCAACGTCCTTTATAAAATTAAAAATTCACAAAACCCCGCAAAAAACACGGGGTTTTTTGCAATTAGTTATCATTGTTAATCATTATAGTTTGCATTGATAACTATTTTAGCAAAAAAAATTAAAATGTCAAGAGACGTATTTCTAATTTTTAAAGTGTATTTTTAAAATACCTGACAGATCTGTATTTTACAATTTGGAGCGTAAGCTATCTATCATCTATTGGCTGGAAAAGTACCAATAAAAAGCTGCTTATTAAAGCCCATGCATTATCAAAAAATTTCCATACAAACACATATCTGTGCCGTACGCTCAATGGCAGCTCCATATCCATAAAAATACGCCAAAACCGCCTTTTGGAACAATTTTCCATGAATTTTGAAGATCCTCAGAAACGCTTTTATTTGTTAATTTCATTTATGGTAATGCCGCCTAAAGCGGCATTACCGTTGAATTTCTAACGTTTTACTCGCTGGCCGGAATCCCTTGCGTTTCAATAATAAATTTCACGCTTCCCCGTGCGCCGTCGGCCAGGTCTGTAAAGGTCTGATAATCCTTCCCTGCGTCTACAACCGCCTTCATCCGGTTCATAAGCCCTTTCACATCGCCTTCCAAGGTATCGGTCAGTTTCTTGATACCATCCTCATTGAACTCAGACATGCCGCCTGCGAGCTGGCTCGCCCCGTCAAAAAGCTGATAAATACCGTCGGTCATTGCAGGCACGGAGGCTTCCAGCGTGCCTGTGCCCGCGGCCAGGGCGCTGGCGCCGTCAAACAGGCTTAAGGCCCCGTTTTTAAGGGCAGGGCTTTGGGAGGAAAGCTCAAAGGCCCCGTCAGTCAATGCAGGCGATGACCCTAAAAGCAGATCCGCCCCTTGTGTAAGCTGGCTGTTGTTGGCAGTTAATGCGTCAGCGCCTTCGGTAAGCGCCCCAATACCCTCCGGCAGAGCTTTTGCCGCCTCATCCAACTGTCCAAGACCTTCTGTCACGGCATCGATTCCGGCCTTAAGCTGTTTATTGCCCTCAGTCATTGTATGAATCCCTTTTCCAAGCGCTTCTGAGCCGGCATACAGGCCATTTTCATTTTCCGGAGAGGTTGCCGCTTCCATCTGAGCCAAAACACTCAGCAGAGCTTCCATATCATTATCTGAGGCAAAGCCTTCAAGACTTTCAATCAACCCGTCAATCATGCCGATATTTTTCTGAAGCAGCCCAATAGCCTGGTCAAGCTGGCTGCTATACTGGGCCTCAAGAGAATTGATTGCGCCCTGGATATTTTCCGGCGCCAGCCCCTTCACCTGATCGACCTGATTTTGAACGCCCTTGGCGCTCTCCAGCGTTTCAAGGACAGTACTGTCATTGGATTTAACGAGCAATAGTGTCTGTACTGCCAGTTCAATAGAGGCCTTCGCCGATCCACTGTCATCCCCGGAGGCCTTTAAGCTGTCCTCAATGGCCACAATCGTGTCATGGAGCTGGCCGATTCCCTCGGTAATTTGCTGGTTTCCCTCAGTCAAAGCGGCTGCCGCCTGCTCATTGGCTAGAGCATCAGCGCCGGACTTAGCCGCAAGTGCGCCTTCATAGAGCTTGTGGACGGCGTCCGGCAATCCTTGTGTCTGCTGTGCCAAAGTATCAATTCCCTGTGAAAGCTGCCAGACACCGTCCACATAGTCCTTTGTTCCCTCAGCCAGCGCATCCGCCCCGGCAGTATATTGAGTAATACCGCTGCCAAGTGTATCAGCACCGGCAGCATACGCTTCAATCCCGGCGGCTAACGTCTGGCTGCCATCCTTTAAGCTTTTTGCTCCATGATCTAAAGCCTCAACTCCGCTGCCAAGCTCTGCCGAGGCGTCCTTAAGGGCCGACACACCGTCAAGAAGCTGCCCGGAGCCATCGACCAGTTCATTGGCCGCGTTCTGAAGCTCATTTAAAGAGTTCTCCAGCTCATCAATGGAATCCACATTGTCAATACCAATCTCATCGAAAATGCTGCTTGTCACAACAGTTGCCGACATATCCAGGGAAAAATCTGTGACATCAGCCGTGACCTCAATATAATCCGGAAGGTCAAAACTGTTCCCAAGCTCAGAGCCTTCAAGGCCAAGACTCTCCTTAAGGCCCGGAAATGCCATTCCTGCCACAATCATTTTAGAGCCGTCAGAAATGACCTTACCGCTGGACACCTCCACGTTGCTAAAATTCTCCCCCGGAAGGATCATTCCTGTGACGACAGCAAAGGGTGTGGCCACTGTAGCCGCCTCGCCGTCCACTAAAACAGTTTGGGTGGAATGATTCGTATATTCATAACGTATTTTTACCTTTCCTCTCTTTCCCGCAAGCTCATCTGCCGATATTTCCTTTCCGTCCAAATAATAAGTAATTTTAACGCTTACCGGAAGCTTTTTAGACGTTTTCCCCTGATAATAAATATCATTTCCACCGCTGCTCCAAACGATAGAGCCGTCGCCTGAGCCGGCAAAGCCTTCATCGCCTTTGACATTTTTTATATCACTTAAATCGGAGCGGTCCTCAATAGAGGGCGTCTGATCGACATTTTTCAGCCAGTCGCTCACTGTAATATCCTTTACAGATCCATCCGGCGCAAGCTTTACGTAAACCGTTTCATCCTTTGTTACTGTTTTAGCTTCGCTGCTCTCAGTATTTTCTAAAGCGCCGAAATCTCGGGGCTGGTCTTTGACTTTGTCTGCCTGGATTTCATTTGCGGCCAGTGCCGGCACAAAGCTTCCTGCAGCAACAGCTCCGCCAAGTAAAACAGCCGATAAATTCAGTCCGGTCTTTTTCCATTTTTTTCTATTAATAAACTCTTTTTTCATCGTCAATGCCTTTTTCATAGCAAAATTCCTCCAATCTATTTATTCTTTGTGTAACCGTTCAGACGGCCAAGCCGCCCAGCAAATGACGGCAGGACGGGCCGTTTCATTATTTCATGGCAGCATTGCCCTTTTTTCCATTTCCAAGAAAATGGTAGCTCGTTTTAATAATCAGCTTATCAAAAATCAGCAGCATTGCGGGCAGCAGACAAATAACAACAACCGTGCTGATAATCGCGCCCCGGGCCAGCAAGGTACATATCGAGCTAATCATATCGATTTTTGAATAAACACAGACCCCAAAGGTCGCCGCGAAAAATGTCAGGCCGCTGGTCAATATGGATTTCATAGACAGCTTGTGGGCGATAAAAACAGCCTCCCGCTTTCCCTTGCCAAGGCTCCGCTCTCTCTGGTAGCGGCTTGTCATCAAAATCGCATAATCCACTGTAGCCCCAAGCTGTATTGTTCCGATGACAATACTTGCCACAAAGGGCAGCTCTGTTCCCATATAATAAGGAATGGACATGTTGACAAAAATCGCAAATTCTATGACTGCCACAAGAATGACCGGCAGGGAAATGGAGCGGAACACAAGCATTATAATAATGAAAATTGCAGCAATAGAAAGAATATTGACGTTCCTTAAATCCACCTCGGTCACATCTTTCAGATCCTTTGTCAGCGGCGCCTCTCCAATCACCATGGAATCCGGGCTATAAGCTTTAACAATCGTATTTATTTCATCAATCTGTGCGTTGACTTCATCGGTTGCCGTCTTATAATCGGAACAGATAAATTCAATCTCGTAATTATCGCTCTTAAGCATACCCACGGCCTCCTCGGGAAGCATATCCTCGGGAACCGCCGGGCCTATAAGGCTGTTTAAGCCAATCGCCCATTTCACGCCGTCGACCTGTTCAATATCCTTAAGCATGGCTTCCTTCTGTCCGGCGCTTAGGCCATTGTTCAAAAGTACCATATGTACATTATTCATCTGAAAGTCCTCTTCCAGTTTTTTGTTGGCAATGGCGCTGTCCAGGTCCTGAGGCAGGGATTTATCAATGTTGTAATAAACCTTTGTATGGTTATTGCCATAAACCGCCGGTACAAGCAGCACAAGAAAAACAAGGATAAACACCCGGTAATGGCGGGTTATAAAATGGGAAACCCGGCCAAGATCCGGTATAAGAGATTTATGCTTCGTTTTTTCAATCAAGCCGTCAAACTGGAGAATGAGGGCCGGCAGAAGTATGATACAGCAGAGTACGCCAATAATAACGCCTTTGGCCATAACGATACCAAGATCCCGGCCAAGGGCAAAGGTCATGCAGCACAAAGCTGCAAATCCGGCCACAGTCGTTACAGAGCTCCCTGTAACGGACTTAAAGGTATTGGAAATAGCATGAGCCATAGCTCGGTTTTTATCTCCCGGAAATCTCTGTTTATTTTCTTCATAACTGTTTAAGAGGAAAATAGAATAATCCATCGTTACTCCCAGCTGAAGCACCGCGGTGAGTGCCTGGGTGATATAAGAAATTTCCCCAAGGAACAAATTTGTTCCAAGATTATAGACAATGGCGGCGCCGATACTAAATAAAAACAGCACAGGAACAAAAAAGGATTCCATCGTCAACCCCAGAATCACCAGGCACAGCAGCGCTGCAATTAACACGTAGACAGGCATTTCCTGAAAAGACAGATTTTTAATATCTGTCACCACGCCGGACATACCGCTGACAAAACACTGGGCTGTTGAAAGCTCCCTTATATCGGCAATGGCCTGCATTGTGTCATCCGAAGATGTCGTATCATCAAAAAGGGCAACCATCATCGTCGCATCCCCGGAAAATAGCGTATCCCTGACCGGCTCTGGCAGCATTTCCACAGGCATACTCAAGTCCACCAGGTCATCCGCCCATAAAACATCCTTAACATGCTCCACATTTTCAATTTTTTCTTCCAGCTTTGCCACATCCTTATTTTCCATGCCTTCCACAACAACCATAGAAAAAGCGCCCATACCAAACTCATCAACAAGAATGTCCTGCCCCTTGACGGTTTCCAGCGTTTCGGGAAGATAACTTAAAAGATCATAGTTGATCCGGGTTTTTATGTAGCCAAAAGCCGATGGAATCAACAACAGTACGCAGATAATAACAACAAGCGTTTTATGCCTGGCAATCTGCTTTCCAAATTTCACCATCATATTTATAAAGACTCCTTTCATCCATGGTGTAGCCGCGTGTAGTGCGGCATAAAAGTTTGTGCGGCCAATACCTGCGCTGCAAAATTATGTTGCGTTTTCTGGATTCCCGTAAACAGTAACATTCGCCGGCTTATTAAAAGTTTTGCCGCGTGGGTTTTCTGTTTTCCGCACTATATTTTATGACTAATAGTCATTTTCCAACCTGAAACTGTTATACACCAAAAATGACCATTAGTCAATATTTTTTCATAGATTTTATAAATTTTTAGTAACTGCTCGTTACTATTCACAGCTTTGCTAATCACTCTCTGATCAGCAAAGCCTGACAATGATCCAGGAGTGAACAGGCTCCTTTTGCGCGAAGCATTACGTTACAAATCCTTATGACATTTTAAATCGTTGACTTTTAGTCATTTTTATGATTATACTATACATAGATATGCACAAATAGGAACAAAGATTTCCTCTTGCGCAACTCTAGCGCCGCCTCCAGGATGTCTCAGCGTCTACCTGCCTTTGCGTGGTATAGGCAGCAAAAGCGGCGGAATTTTTATCTTAGATTTACAGGAGGTCTTAGTTTTGGGAAAAAAAGTTGAAGCAAACAAAAAGCAAAAGAAGGAAGCGCTTTTAAATACAGCCTTTAAACTTTTTACATCCAAGGGTATTCAAAAAACTTCCATTTCAGACATTGTAGAAAAGGCCAATGTTGCCAAGGGAACATTCTACCTATATTTCAGTGATAAATATGATATACGCAACAAACTGATTTCACATAAAGCCAACCAGCTTCTTCTGTCTGCCTATCTAAAACTTCTTGACAGCCATATCACTGTCTTTGAGGATCAGATCATTTTTATTGTTGACAATGTCATTGACCAGCTATGTAAAGATCATTCCCTGCTGGATTTTATATTCAAAAATTTAAGCTGGGGAGTCTTTAAAAATACAATGATTTCCCCGGGCAATGACGATGATAAAAATATTTACCAGCTTTATGAGCAGCTCATTGAAAGCTCGGGCTGCAGGGTCAGAGATCCGGAAATTATGCTCTTTACCATTTTGGAGCTGGTCAGCGGTACAAGCTATGATCCGATTCTCCATGAACAGCCAGTTCCTATCGCCCGGATGAAGCCTTATCTTTATGAAAATATCCGGCTGATCATCAGAAACCACTATGAGGACAGCCAGGGATAGAGCCAAAACTCCTATAGAATAGTAAAAGCCCCGAATCCCTATTCGATGTATAAACGGTTACAGCAAAATCAATCCTCGTCCTCAAACAATTCGTCAAATTCTTCGCTGTCAAGAAGCTCATCAAAAGCGTCCGCTACAAGCTCATATTCATCATCATCAACGATATTGTCAAGCTGGATTTCCCCGTCTTCAAATTCCTGGAAACGGTATAAATAAACATCGCCATCCTCACTGTCTTCCTGATCCAACGGAACAAGGGCGATATACTGGTTTTCACCGGCCGGGAAAATCGCCAGAACAGAACACTCAAGCTCCGTGCCATCATCCAGAGTTAGTGTCACTGTTGCTTCTTCATTATTATCCTGGCATCCACATTCACAATCTTTGCCATGTGTATTTTCACTCATTATTGTTACCTCTCATTTCCTTGGGCAGTCTCCGGCCAGCCGGGCTTACCCGGTTCAAAGGCTCCGGCTTGCTGCCGTCAAAATTATTTGTTTACACTATTGACTTTAACAGATATAGCTGTAAATTGCAAGCAAAATACGCCCGGAAGCAACAAAAGTGGTAACAGTTCAGCCATGCTGAACTGTTAATAAAAGTGGTCACTATTGCGCCGTACATCCCGGATTCACGCAGCTAACGCTGCTCACCGCCGCTATTTCAGCTAAATCCTCGATTCGTGCTAAGCTGCTCCTATTCAGTCCGCCCGGACAGATCTCTTTTTGTGTCCTGACGGCGTTTCATCACAAAAAGAACGATAAACACAAGAATAACGCCGACCGGAAGGGCAATAAGCGGTGTCTTCACAAAGCCTGCCACAATATATGTCACAAAAGAAATTACGGCAACCGTAATGGCATAAGGAAGCTGGGTCGACACATGGTTGACATGGTCGCATTGTGCTCCCGCAGAGGCCATAATCGTTGTATCAGAAATGGGCGAGCAGTGGTCGCCGCACACAGCACCAGCCATACATGCGGATACGGAAATGACCATCAGCGTAGGGTCCGAATTTTCAAAAACGCCGACAACGATAGGGATTAAAATACCAAAGGTTCCCCAGGAGGTTCCTGTGGCAAAGGCCAGCAGGCAGCCAACAAGGAAAATAATCGCCGGCAAAAACATCATAAAGCTTTCCGCACTGGCTTTCATAGCAGATTCTACAAACGCCGTAGCTCCCAGACTGTCGGTCATAGCTTTCAGAGTCCATGCCATAGATAAAATAAGTATGGCCGGAACCATGGCCTTAAACCCCTCCGGCAGACAGGACATGCAGTCGCCAAACTTAAGTACCCGGCGGACAAGATAAAACGCAATCGTAATCACAAGGGCAAAAACGCTGCCAAGGACAAGGCCAACGGACGCATCACTCTGTGAAAAAGCTGTAACAAAGTCAACGCCGCTAAAAAATCCACCGCTGTAAAGCATACCAATCACACAGCAGATGATCAGGACAATAATTGGAAATACGAGGTCAATAACCTTCCCCTTGGCATTAGCGCCTTCTACTGCTGTTTCTTTAAAGACCGGATTTTTTGTAGAAAACAGATCTCCGTTAGCCGCATTTTTTTCATGCTTAGCCATAGGGCCATAATCGACTTTCATCACAGCAAGGCAAACCATCATTAAAATTGTCAAAAGCGCATAAAAATTATAAGGAATCGCCTGAATAAACAGCGTCAGTCCATCCTCTCCTTCAACAAAGCCGCTAACGGCCGCAGCCCAGGAGGAAATCGGCGCGATAATACATACTGGAGCCGCTGTTGCATCGATAAGGTAGGCCAGCTTTGCCCTGGAAATTTTGTGTTTATCTGTCACCGGGCGCATAACACTGCCTACAGTAAGACAGTTGAAATAGTCGTCAATAAAAATCAGAACGCCCAACACAATCGTTGCAAGCTGGGCGCCTACCCTGCTTTTTATATGGGTGCTGGCCCAGCGTCCAAAAGCGGCGGAACCTCCTGCCCGGTTCATCAGGCAGACCATTGTTCCAAGAATTACTAAAAAGATCAAAATACCCATGTTGTACTCATCTGTCAGGACGCTGACAAATCCGCCCTGAAAAATATGGGTAACAGTACCTTCAAAGCTAAAATCCGAATAAAAAATAGCTCCAACAACGATTCCTATAAACAAGGAACTATATACTTCCTTCGTAATCAACGCCAGGACAATTGCCACGATCGGGGGCACTAAGGCCCAGAAGGTCGCATACATCGCCGGCTGTGGAGCTGCACCGTCCGCAGTCTCCGCCGCAAATGCCGCTATCGGCATGAGGGCCGCGAGTACAAGAACTGCAAGCACCACACGAAATGCTTTGCTTTTTCTCTTTCGCATAAAAAATACCTCTCGTTCTCTAAACGGCATCACAAAGAGGGCGTTTATCGAAAGACAGGTTTATTTTCTTAAAACCATAGATACTCCCGCCTATGGTTTTGCGCTTTACCTTCATCAACGATAGCTCTCCACATATGTGACAGTCCGCGGCATCTTCTGCCCGCGGCCCAGGAAAAACCCTAATGGGCAGGATTCTCCCTTCGGCAGTCTCCCCTTTCAAAACCTGTGCGCCCCACACATAAATCTTATGTCCTGCGGTTTTTACTGATGAAGCCCGCGCCTCTACCATTTCTTAATTATTCTTTATTTGTAACACACTTTCTTCTAAAAGTCAACGTAAATTTCCGTAACCGTTCAGCCAGATCTGCGCACTTGCTGCGCTGACCGTCAGAAAGTGAAACAGGAGTGCAAAAGTCCCAGCGCTGTCAGGCCGGCTCTAAAAGCCGGTTGGAAATACAGAAGGAAATGTTTAACGTCTTTATTTCTTTTGTTTCTGTAAACAAAATCTGGACGGCCGTCTGGCTCACATTTGTAATCGTTCCTTCGCCGTATATACGGTGCCGCACCCGGGTGCCTTTTACCAAAAATTCTCTGTCCAGCAAAAGCTCTCCCACAAAACGGGACATCGATACTGGTTTATGATAGCGTTCTTTTGTAAAATAAATATGGAGAAATGTTTTCGCCCGGGTCATGGCTACATAAAACATCCGGCGTTCCTCCTCTATATCGGCTTCCATAACAGCCTTTTTATGAGGCGTCACCCCTTCATTGGCATCGATTATAAAGACCGCCTCATATTCCAGCCCTTTGGCGCTGTGCATGGTGGACAAAATAATGCCGTCCGCTCCCATATCCTCCCGCTGCTTCTTTCCCTGAGCTGCCAGCGCCTTCCCATAATCCTCAATATAAGAAAACCACTGCTCAAAAGAATTAAAATCCCTGGCGCTCTCCAAAACATCTGAAGCGACATCTAAAAGCTCATCCTCCGAAAGGCGCCGTTCTCTGGCATATTCTACAAGATAACGGTCATAGCCTATGGCGTAGCGGATATAGCTAACAGCCGCATAAGGTGCCATTTCCCCTATACTTTTCAAGTCATACACCAGCTTATCAAGACGTTCGAGCGCCCACTCCTTCCCGGAATATCTCTCCTTTAAGCCATCAAAAACAGCCTGGAATCCGCTAAACAGCCTGGAACCGATCAGGGAAAGCATTTGCCGGGAAATGTAGCGTTTCGGCCGGTTAATCACCCGGAGGTAATCGCTGCGTTCCCCCCTGCCCAACGCAATTTTTATATAGGCCATCAAATCTCTGGCAATCCAGTGTTCAAAAAGATTGGGCAGCGAATCCTTCATTCTAAATGGCACATTATATTCCATCAGCCTTGATAAAAGCAGGCGGGCGCCCGTATTCGTACGATACAAAACAGCAATGTTTCTCAGGGGAAGGCCATCCTGCCGGTGATACTTGTACACTTCTTTAATCAAGGTGTCGTATTCCTCCCGCATATCATTAAACATTTTAACCGATACCCCTTCGCCCTTTTCATTGGCTGCCCGGAGCCGCTTTTCATAACGCTCTTTATTATTTTTAATCACTCTTAAGGCGCTTTCTACAATACTCTGGCTGCACCGGTAATTCACATCCAGGACAATGGTTTTTGCGTCCGGGTAATCTTTTGTAAAGCCAAGCATAATCTCCGGCCTTGCCCCCCGGAAACGATAGATCGACTGGTCGTCATCGCCTACAATGAACAAATTATTTTCCGGAGCCGCCAGCATACGTATAATCTCGTATTGCAGCCGGTTAATATCCTGGAACTCATCAATCAATATGTACTGGAATTTCTTCTGCCAGGCGCTTAAAATATCCGGCCGCATTTTAAAAAGCTCCCATGTAAACACAAGCATATCATCAAAATCGAGCAGGCGGTTCTGGCGCATTTTTTTATTATAGGCCGAAAAAATATGGCGGAACACATCGTCCGCACAGTTTGTTGAATAATAATGAGCAGGATCGATATTTTCCCCTTTCACAAGGCTTACCTCGCCGGAAATGCCGGAAATAAAATCTGCCGTATCGTCCACTTCCAGCTCTAACTCATCCACAATCTCCCGAAACAGCTCGTTTCTTTTGATATCTGTAATAATATCCGATGCACTGTAATTATAGGCAGCCTTTAAAATTGAAAAAAAGATACTGTGAAAGGTTCCGAAGCTTACAGGCATAGCTACCTTTTTACAAAGTGAAAAAAACCGCGCTTTCATTTCCACAGCTGCGGCTTTAGTAAATGTAACTACAAGAATTGAAGAGGGGTGGACCCCCTCCTCCTCAATTAAATGCCGGACTCTTTCAGTAATCACGGTCGTTTTCCCGGAGCCTGGGCCGGCTAAAATCATCGCCGGCCCCTGTCCATGGCTGATGGCTTCCTTTTGTGCAGGATTAAATGTTCTTGTCAAATTCAAACTCTCCCTAAAGCGGCCTCTAAAAGTCCGATTCCCTTTTGGATACGCGCAAGCGACTCCTCCTTGCCAAGAATTTCCATAAGCTCTGTGGCTCCTCCCGGCGTCATCTGTTTGCCAGACACCGCTGTGCGCACCGGCCACATAACATAGGCATTTTTATACTCATGCTCCTTTGCAAAATTTACGAGCATTTCATAAAGCGCGCCATTGGAAAAGTCTTTCTGGGCCTCAATGACCGGAACAAGCTCCTTTAATACCGCAAGGGAGCTTTCCGTATTCGTTTTACTCTTTTTATGCGTATACATGGCAGCATCATACTCAGGAAGCTGCTCAAAGAAATCAATATGTCCGTAAATATCAGGAAATACTTCAATTCTTGTCTTTACAAGAGCCGCAATCTTTTTCAGATCCATAGCCTTCTTCACAACATCCTTAATGTAAGGCTCTGCCATCTCATAAAATTTATCAAATGCCATAGCCTTCATATATTCGCCATTCATCCACTTCAGCTTTGTAATATCAAATACAGACGGCGTTTTGCTCATATGGCGGTAGTCAAAAGCTTTGACAAGCTCGTCAAGGGAGAAGATTTCCTGGTTATCCTCCGGGCACCAGCCAAGAAGGGCTACATAATTGACAATCGCCTCAGAAATAAACCCCTGCTCAATAAGATCCTCATAGGAAGAATGGCCGCTGCGCTTGCTCAGCTTTTTATGCTCTTCATTGGTAATCAGCGGGCAATGGACGTACACGGGAACCTCCCAGCCAAAGGCTTCATACAACCGGTTATATTTCGGTGATGAAGAAAGATACTCATTTCCCCGGACAACATGGGTAATCCCCATCAGATGGTCGTCCACCACATTAGCAAAATTGTAGGTTGGGTAGCCGTCAGATTTAATAAGGATCATATCGTCAAGCTCCGAATTGTCAACGGTAATATCCCCGTAAATCTCATCATGGAAGGTTGTCGTTCCTGTTGTGGGATTATTCTGCCGGATGACATAAGGAATACCGGCAGCAAGCTTTTCCTCCACCTCTTCCTTGGATAAATGAAGGCAGTGCTTGTCATACACCGAAATTTCCTTGCCTGCAACCTCCTGCTTTAAGGAATCCAGGCGCTCCTTATCACAGAAGCAGTAATAGGCTTCACCCTTATCGACGAGCATTTTCGCATATTTCATATAAATTCCGGCAGCCTGGCGCTCGCTCTGGACATAAGGCCCGCAGCCGCCGTCCTTATCCGGGCCTTCGTCATGTTTAAGGCCGGTGCGCTCTAGCGTCCGGTAAATAATATCTACTGCCCCTTCAACATAGCGCTCCTGGTCGGTGTCCTCTATACGAAGCAGAAAATCTCCGCCCTCATGCTTTGCAATTAGATAAGCGTACAGCGCTGTCCGCAAATTACCTACATGCATCCGGCCTGTAGGGCTGGGCGCAAAACGTGTTCTTACTTTACTCATTCTCTATTTCCTCCTGTTTGTCTGAAGATAAAGACTCTTTTGCTACTGTTTATTATACGGTGAAAATCTATTATCATACGGCCTTCCTGCGCAGCGTATCTATCTTAAAAGCTGCGTCATACGACATTCTTTCACAGTGTATCTGTTTCAAAGGTTTCGGTTCCTGTTTCGTCCGTTTCAGCGCCCTGCGTTTGGTCCGGAGTGTGGCTTTCATCCGTTTCCTCCGGCGTATCCTCAGTGGATTCTGTTGTCTGGGCCTGATCCTGGCTTTGGGCTTTGGTTCCTGCCGTACCGCCGTCCGTTAAAGCCTTTGCGGTTCTTGTAATCTCACTGATGTCAATAAATTCATTATCTGAATCCACATAGCCCAGCTTCACTGTATCTCCGGGTTTTAAAACCGCCAGCACATCCGACATCTGAATGGAAGCGACAAAAACCTTGTCTGAGCCCTGGATTTCAATATAATAATAGGTATTTCCATCCCGCACAGCCGAAGAAACCGCCTCAACAACGCCTTCCTTATTCACAAGGGCAGAGGAATCAACCTCCGTATTTTGAGCCAGTGCCTTTAAATATTCAGAATAAGCCTCATTAAGCGTATTTCCGATGGCTACAATCTGATACCGCTCTACATTAACAAAGGCAAACATTTTAACAAGCCCTGCATTATCCTTCAGAGAAATAAAATAGGTCGGCTGGTTCCCGATATTAAGAAGTATAGGGAAGGTTGCCACATAGGACAAATGCTGTACCTGCCCTTCTGCCGAAGACATTGCCGAATATTCTGTCGCGCCGGAAACGATATAATAGTGGGATTCCTTTGTCCGCATATTTACAAGGACAAAACCAATATTGGAAGCGTCATTTCCCGCGGAGGTCAGGCCTGTATATAACCACACATCATCATCCAGGGCAAGATAGTTATAGCCGCCGGAAGTCTTACATACATCCTTCTGGCCAAAAATCGTATTGATAAAACCGTTCTTCAACATTCCCCAGTAATCAATCTGCTGGACAACAAGATCCGAAGAATAGGCCTGGTCAATCCATGAAGGCGCATTAGCAATATCATAATACTCCGTATCGCCATTGCAGGCATCCACAAGTACAACGCCTTTAATATCCTTTCCGCCAAAAAGTCCAATCGTATAATCAATGACCGGGCAAATCCAGTACGGCTTGCCGCTGTCATCAATTTCAAAACGATAATCGTCGAAAATCTTAGTCGGATAGCGAAGCCTTAAATGGCGGTCAAGATTTCTGAAAAAATACTCTCCCGGGGAATATTTCATCCCTTCCTCTAACTGGACAAGGGAAACGGTCTGGGTCGTCATATCCACAGAGAGATATCCCGGAAGACCCTTGGACTGGTTGTTGAACCATTTAATAATATCGCCATAGCGCAGCGGAGCAACGCGGGTTGGCACACCATTATAATTGATCTGTGTATAAGAATACGAATTTTCGTCCACCTCAAACTGGGAAACAAGCTCCACAAGCTCGCCAAGCTTACGGTTTCCAAGGCGCACCGCACTGTCACGGTCAACAACAGGAACATCCTTCAGGGAGATCTGGCTTATATCCTCAGAAAATTCCCGGGTTTCCACATTCATTAACTGCTGGTATTTCTTCGCATGGAAAAATTCTCTTGAAAACAGGTCGCCGCCAATCATTACAACCGCGGCAACAACAATAATCCCTACAAGAACCTTTGTGCTTTTCTTCATTCCCCGCAGATTGGACGCTGTAATTTTTCCGCCCTGCATCCCGCCAAGCATACTGGACAGCTTAGCCTTAGTTAAAAACGATACGATCAGGTACACAACAATGACTGAAATCACATACATATAAAAATTTTTCGATTTAAAATTAATTGCCGGCAATGCAAAATAAAATGCGAGCAGCGCATAAATCAGCGTGATTATCAGGCTCTTTATGACTTTTTTCATTTTCTTTGACCCCTCTTTCTAAAAATTAGTAATGGTACTGACATTGGAATATTATACATGATTTCCATTCCTGTGGGAAGATATTTCCTTTTAAATATTTTTCTTATTATGAAATCTTAATACATTATTTATAAAGGGCAATTCCACTGCTGCCAATGCTTACATGGAAAGGGGAGAAGTTGATGTCGGCCATTTGCAAATAACCGGACAATAAACTAGATTCATCTGGAATCAGATGGGTTTTTTTGTTGTGCATATTTGCAGCCAGCCATATCAATACCTCCTGTATTTATAAAGGGGCCAAACCGAACGGTTCCGCTCTTTAGACAGGCAGCAGAATTTTTGCAGGCCAAAGGGCGTTTGGTTTTTATGTGCAGCACGAATGTTGCTGCGGCACTGTGCATCGCCCTGTACGGATGTTTTTCATAACAGTTCTGGCAGGCGGATCTTTGCGTTGATTCTGCAAATAAGTCATTTATCAGATAACCCGTCAGCCAGGGTTATCTTTTTTGCTGTCCTGAAATGAGAAGAAACAAATTGCATGATTAAGCGTCACAGAGCAGAAACTTCTGTTCTTCCATGGAAGGAGAAAATAATTATTATGAATAGAGAAAATAAAAGAAAGAAATACGAAAAAGGTTATTATAAAAATCACCCTTGTACGGAAAGCTTCACTTGTAAAGTATGCGGCCGCCTTGTTGTATCAGCAGGCGCAGGAAGCGGACACCGCAACCACTGCCCCAACTGCCTTGCAAGCCTCCATCTTGATATTACTCCCGGAGATCGTGAAGCAGACTGCGGCGGTATTATGGAGCCTGTTGCCGTTTGGGTACGTCACAATAAAGAATGGGCAATCATCCACCGCTGTAAGCGTTGCGGCGCGTTAAGCTCTAACCGCATTGCCGCTGACGATAACCCGATGAAGCTTATGTCGATTGCTATGAAACCCCTATGCCTGCCTCCGTTCCCTTTGGAGTATATTGAAGAAATGACAGCGCTGATGGCCGGAAATGGCATTTTAAAGAAAGAGAACTCATAAAAATGATAAAAAGATAAGCCCCGGGAGGAAAGCCTTTCAACAGACTTTCCTCCTTAATGTTTTCCGCCAAACCTGAAATTTTTTATGACAGCATAACGCCCGGAACCAGCGCTTCGCGCCACAGTGCCTCAAAGCGGCAGTACCCCCGCCTGCAATTACGGATCAGATAGGGGAAGATTTTCTTCCCCTATCCGCTGCGATACAACAGCCAGCTCACAGCAAAGCTGGTCTTCGCTTCGCTCCGGTCGGCGCAGGGCGCGTGCCACTGGCACGCAGCGCCGCTGTCCGTTGCCCTGCAAATGGCCGCTCGTGCAAGCACGGCGGCCACTTGCAGAGCTTATCGCAGAAAAACAAAACCCCTTGACTTCTCAAGGGGCAATTCGTGCAGTTGACGGGACTTGAACCCGTACGGTCGCAATGACCACTAGATCCTTAGTCTAGCGCGTATACCAATTCCGCCACAACTGCATCTCTATGAAGTTCTTTCAGGAAGTTCTCATGTCCTCCTGACAAAAGCTATATTATCATCATCCCGACTAAAAGTCAATACCTAATTTCAAAATTTTTCATTTTTTTTATTCAATTCAATCAAATCTCACTTAACAGCTCTTATAGCGCAACGGCCACAGCTCTGCTTCCTGCCCTAGTACGACCAAAAACCGCATTTATAAAAACCATGTCGCTTCATTTGTCGAAGAAATCGCCATAGCTCCGGCGCCAAGCATTGCCATAACATCCTCTTTATCGCCAATAAGCCCTCCGGCAATGACAGGAACACTGCACATTTTTGTCAAACGGCGGATAACCTTCGGCATAAGCCCTGGAAGTACCTCGATAACGTCCGGCCTGGCCGTTCCAATCTGCCGCCCAATCGTTTCAAAAGCCAGGGAATCGATAACAAAAAAACGCTGCACTGTGTAAAGCTTAAGTTCCTTGGCCCGGCGCACAAGCGCCGGCTTTGTTGTAATAATTCCGTCAGCAACCGTATATTTTTTAATAAAATCGACAGCAATCTCCTTAGCGCTAAGTCCAACAATTAAATCCATATGAACCATTGCAAGCTTTCCCGAAGCCTTCACCTGGTCCACAATATCTCCAATATTGCAAATATCCCCAAAAAGGATAAAAACAACACCAACGTCCGACGCCAAGCATCTCTTTAGCCCGTCCATACTTTTAACTGCGCCAATCACCGGCGATGCTTCAATAGCTTCTACAAATATACGATTCATAATCCTTTAACCCTTTCCTTACTACTGCCGTGTCCTTCCAACGGCATCAGGTTATCCCCTTGCAAAGTTTCCTTATTATGCCGTGTCTTTTACTCTATCTATGTAGAATATCACAAAAAAATTCAGCATACAAGACAGTTTAAAACATTACAAGAAAGAATCGTAACAGTTCATCTATGCTGAACTGTTACAAAGAATCCTGTTTTGCAGGATTCTCCGCCTGTAACGAATAGTTACAGGCCACGGCCTGGCAAATCACTCACTGATCCGCCAGGCCCGACAATGATTTAGAAGCCTAGAGTGATTCAGAAGCCGGCAGATACGTTGCCGCAACGCTCTGGCACGGCCTTTGTGGCGATAACGTCCACGCCGGTGCCTGCCACATTTTCAAGGACAATATCCCCGATAGACACAGGAGCGTCAACGGTCAGGCCTTTAAGGGCACGGACACAGTCAAATATTTTATCCTTTGGGATATCATTTCTTGTCTTTACAGAAACCATGGGGGCAATGCCTCCCGCAACACAGACAGAGCTTGTGACAATGCGGGTCGGATGCGTGACCTCTTTACGTGCATAGTCATCACCTCTTTTACATGTATTTCCTGCGACGCCTGTAATCTGTCCGTTTTCTAAGGTAACTGTCACTGCGCAGCCCAAAGGACAGCCAATACATGTTAATTCTCTTTTTTGCATAAAATCCCCGCCTTCCATCAGTTTTGCTCAATCCGGATGGTTATCGTTTTTAATCCGGGCCGGCTTTCCAGGTCTTTTTTCTTTAAAATAACATTTTCCATCTCACCGGGGGCAAGCACCATCTTTTTTCTCCGGGAAACACATTCATCATCGAAATATGTACATACCGCGGCATTTTTATATACATTTCCCACTCTAAACCGAACGGTCAGCGTATCTTCTATGCGGCTGACCGTAATTGCCGAAGGAACTGTATAGCGGACGCCGTCTGCCCCTTTAAGGGTAATGGGAACATCAGGCGCTTTTGGAGCCGGTACCGGTTTGCCAGGCTTGGAAGTATTTTCACATGCTTCAGTCGATTCCAGGGCTTTTCCGCAGGCTTGCTCCTGAACATATTTTGCCGCATTTTTCCCCGCCGTATGGGCCTCTTCGGACACATAATCCACAAGGTCATGGACATGGAGAACATTGCCGCAGGCAAAAACCCCGGGCAGATTGGTTTCCAGGCTTTCATTAACAACCGGGCCGCCTGTGACAGGGCTTAAGGCAACGCCAGCCCCGCGTGAAAGTTCATTTTCAGGCAGAAGGCCCACAGATAAAAGCAGCGTATCACATGAAATATATTCTTCGGTTCCCGGTATTGGCTTACCATCTTTGCCAACCTCGGCCAGAGTAACCCCCCTAACCCGGTCTTTTCCATCAATATCCACCACTGTATGGCTAAGCTTTAAAGGTATGCCAAAATCATCAAGACACTGGACAATATTTCGCTTTAAGCCTCCGGAGTATGGCATAAGCTCCGCCACAACCTTAACCCTGGCGCCCTCTAATGTCATCCTCCGGGCCATAATCAGCCCAATATCCCCGGAGCCTAAAATAACGACCTCGCGGCCAGGCATATATCCTTCCATATTGACAAGCCGCTGGGCTGTTCCTGCTGAAAAAATACCGGCAGGACGATAGCCCGGAATGTTTAAGGCGCCCCGGGAACGCTCACGGCAGCCCATAGCGAGCACCACAGCCTTGGCCTTAATCTGGGTCAGTCCGTCTTCCCGGCTGATCGCCGTAATTATCCGCTCCTTAGAAATATCAGCAACCATTGTATTTAATTTATATTCAATTTTAAGCGTTTTTACTTTTTCAATAAACCGGGCGGCATATTCCGGCCCGGTCAGCTCTTCCTTAAAGGTATGCAGCCCAAAGCCATTATGAATACACTGGTTCAAAATGCCGCCAAGCTCTTTATCTCTTTCAAGAATAAGCACCTGGCTGATGCCATTTTCTTTTGCAGAAATCGCTGCGGCAAGACCGGCCGGGCCGCCGCCTACGATAACAATATCATATTCTTTCATTTTCCCGCCATCCTCTCACAGTTTGTATTCTTTTTATCCTTGCCGTCCAGCTCCTTATTCCGCCCTAAAACAATTTTTGACGCATTGCCGCACTTTGTTATTTCCATCATGCTCATAGGAACCTCCCGTTCAAGAATTTCCATCGTCCTCGGCGAGCAAAAGCCTGCCTGGCACCGGCCCATCCCGGCGCGGGTACGTCGCTTCACACCATCTAGGGAACGGGCGCCTAAAGGACGGTGGATCGCATCTATAATTTCCCCCTCTGAAATCATTTCGCACCGGCATATAATATTGCCATAAGCCGGATTTTCCCGGATCAGAGCGGCCCTGCTTTCGAGGTCCATTTCATCTAAGTGAGGAATCCCCTCACGTTTCCCGCAAAATTGAGGATCCGGCAAAAGCCCCAGATAGCATGAAACCATTTCGGCAACCATCACGCCGATCGCCGGAGCACTTGTAAGTCCGGGAGATTCAATACCTGCGGCATCAAAAAATCCCCGGGCATCCTCCACCTCTTTAATCAAAAATTCATCGCCATCCTCATGGGCGCGCAGGCCCGCAAAGGACGTAATGACCTGCCTGATCGGCAGCTCCTTAACGCTTAAGCTGGCTTTGGAAATAAGAAAATCAAGCCCCTCTCTCGTTGTATTGGTTCCTTCCTTATCTTCAATGTCTGTGGCTGTAGGGCCTACGAGAAGATTCCCGTGAACTGTAGGTGTCACCAAAACACCTTTTCCCATAACTCCGGGGAGCTGGAAAATCGTTTTTGAAACATAACTGCCCACCGCCTTATCAAGAAGGCAGTACTCGCCCTTACGGGCTGTAATATGGATCTTGTCCGCGCTCACCATATTATGGAATTTATCGGCATAAACACCGGCGGCATTGATGACCGACTTCGTTTCCACATCGCCGCGGTCGGTGCGCACTTTATAGCCGCCCTCCACCGGGGAAATCTCTGTCACCTCTGTACCAAGCTTAAATTCAATACCATTGACAGCGGCGTTCTCCGCAAGGGCAATAGTTAGGTTAAAAGGACAGACAATCCCACCCGTAGGTGCATACAGGGCAGCCACCACATGATCGGACAAATTGGGTTCCATCTTCATCAGGGTTTCCCGGTCTAATATTTCCAAATTCGGAACGCCATTTTTTTCGCCCCGCTCCTTCAGCTCTTTAAGGCCAGCAATCCCTTCCGGTTCTGTGCAGATGACAAGGGAGCCATTGCGCTTAAACGGAAAATCCAGGTCTCTGGCCAGTTCACCCATCATCGCATTCCCTTCCACATTAAGCCTTGCCTTTAATGTACCGTTATGGGCATCATAGCCTGCATGGACAATCGCACTGTTCGCCTTAGATGTACCGCAGCACACATCCTCCTCTTTTTCAATAACGCAGGCATTTACCTTGAATTTCGACAGCTCTCTTGCGATAGCACATCCAATCACGCCCGCACCGATAATCACAGCATCGTACATTGTATCATCTCCTTAATAATGAAAAGTTCCGCTTGCGGAACTTGCGCGCCGGGCGCGGCCGCTTCAGCGGCAAATTCCACTCCGCGCCAGTGCGCATCCAAAGCGGAGCGTTTATATTGAATAGGAAACAAAGTTTCCTATTCAATATAAAAAGCCAAGCAAATAAAACGCACAATACTATGTGTGTTTTAAATTGCCTGACTCTCAACTCTCCGCAGCAATTATTCAACTTAATTTCAGCCGTTCTGAAACAGCTTATCTGATTTTATGGTATCACACCGGCGTTCATTTTTCAAGTATTCCGGCAAAATTCTGCTTTCAGAATAGGAAATTAAATGTTATGATCTACTTATTCAGTTTCTATTCTAAGTTTCAGTTCGCCGTCATAAATTCCAACTGGGATTTCATCATCGAATGAATATATACCCAGGTCGCCATTTTTTTCAAAGCTGTATACCATAACTCTATTGTTCTCAGGATCTACAATCCAATACTCTCTAACTCCTGCATTCATATATTTAACCAGTTTTTTCAAATAATCCATAGACCGGCTCCCCGGTGAAACAATTTCAATAACCCAATCCGGAGCGCCGTTGCAGCCACGGCCATCTAATTTAGACTTATCACAAATAACTGAAATATCCGGCTCCACATAAGTTTTATTGTCACTGTTAAGGAACACTGCGAAGGGTGCTGGAAAAGCTTTGCAATCACCTCTTTGGGCTCGAATGTAATTGTAAATATTGGCATATAAAAAACCTGATATTTCCTGATGTCTTGTTCCCGGCGCTGCCATCATATACATTTCGCCATCAATAAGCTCAGCTCTTATCCCTTCCGGAAGGTTATAAATATCATCAACCGTATAACGCTTTTCTTGTGATAATGCCATAAAATCCCTCCTTTGCTAACTTCCTTCGAGTTACGGTATAGATAATCCTTATATTCAATCATATACGGAGTTATCGTGCCCTTTCTAACGCATAATATGAGCTTTATAGTGCTTAAAGTAAATCATCCCGCGCCCATTCTAAAGCACAGCGCACTGCCCGGTGCCACCCGGATATTTTCTTTGCAGCCATTTCTCTGTCCATAGATGGCGTAAATGTTTGATCCAGCCGCCAATTTGAAGCTATATCCGCTTTTCCTGTCCAATAGCCCACCGCCAGCCCGGCCAGATAAGCGGCACCGAGGGCTGTCGTCTCCAGACAGGCGGGCTTTGTCACATCAGCGCCAAGAAGATCCGCCTGGAACTGCATCAAAAAGCGGTTGGCAGCCGCGCCGCCGTCCACCTTAAGATTTTTCAGGCAAATTCCCATATCCTTCTCCATCGCATGTAAAACATCGTAAGTCTGGTATGCAATCGATTCCAGAGCGGCCCGCACAAAATGCGCATTGCTTGTTCCCCGCGTCATGCCTACGACCATGCCTCTGGCATAAGGGTTCCAATAGGGCGCTCCGATACCTGTAAAGGCGGGAACCATATAGACGCCGCCGGTATCACCGACTGACATGGCAAGCTCCTGGGAGTCCGCCGATGTCTTAAGCAGCTTCATTTCATCCCGCAGCCATTGAATACAGGCTCCGGCAACAAAAACACTGCCTTCAAGGACATACTCTACATGATCGCTGCAGCTTGCCCCAATAGTCGTCACAAGGCCATGGCGGCTCTTTACCGCCTGCTTTCCGGTATTCATCAGCAAAAAGCAGCCGGTACCATAAGTATTTTTCACATCTCCAGGCTCAAAACAGCATTGGCCAAACAGGGCGGCCTGCTGATCCCCTGCGGCTCCGGAAATTTTCACCGGGGCGCCCAAAATATCCGGGTCTGTTTCGCCGTAAACGCAGCTTGACGGCCGCGCCGGTGCCACCATAGATGCCGGGATCCCAAGCCTTTCCATAATATGCTCATCCCAGCACAGCTTATGAATATCAAACATCATCGTCCGGGAAGCGTTTGTATAGTCTGTTACAAATACCCGGCCCCCGGTGAGCTTCCAAATCAGCCATGTGTCCACGGTTCCAAAAAGAAGCCGACCTTCCCGGGCCAGCCCCCCTGCGCAGTCCACATTGTCAAGAATCCACTTAAGCTTGCTGGCACTAAAATATGCGTCCGGCACAAGCCCGGTCTTTTCCCGGATATAGGAGCAAAACTCCGTATCAAAGCTGTCAATAAGCGGAGCAGTCCTCCGGCATTGCCATACAATCGCAGGATATACCGGCTTTCCCGTCAGCTTATCCCAGACAATCGTTGTTTCCCTCTGGTTTGTAATACCAATGGCTGCGATTTGATCCGCCGAAATTTTAGCCGCTTTCATCGCCTCCCGGGCCACGCAAAGCTGGGATTCCCAAATTTCCTCAGGATCGTGCTCGACCCATCCCGGTTTTGGATAATACTGGGTAAACTCCTTCTGGGCCATAGCCACAATATTCCCGCCCTTGTCAAATAAAATCGTCCGGGAACTGGTCGTTCCCTGATCCAGTGCCATAATATACTGCTTCATTGTTTTTAACCCCCATTCCTATACCTTTCCGGCAGACAGCTCACATTTGCTTTCTCACAATCCTGTATTCATCATTAAACTGAAAATATGGGCAATGATCAAAGGTGTTCGTCATAAAGCGGGCCATCTCATCCTCATCCAAATCTACATCGCAGACAAAACAGCCATAGTCCTCGTCGTAATAATAATTGCCGCAGCACTCGCAGTTCGTCCGCCCCCTGCCCTGCTTCATAAATTCTCACCTTTAATGAAATACTCGGTCTGTCTGCCCTGCATACTTTTTTCAAAGTCCTCCTCCTCGGAAATGGCAATAAGCATATCGTCCACGGCCATATCGCCGTCGCCGTCAATATCATTGTACTCAAGATCCATGTCATATAACGTATCTGAAATCTGATCCATCACAGCGTCATATTCCGACGTATCTACAGCGCCAAGCATAAATTCCTTTGTATCTTTCTTTTTATTTTTCCGGTTTAATGCCGTAAATTGTACCCTGTACATATTTTTTCCTCCTGTTTTTCTTCCCGCGGCAGCCGCCAAGATCAGGCATGCCTGACGCTGTCCTGCTGCCCGCCAAAATAAATATCCGGTATATGGTCTTTTATTAATCATACCATATGCCGGATATTTTTGCACCTGTTTATTCTTCTGGCCATTTCCACATATACGCCATTTCAGCAGGATTCCTTCGGCCATTTCAGCAGGGCTTCTGCCATATTATAGATGGAGGGCTTATACAAAACAAGGTAAATTTCCATTTCCTTATGGCGCTTTGCATAATCCGCAATCACCTGCCCTGCGATCTTTATAGACTCAGCCCGGGGAATGTGGCAGTCTCCCGAAAAAATCAAAGGAAGAGCGACGCTTTTACAGTTGTAAAACAAGGCTTTGTTCAGCGCCTGGTGATAACAATTTCCTAAAAGGAAGCGTTCTCTTTGAAGGCCGCCGTACCAGCCAGCCCCCGCCACATGGATAATATATTTTGCGGGAAGTCCGCACCCCGGAGTAACTACGGCTTTCCCAATATCACAGTGTCCGATTTTTCTGCAAGCCGCTTCCAATGCCTTCGCATCGGCTGCTGAAAAAATCGCCTCACAGATTCCCGGACAGCGCTTTAAATCTGTTGCCGCCGCATTGACAATAGCGTCCACATTCATTGTGGCAATATTTCCCAAATAAAGATGTTTCGACATTGAATTTCCCCCCTTTTTCTACCCGTCCATGATAAGGCCAATTTATATTTTCATATCTATTGTACACCTTAAAGCAAAAATCCGCAAATAAGATAACCAACAACCGAAACTCCGGCGGCGATGAGCGCATAAGGAAGCTGAGACAAGGCGTGGTCCATGTTTTCCATTTTACAGCAGCTTGATGTAAGCACTGTGGCATCGGAATAAAAGCAGGCATGGCTGCCAAGAGTTGCTCCAGATACAACCGCCCCCATAACAACAAGGGGATTCGCGCCAATCGAGAGGGCCAGCGGTAAAATAATAGGAACAACAATCGCCGGTATTCCCCAAACGCTTCCTGTCGAAAAATTCAGCAGCGCTACGATAATAAACGTAATCGCCGGGAACAGCGCGGCGCTCATAAAGGGTGTCACCGCATTGATAACATATGTCGCAATACCTATGTCTGTCATTGCCTCCTGCATCACAAAGGCAAAAAAGATAATGGCAACCGTAGGGATCATATTGCAAAAGCCATGCATCGCCAAATCACAAAACTGTGTGATTGACATTTTCTTTCTTGGGATATAAAGGACAAAGCATACCGCAATGGCGGCGATAACAGCTAAAAACAGCTCTCCGCCAATAATTGCCAGGGCAATCAGCGTTCCTACCGGTAAAATAAAATCCCATATATTTCCTGCAAGCGCCAAAGAATTTTCGTCCTCATCCTCCATGTTCAAAGGCTCGCTCTCTTTGGAATATACCTTTCCAGTATCCTTGACCCGGTTGTATGCTTTGCGCATACGTCCAACCTTTGGAATAACTCCCATTATAAACAGCGGAACAATAAATACGGCGGCGATCGCATAAAAAATAAACGGAATAATATGGTAAAAGGTTTCAATGGCGCTGCCGTAGCCCAGCTCAGGAATCCCGGCTTCTGCAAAAAACAGGCCTGAGAAAAAGATTGCCCATGTAGAAAAAGGAAGTACCGCACAGACCGGAGCCCCAGTAGAATCAATAATATACGATAATGTTTCTCTCGGAATTTTTTTCCGGTCCGTCAGCTTTTTCATACATGTACTCAAAGTCATAATATTTAAGTAATCATCCACAAATATTAAAATTCCCATAATCCATGTCACAATCAGCGTCGTCTTTGGCCCCCGGCAAAATTTTTCCAGTTTTTCCGAAAAGCCCAACGTTCCATGAGATGCCCCCAGCAATGTAATGAGGCTTCCAAACAGAGCGCAGACCATAAATACCCACTGGTGATCCCGGTTCGACGCAACTCTGAAAAACGCATCCATCCAGCCATTGGCGAAACCAAAACCATCGATAATCATATAAGTCACCAGAGTACCTACGATCAACGGCTCTAACGTCCGTTTTGTCTTTAAAGCGATCACAATGACAATGATAATCGGCAGCAACGTCAATATTCCGTAGTTCATTTCCCTACCTCCCTTTTGTTGTAGTATAGCGAAAAATGTATTAAAACAGCATTAATATTCCCCCTTTTAGATATAAAGAAAGTATTTAGATACTTTATTTAGATTTTCTATAACACTATAACTTTTTCAAATTGTACACAGCCTTTATTCCGTTTTATAATTTAAATGTAACATACATACAATGTATAGGAGGGTTTATTATGAAGCTTTATAGTCCATGGGCGTTTGTCGACGCCTCCAATTCCAAACCGCTTTCCCCAAGGCTTGATACACTTGCGGGAAAAACCATCGGCCTTTTTTCACATTTTAAAGGCCATTCACCTTTAATGCTCCAAGTTTTGTCGGATATTCTTTCTAAAAAATATCCTGATATTCATTTTAAAGCGCTCCAGTATAAAAAGGATACTTCGGAAGTTTATAAGGATGAACAGTTTCTTCCATTATTTAATGAATGGCTCTCCAATGTCGATGCAGTCATCGGAGCTTATGGAGATGCGGGTTCCTGCTGTATGTTCCATGCCTACAACTGTGCTTATGTTGAAAGGCGCGGGATTCCCACAGTTATGCTGACCAAGGAAGATCTGCTCCCTGTTGGTCAAAAGGCTGCCGCTTCAAGGCTTGTCCATAAGCTCCGTTTTGTAACAACAAAAATCCCGGACTTAAGCTGGGCCCCCCGTCTCGATCAGGAGCTTATCGATCATGTTATCTATCCTGAACTTAACCGGGTATGTGAACAGGTCATTGACGGACTTACAATGCCTCTGACCTATGAGGAACAGCAGCCTTACATCAAAGATAACGCCGCAGCCGAACCCATAGAATATACGGGAAGCCCGGACAAAATCAGCGACTATTTTTACCGCAGAGGCTTTACAACCGGACTGCCTGTCATTCCTCCCACCGAGGAAGCTGTTTCAGAAATGCTCCAGGGTACTGATCTTCCCAGGGATTATGTTGTTGCCAAGCTTCCCCCCATGATGGGCAATGCCACCGTCGAAAAAATTGCCATCAACGCGGTCATGGCCGGATGCCTTCCCACCTATCTCCCTGTACTTATCGCCGCAGTCAAAGCCATTGTCCGCCCAAATATCCACCTTGAAGGCTGGACATGCTCCGTAGCAAGCTGGTTCCCACTGATTACCGTAAGCGGCAGGGTCGCCGCGGATCTTGGCATTTCCATGAATGGCGCCGCCCTAAGCTCTTACTCCAAAGCGTCCGCCGCCATTGCCCGGGCATACAGCTATATTATTATGAACATTTCCGGGGTACGGCCAGGCCTTGAAGATATGTGCGAGCCGGGCCACGAGGCCCGCCAGGGCGTATGTATCGGCGATAATATGGACATGAGCCCCTGGCCGCCGCTTCATGTACGCTATGGCATTGACGAAAAGGATTCGGCAGTGACAATGTTCTGGCCGCAGGAGCGCACTGAAGGACATGGACGCGATGGTAAGTCCTGTTTTGACACAATGTTTTATATTCACTATCAGGGCTGGGATCGGGGCTGCTGTTATGTTATGTCGCCGGGCTTTGCCAGGGCGCTTGCCAAAGAAGGCTTTAAATCCCAGTCAGAGGTACTTGATTATGTATGCGAATATTGCCGCCAGCCTGCTACAGATATTAATTATCGCTGGATGATTGATAATAACCATCTCCCGGACAATGTCCGGCTTCCTTTTAACCACAATGAAAGCGCCCGGAAATTCTGGTCAACCAAGCACATGATGATCGTTGTTGCCGGAAGCAATTATGACGCCACCTGTATTAATTTTGCCGGAGGCGGCGAACATGGAGGCCCTGCCTGTGTCAAGATTGAGCTACCAAAACGCTGGGATGAGCTTCTTGCAAAATACAGGGATATAACGCCTGATTACCTTCCTTATTAAAGCCTTTTCCGACCAATACAGCCTTCCATATCCGGCTGTACAATAACCATAAAGCCCCCGGACACTTTTATAGCTAAAAGCGTCCGGGGGCCTTCCCATATCCATTATTGTATACTGCCATTTGACCAAGATAACGTTTCAGCCATCTGAGCTGTTGTTACTATTCACGGCTTCGCCGAGAATAGTAACTTCGCAGGCTCATTTAGAGTTTTTGCTTCGCAAAAAGAGCCTGCTCACACCTGTATCATGTTCTTACGCCGCAAACAGCGAGTGTTTGCGGCTGACTGTGAATAGTAACGAGCTGTTACATATTCTTTACACATAACTATGCAAATGCTATACTTATAGTATGCATTTTTATATCATTTGTAGCAGCGTATAATTAAATAGGTACTATAACTTTCCGGAGGACCTTTTATGGACATAAATAAACTCAAAGCCTTTGTATGTGTGGCAAAATACCGCAGCTTTACAAAGGCTTCCGAAGAACTTTTTATTAGCCAGCCCGCTCTAAGTAAAAAGATTTCTGATTTTGAATCTGAGCTTAACGCTAAGCTTTTAATCCGGACAAACCGCAGCGTAGAACTTACGCCTGTAGGCATTGCCCTCTATAACGAAGCACCGATGATTCTTAATATCATCGATGATCTCCAAAAAAAGATACAAAAAATAAACGCCCATCCCAAGCAGCACCTCCATATTGCCTGCACTGGCGTTGAATATGGCCGTTTTACCCCATTTCTTCACCGTTTCCGCCTTCAGTACCCGGATATTGATTTCAACCTCCAGTGGTGCAGCGCAGCTATGGCCCGCCAGCTTCTTTTGTCGAATACCGCTGACTTTGCCTTTCAGCTCAATATGGAAGTTTTACAGGAATCGGACTATGTAGAATATTTGCCCTTTTATTATGACTATCTGGACGCTGTTGTCAGCAATTACCATCCCCTTGTCCAAAAAGGCTATGCCTGCTTTGAAGACTTAAAGGATGAGCACTTTATCGCTGTAAAAACCTCTTCCCTCCATCTTCCGTTTAATTATATTATGGACTATTTTAGCAGAAAACATATTGAATTTACCGGAGGGATTTCCGGCGTTGATTCTTTGGACACCCTGATCCTTCAAATCAGCGCCGGCCTCGGAGTTGGGATATTATCTCATCAGTCGGAAAATATATACGGAAGAATGGCCCATTTTATTCCTCTGAATTGTGATTTTCCATGTCTTGAAACAGACCTTGTATGGAACAGGGCTAATAAAAATCCGGCCATACAAACGTTCATTGAATTTCTCAAAGCGGATAATGACCGTTATCAAATCCGTCAGTATAAAAACCGGCGGATGGATCGTAGCCGTTCAGACACCTGAACGGCTGCGATTTATCCGACCAGAGGCGTGGCCGAAAGGAAGCCCAAAACGATCAGCAGGCAAATAGCATAAACCCAAAGCTGTAAAAATATTTTATTTCTCCGCTCCTTTTTGACAAAGGACATAAGCATAGAACCGCCGGAAGAAATCGGAGCCACGCCAGACAAAATCGCGCCGATCATAATACACGAAAACAGCTTTGTGGCGGCAAGCTCTGTTGCTGCGGATATTCCTGAAACAGCCGGGAAAAACAGGGGAAATACCACTGCCGTGGAATCCGATACCAAAGATACTGCTCCGGCTACCACCGTAAGTATCGGTGAAATAAGCGCTGTATTTGAAATCTTTCCGATCAGCCCGGCTAAATAATCGCCCATACCCATGGAACTACATACGGCAATCAATGTCGCACAGCCGCCCACAAGAACAATCGTATTCCATGGAACCTGTTCTTTAAGTATTTTCCTTTCATCACCAAGCTTCATCAAAACGGCCAGTATAATCCCAAGCGCATATACAAAAAGGACATCCATTCCCTGGCTTAAAGAATTTAAAAATGCTACGCCTGGCAATAAACGGCTTAAAAGCATAGGAACCACAAATAAAAGCACACAGAAAATAATAAGGCCAAAATTCTTTTTAATTTCCGAAGTTGCTGGTGACGGACGCTTTGTCTGGCTGTCTACTTTCACCTTGTAGCCGCCAAATATAAAGTAAACGGCGATAAAGCAAATAAAACCGACAATCACAAAGTTCAGCCATATCCGCGGTTCCAGCACAGCTCCCTGCCCCTCATAACCAAACATTTCAAAAAGCCCTTTGGCAATAATCCCAATGGAGCCTATAGGCGAAGAACACCCAGCCCCCAGGGCAAGGCAATGGCCCGCGAAAACAATCATTTCCGATACACCGGACAAATAACAAATCTCCACAAATACCGGAACTAAAAAAACTGTGACAGCACCAGGATTAATGCCAATAGCCATCATGGCAAAATCCATGATGAAAAACACAATGGGCAGCAACGCCGGGCATTTCCTTGCGGAATAAACAGCCCAATCCGCCATATATTTGGCCGTTCCGGTTTCTACCGCAAAGCCATAAAAATAAGTGACGATTAACATCTGAAGGACAACGCTGATCGGCCAGAAGCCATAAATCTGCGACGCCTTCATTCCAAATACCCAAATCCCAAGCACACTTGCGGCGACAAGTGCCAAAACCCCAATGTTACACTTAATTTTTTGACCAATAACAATACATACCACAAGGGCAACAATTGTTATAATACATACAGTTAATCCGCTCATAACTTCTCCTTTTACAGGGCGCGGCTGCAAGGCTTACCAGACGCGGTCCTCTATATCGTAAACTGTCTTTCCAATGAGTTCCTCGTAGCCTTCAAAAGGCCAGTTTATATCCTTATCATCCCAGGTATCATAAGGCTTAGGCCGTACAGGAAGCGGAACCTTGCGCTCTGACGCTTTATACGGCTGATGGAATTTCATCGGCTCATGGAAAGGCAAGTCCGCCTGATTATCTTTACGATTTTGGTAGCTTGCGGACTCCGATACTGCGCCTTTATCATCGACCCAGCTTTTATAATAATCACACCGCAGATCACGCCACCATTTCAAATGCCATATTTTCCATTCTCCATCAATTTTAATAAAATCAGCACTGTATTTGCCCCAGCACCAATAAGCAGCCATCCTTGCCTGCCCCTCCTTATAACACTCCAAAGGCACATGGCTGTGATCCTCATAATATGTTTCAAGCCCCGGCGACATAAATACGCCCCTGGCAGTCTTCCCATCTCCTGCTACCTCAATATAAGGTGTAGTAACACAGTGCATGAAAAATGCGCCTTTAGCAAAACGGGCGGAGCCAAGAATTTTTAAAAATACGGTTTCAATTCCTTCCCGGCCGACAAAGACCCCGGAATCCCCTACATCCATGCTCACATCCGGCATATCTAAAGCAAAAAGCTTAATCTTTTCAGGAAATAAAATGGGATAATGAAGATATTCATAGGAATGAATGACCTTCTGTATCTCCTCCACATCCTTAAGCCGCTGTACCTGTGCTTTCTCTTTAGCAAGCTCAGCCAAAAGCTGTACTTTTTCCTCTGCCATTTGTTTTTTCATCGAAATGATCTGTTCCTGTAATTCTTCGATTGTAGCCATAAGCAACCCCTTCCTTTACACATTATAGAAAAAACGGCGCCTGTTTTTTATAATCTTATTATATATTCATTTGCGTTCTATGTATAATAGTAAGAATATATCATTTTATAAATAAAATCTATAAATAAGAAGTGACCGTTCATCTTATGTATAGCTTGAGAATCCTTGCAATGCTTTTTTATTGAAAGCCCCGGACAGCGGCTATGAGGCAGGACGAGCTTGCATGCAATGAAGAATCCTGCTTTGCAGGATTCTCCGCCTGCGGCGGGTCGCGCAAGCGACATTTTCCATTCCGCCGCAGTGCGATCCAAAGCGGAGCGTTTTTATTTCATAGGAAAGCAATTTCCTATGAAATAAAAAAAGCTGCCACTTTCGTGACAGCTTTCTTCCACACTCCCCCTGCCGGGCTCGAACCAGCGACACTTCGGTTAACAGCCGAATGCTCTACCGACTGAGCTAAGGAGGAATATGTGTTTATTCTATTCCTGTTTTGGGCATTTGTCAAGGATAAAATTTCTTCATTTTTAATCCCAATATAACAGTTCAGCATAGCTGAACTGTTATATGCAAAAATCCATTAAAAATCGCCTGCGGCGATGGGATTTTTGCACTCCTGTTTCACTTTCTGACGGTCAGCGCAGCAGGTGCGCTGACCTGGCTGAACTGTTACATCCCAATATCCCTCGTGAACCTTTGCCGCCTCCTGGGCCACCTCGTCAAATGGCCCGGCAACCTCAATCGCCTTCTGGCCCTTGGCAAATACTTCACGGCAGGGCAGGTCAAAGGTGGGATTTTGCTCATTGCTGCCTGTCAGGGCTAAAAGCTGGCGCTCGGTCATTCCATAAACTACATGGCCAATATTTCCCCAATAAATGGCTCCGGCACACATCGCACAGGGCTCTGCTGTTGTATATAACGTACAGTTCCACAAAAATTCTCTGGAATATTTATGGGAAGCCCTGGCCGCAAGCGTCGCCTCCGCATGGCCTGTGCAAACTTTTTCAGTGATTTCAATATTTTCCTGTTCCATAAGCACATTACCATCCCCATCTACAAGAATTGCCCCAAAGGGCGTGTTGCCATGGGCTCTGGAATTTTTTGATACCTCAATCGCTCTTCTTAAAAACCTTATATGGTCCTGATGTGTCATTTCACTTTCTCCTCTTTAGTCCAATTGCAGAAAACGGACATACTGCGCTTCGCGCGGCTTTGCTGCACATGACGGCAGACTGCTCCGCGCTTTTAGCGCTCTTGCCCGTTTACCAAAACAAAACCATAAGTCCGATAATAATTCCAAGACCGACAAGATAGCAGGCGCCGATAAGCAGGGCGCCCTTAAGGGCGCCAAGGGCAGCCCAGCGCCGCTGCTGCCTTGTAAACTCCGGCGGGCTATATTGCTCATCTTTATCCTCATCCGGTTCCGGAACCCGCCACAAGTCATTATCGTTATTATTAAGCATTCATTCACCTCTAATTTAAAGTAACGGTTCAGCCATCAAAACCGTTACTATTCAGGAACAGCCCAACAATCGAAACGGTTGTCTTATTTATCATAAAGATGGCAAACCACAAAATGGCCCGGTTCAATTTCCTTTTGCACAGGCACCTCTGTTTTGCACCGCTCCATGCAATGCTCACAGCGGGTGTGGAATTTGCAGCCTGTCGGCGGGTTCGCCGGCGAAGGAATGGAACCTTTTAAAACAATACGGTTCATTTTTGCCTTTGGATCCGGAATTGGAATCGCAGAAAACAGCGCCTTTGTATAAGGATGGAGCGGCCGGGCAAAAATATCCGCCGTAGCCCCATATTCCACAAGATTTCCGAGATACATAACGCCCACAGTATCTGAAATATGCTCAACAACCGACAAATCATGGGAAATAAACAAATAAGTCAGCTTGTATTTCTCCTGAAGCTCTCTAAGCAGGTTAATAATCTGCGCCTGAATCGAAACATCCAGCGCCGATACCGGTTCGTCGCACACGACAAACTCAGGATTTAAGGCAAGCGCCCTTGCAATACATATACGCTGGCGCTGTCCGCCGGAAAATTCATGGGGATAGCGCTCCTTATGAAATGGCTGAAGCCCGCAATTATCCATAACCTGGTCAATATAATCATCAAATTCTGCCTTGGAAACAAGCTTGTGTTCCCGCACAGCCTCCCCGATAATTTCGCCAACCGGAAGTCTCGGTGAAAGGCTGGAGAATGGATCCTGAAAAATAATCTGCATTTTGGTCCGAAGCTCCCGAAGCTTATCCTTGGACATATCGTAAACTTCCTCGCCGTTAAAAAGCACCTGGCCCCCTGTCTTTTCACCGGAAAGCCGCAGAATCGTCCGCCCGGTTGTCGTCTTTCCACAGCCGGATTCCCCGACAAGGCCCATCGTTTTTCCCCGCTCCAAATTAAAGGTAACGCCGTCCACGGCTTTTACCTGGCCAACCACTCTGGAAACCATCCCCCCTTTGATAGGGAAATATTTTTTCAGTTGGTTCACCATTAAAATATATTTAGGATCATAAGTCACCGGAGTAAACTCTGGCTCCCTAACTTCATGCTTTTGAGGCATCACTTCTCCTCCTTTCCTCTGTCTGCCGCGCTCTTAACGCTATCATAATACCGGTAGCAGCTCACCTTATGCGTCGGAGAAAGGCTGATTTCTTCAGGATATTTTCCGCTGCACTGCTCGACACACATTTCGCAGCGGTCTTTAAAATAACAATAATCCGGCATATTAATAGGATTCGGCACCTTTCCGGGAATGGAATAGAGCTTGTCTACCTGCTTGCCAACCACCGGCTTGGAGGCCATAAGGCCAATCGTATACGGGTGAGAAGGATGTTCAAAAATTTCTTCCGCCGTTCCTTTTTCGACAACGCGCCCGGCATACATAACAACAACATAATCTGCCATTTCCGCAATCACGCCCAGATCATGGGTAATAAGCATAATTGAAGAATTAATCTTGTCCTTCAAATGTCTGAGCAAGTCAAGAATCTGTGCCTGAATTGTCACATCCAGCGCTGTTGTCGGCTCGTCGGCAATGATGATCTTCGGGTTGCATGCCAGCGCCATAGCGATCATAACACGCTGGCGCATACCGCCGGAGAGCTCGTGGGGAAACATTTTATATACCCCAGTGCTATTGGCAATACCCACCATTTCCAAAAGCTCAATCGTGCGTTCCTTAATCTGCTCCTTGCTTTTTCCCGCACCGTCATGGAGGGCAATAACCTCGTCCACCTGCTGGCCAATGCGGAATACCGGATTTAAGGAGGTCATAGGCTCCTGAAAGATCATAGAAATATAATTTCCTCTCAAGGACTGCATAAGCTTTCCCGGTACCTTGGATACATCATACGCCTTGTCGCCAAGATTTAAGCGGATAGCCCCTTCTACAATCTGCCCCTGGGGGCGCTGGATGAGCTGCATAAGTGAAAGGCTTGTCACGGATTTTCCGCAGCCGGACTCACCAACGACACCGACAGTCTTTCCGACAGGAACCTCAAACGTTACGCCGTCCACACTTTTTACAACGCCGGCATCTGTATAGAAATAGGTGTGAAGATTATCAAACTCCACCGCATTGCCCGGGTCTTTCATTTTTGTTACATATTCCGATTCCGGTATGTTTTTGCGCTTGCGCTTTTTCTCAAGAGCATTGGTAATCTTGCGGTTCTCTTTAGAGATTTGGCGGGCTTCTTTACCGGACAAATATCCTGAACTGTGTTTTTTAGCCATAATAAACCTCCTTACCGTTTCATCTTCGGGTCAAACGCATCCCGCAGGCCATCGCCCACAAAGTTGAATCCAAGGACAGTAATCAACAGGCAGATACCGGCCGGAATCCAAACAAACCAGTAGTTGGTCATAACATAGGCGTTATTTACATCATTGATAATATTTCCCCAGGAAGCAAACGGGAATTTTACCCCCAGGCCCAGGAAGGACAGGGTTGCTTCGGTAATAATTGTTGAACCAAGGCTCATGGTACAAATAACAATAAGCTGAGGAATAACATTGGGAATCAAATGCTTAAAAATACGGCGGCTGACACGGATACCACAGGCTTCAGTCGCTGTCATAAACTCCTGCTCGCGCAGGGATAAAATCTGGCCGCGCACAAGTCTTGCAATGGAGGGCCAGCTTAAAAAGCCCAAAATAAGCATCAGATACAGCATACGGATCATCGGATCTACCTGCATGGCATCCATCGCGGCGCCTAAAATAAGAATCAGCGGTATCGACGGAATACAATAAAATATATCGACGATACGCATGATCAAATTATCAACCCAGCGGCCAAAGAAGCCGGCAATCCCGCCAAGAATAACGCCGAGCAGGGCGCCGATAAATACAACAATAAAGCCAATAACTAAAGATACACGGCCGCCGTACATCAAGCGGGTAAGCATATCCATACCATTAGTATCCGTTCCCAGCCAGTGGGTTTTTGACGGAGCAGAATAGCGGTCATAAACGTAAGTTTCCGTATACTGGCTTACAGACCAGCTCTTCTTTGACGGATTATAGGTAAACTTTAATTCCTGCTCCTCGCCATTTTCATCTGTAATCATCAGAGAATCCTTATCCTCCTCGATTGCAAGGGCAATGGCTTCTCTCATGTCCTCCGAAATCGTTGCTCCGTTTTCTGTCGGTGAAACAACAAGACGGCTGATAAAACCAAGATCATCTCCGCCGGCACTAATATTGCCGTCCGCATCCAGGGTATAGTCCACACCGTCACAGCTAAAAGAGCTTTCACCTGCGGACAATGCCTTTAAAGCTTCCAGCTTTGCGTTAAAAGACATTTCCTGGCCTTCTTCAAGCGTAATAATGTCTTTGGCAGCCATGGCGAGCACCGTTCCTCCAGTAGAAATTGTGTAGATATCCTCGCCTTCTTCAGTAATATCGTAGGTAACATCCTTATATTCAAAGGAAGCATCCTTCTTATTCGCAGCGAGCAAAAACTTCGCCTGAAGGATCGAGCCAAATTCCTGGCCGTCAGCCTCCGTATAGCGCAGATCATCATTTTCTACAACGCCGGCATATTCCTTTTCCATCGGTGTATACGTATAAAACTGTTCGTCCTGTCCATAGGGGCTGATAATGCCGCCTATAAAAGAAAATATAAACATAACGATAAGCATTGTAAGACCAACCACAGCCAGACGGTTTCTAAAAAAACGCTTGGCTACAAGAGCGCCGGGAGACAGCACTTTAACGCGGCGGTCATCGCTTAAAGAAAACTGCTCCGGATTGTCATCCTTGCCGTCTCCGCTCCCCGAGCCTTTTTTCCATTCCCCCGTCAGCTTATCCGTATGCCTTGCGTTGGCTGAACCGGGAACCTGCGTAAGGTGCGTCGGCGGCACATTATCCTGGGCGCTTTTATTTTTTAAATCATCCATATTATCACGCACGATATTCTCTCCTTTCATCTGTATGCCGTCAGCACGGCATTAAGTATTTCCCTGCGAAACTTAAGCGAGGCGCACACGTGGATCGACAACCGCGTATAAAATATCGGAGATCAGGTTGCTCGCCAGTGTCAGAATCGCTATAAATGTCAGATAAAACATTGCGAAGGGAATGTCACCGCCGACGATCGCCTGGTATGAAGTATAACCGATTCCCGGAATAGAAAATAAGGTTTCCGTAATCAGTGCTCCCGAAAACAGGCCCGGCAGAGAACCGCCGACAACAGTGACCAGAGGAATCAGCGTATTTCTGAAAGCGTGGTGATAAATAACCTTCCGCTCGCTTAAGCCTTTTGCTCTGGCGGTACGGATATAATCAGAGTTTAACACCTCAAGCATATTCGTACGGGTATAACGCATAAGAGAACCAACCGATACAATAACAAGTGTAGCGATAGGCAGCACAAGATGATTTGCCATATCCATAAGCTGGCCCATACGGTCAAGCTGGGCATAATCACGGCCCACAAGCCCATAAAGGTCAAACCAGCCCAGGTGTACGGAAAAAACAAGCTTTAAGATCGTAGCAAAAAAGAATGTCGGCAAAGAAATACCGATTAATGCGCCTGCAGTAATACCATAATCCAGACGGGAATACTGCTTTGTCGCAGCAACAATTCCAAGGGGAACTGCGATAATTAATTGAAGGATAAAGGAAATACCGCCCATAACAACGGAAACCCCGATAACCTCCTTAAACTTTGTCAGCACTGGAACCGTATATTTCCAGCTATCTCCAAAATCGCCCTGGATGGCGCCGCCAAGCCAGACAAAAAAACCGGGAATAATTCCCTTATCCATACCATAGGTAGCATTGAGCTGGGCAAGCCATTCATCATAAGATTTTGCCCCTGCCCCCTGAGACAGCTTCATCGCCATATTTTCCACAAAGGAACCGGGAAGACAGCGCATGAGCGCATAAATAATAAACGTAACGCAGAAAAGGATTCCTATGGATATGAATATTCTCTTGATAATATATTTTTTCACGGAAATCTCTCCATTCTTCAGTGGCAGTTAACAGACTATTTATCAAAATGTAATCTGTCCTAAAATTGCAAAAAACATGCCCGGACAAATTAAATCAAGCAAAATAATTTTGCGAAGCTTTTTTAGCAGGTAAGAAATTTGAGGTAACTATTCAGCAGCGTTAGCTGTACGAACCCGAGATGCATGGCTGAATAGTTATGGGGTAAATTTCCTATCTGCTAAAAAAGGAACCGCTTCTATCATCCATAGAAGCGGTTCCCTGTCATTCTCGTGGTATCAGCAGCTTTTTATCCGCAGTTCTTTACAAAACAAGCGGATGATAAAGGTATTTACCTGCAAAAATCGACGCTTCACTTTATATGTTCAATTATAGTTATCTCATTTCCAGCTTTTCGATTTCCATTGTCCAATCCCAGAAAGGTGTCAGATCCGGAGTAATCGTGTCGATATTGACGCGCTCAGTGGAGAAAATGAAACATTCACTTCTCTGATAAATTGGAACCTCTACGCCCCAATCCATAATGATCTCCATTGCAGCCTGGTACAAGCCTTTGCGGTAGGTCTGGTCTGTGGACTGGCGTGCCGCTACAATAAGGTCATCCAATTCAGCATCGTTGATCTTATAGTAGTTTGTAGAGCCCTGGCTTGCGTAAAGCTGGTACATATCCGGGTCTGGCGTTGCCTGCCATGCAGCACACCACATATCTGCCACGCCGGACTGGTAGGTCTGGTACAGCTCAGCGGATGTAGCAATATCATTCACAGTAAATGTCAGGCCGATTTCAGCAAAAGCGTCAGCAGCATTCTTAAGGAGCAGGAATGCCGGGTGATCGCCCTTGCCGTTAGCGCCGATATTTACCTGGTAGCCAAGCTTTGCGCCTTCCGGAGCTGCTGTCAGCTTGCCGTCTGTTACTGTGTAGCCTGCTGCTTCAAAAAATCCCAGAGCGGCTTCCTTAGCTGCTGCGTATTTTTCCTCAGTGCTCATGCCCTCTGTATAAATCGGATCGCCATTGACATCTGTAGAGTAGGCAACCTGGTAGCCGTCATCTGTAACTCTCGGTGCGGCCCAGGATGTGTCGGAAATCGGGTAGTTAATCACTGTTGCTGTATCTCCATAATAGGAATCAATCGCCTCATCGCGGTAAACGGAAATAATTGTTCCGAGTGCCTTGCGGAGATTTTTAGATTCCTCGGAGGCCGGGTCGCTTCCAACCTTTACATTATCAGCGCTAATGCCAAGATAGCCATATCCAAGGAAGTCATACAGTCTCATAGTAACAACATCACCGTCAAGCTCTTCGCTGCCGCCGTTGTACTCTGTCACCTGCTTGCGCACTTCATCGGAATAGGAAGGATCGCTGATGTCAACAGTGCCGGCCTGGATACCTACAGTCTTGTCATCCTCAGTTGTTTCAATGTAGTTGAAATATTTAATCTTCGGCTCACCCTTGTAGTAATCCGGGTTTGCTTCAAAATATACAGTACCGTTTGAGAAATCCTTGAAGATATACGGGCCATAGCCAAGAGGCTGGGTTGTCTTTGCGCGAACAGTGGAAAGATCACCCTTTTCAAAGCCAAACTTATGGTTCTCATAATCATATTGGGATTCATCGCCATAGTAATGAAGAGCGCCCACATTAAATGTCAACTGATAGATCATGTTGGCAGATACTTCTGTTGTCACAACACGCATGGAGTAATCGCCGGTACGCTGGATACCTTCAATATAGTCTGCGGAATCGCCGGTGCTCACACCTGTTGTCGAATATCCATAAACATCTTCAGGAATCAGATCCGATAATGCGCTGCCTGCAGTTTCTGCTTCCATAGCTGAGAAATTCCAGTCATAGTTTGCAGCAATTGCCTTAAAGAAATCTGTCGCTGTCGCATCTGCAGCCAGATCAGCATAGCCCCAGTTAGAAGCTGCTGTAGCCACATCGCCTTCCTCAGAAAGGCCCTGGGCAACACAGGCATCAACGATTTCCTGGGCAAATTTTGTACCGCCGTCATTCACTGCAGTCCAGAAAGCCGTCTGCTGCTCTTCTGTCCAGTAGGTGTAATCTGTATTGTCCTCGCCGGCATTTCCGATCAGGGAAGCCAGTGTAGACATACCGGTGCGGTATTCCTCCAGACCAAGGATTGGCTGGCTGTAAATGGTTGCCGAGCCGTCATAGGTCGGATCACAGAATACATACAGAGAGAAAATAACATCGTCAATATCCATCGGAGTGCCGTCAGTAAATGTGATGTCATCGCGAAGAGTCAAATCATAGTAAACTGTTCCGTCTTCATTTTCAGTGATAGCCACATTTGTCATACCCGTATAAGTATAATCTGTGCCATTAAAAGCACGGGTTTCCCCATCGATACCATTCTCTACAATCGCTCCCTCACGATCTGTCGCAACAAGCTGCGGTGCTACAAGGTTCACAACATCCTGGTCCTCTGCGGCAGCAGCAAAGAATGGGGAAAACTTTCCTTCAAAATGGTTGTTTGCTGCAACTAATGTCTGTCCGTCGCCGGAAGCCTGCACGGAGCTTTCGCCAGCGGCTGCTGTGGAGTCTTCTCCAGCGGCGGCTGTGCTGCTCTGGCCTGTGGAGTCCGCTGTGGTACTGCCGGAACCGCCGCTGCATGCAGCTAAAGAACCAGCACACATAGACAATGCAAGAGCCATTGCCAATACTTTACTTGGTTTTTTCATAGTATCCTCCTTTTTTTAGAGAGGCAGACAAGGTTTTATGTATAGCATATATGCTATACACAGGCAGGGGATCCCCTGCCTGGCCAAATTCTTATTCTGCCCTCATGCGAGTTTCGTTTTATTATAACTGCTTTTAAAAATTATGTCAATTTATTAAACCAACACTGTATCAAGTTATATTTTTACCACTGTATTGATATAAAGTTGACGGTTAAATCCCCCAAAGCAAGCATCGGGGGATTTGGCCCAGGCTTCACTTTGGCTGCCGCTTAGCAAGTACCGCTGGCACTTAGCGCGGCATATCCGTTTACGTATGAAGCTCTTTGTTTTTCTGCGAATAGGCCTCCTGCCAGGAAAGCCTGGCTGCTGCCCGGTAAAAAATGACAGCCAGAACGCCGGATACGAGGCACAGCAGGGCAAATATGAGAAAATATACCCAATCTTTTGGAATACCGTTTAAAATAATATAGGCAAGTACCCCGAGCAGGGCAGCAATTTCCATAATCATTGTCACCATCGCCCTGTGAGGAAGCTTTTTAACGGTTGCTTCGTAAATATATTTTTTCAGTGTATTTCCGGCACTGCTCAGGCGGACAAGCGCCCAGCCAAGCGTCACCGCGCCAATAATCCCGCAGGCGCAGGGCAGCACAATATAAAAGGTACTGTTCAGCTCCTTGGCAGGAATACATCCGCTGGCAGCCGCACAGGACATAAGAAGGATGTAAATTCCCCACAGCAGGCGCTTCTTTCTGGCAAATTCCTGCGCCCCGCCGCTGTAGCTATAGCGTTTTCCCTGATATTCGTACTTTCCCTCGCTGTTTTTATGATAGTCGTCAAGATAGGCCCGCTTTTTTCCCCTCTGCTCCCGCTTCATTCAGGCCAGCCCTCCAAGATCAAAGCTTTCAAGCCATGTATTCGCTTCCTGGCACACAGACTTAAGGCAATTCTCATCAAAAGGGCTCCTAAGTCCGGCATTTTCAAGAAGCTTTGTAAATACAGCGCTGCCGCCCTGAGATGTGTAGGCCATATAGTAAGACCAGGCATTCTTTATATCCTTTTGGATTTTGGCCCAAAATTGCAAAGCAACCGTCTGGGCCAGACAATAGTCAATGTAATAAAAAGGATCTTCATAAATATGGTGCTGACGCTGCCAGCCCTCGCCCTCGCTGTAAAATGGGATCTCCCCGTCAAGCTTAAGCCACGGCATATATGTGCCAAGCAGCTCCTTCCAGACCTTGTGGCGCCCCTCTGGCGAAAGCTCTGGTTTTTCATAAATAACATGCTGGAAATGATCAACCATGGTTCCATAAGGAATGAAGGTCAGCGCTGAGGCTAAATGGCTGTACTTAAATTTTTCAGCATCCTTTCCGAAAAAGTCTTTTGCCCATGGCCATGAGAAAAATTCCATAGACATCGAATGAACCTCGCAGGCCTCAAGACTGGGCCATATATATTCTGACGGCACTCTGTCACGGTTCATATAGGCTGCAAAGGCATGACCTGCTTCATGGGTAATGACTTCCACATCGCCCTGGGTGCCGTTAAAGTTGGCAAAGATAAAGGGTACGCCATAATCTTCAATAGATGTACAGTAGCCGCCCCCGGCCTTTCCTTTTGTGGAAAGGACATCCAGCAGGCCCCGGTCAAGCATCATATCAAAAAAGCTTCCGGTTTCCCCAGACAGCTCGCGGTAAAATTTCCGGCCAATCTCAAGAAGTTCTTCGCCTTT
>JAGZDD010000241.1 GCA_018369015.1 Clostridiales bacterium | reverse complement strand
CAAGTGGGCAGACACAGGGGCAAGTTTACTTGACCCTGTGCCTGCACATTTGATAACCCCAAAGTATGAGCACGAGTTGCCGTCAGGCAACGGAAAGTGTGAATACTTTGGGGCAGGATTGCGGGAGTGCCTCCGGCACGGAGCAATCCTGAGCTTTCATTTATAGTGATGCCGCCGGACGGCGGCATGTCCGTTTACTATGAAAGCTCGGCAAGTGGAACGCAGACCGCTTGTTAAGCACCGACCGGAGCGGCAGCGTAGACTGCGCAGGCACGGAGCGATCGGCTTTCATGCGTGGAGGGGCCGCGCGCAATGCGGCAAGGAAGTTTACTGCTATTAGCAGTATATAAATGAAAAGGAGCTTAATGAATGAAAAGACTGGAGGATTATGTTGTAAGCATACCGGATTTTCCTGAAGAGGGGATAATATTCAGAGATATTACGACTGTGATTCAGGACCCGGAAGGGCTTACCCTTGCTATTGATACCATGAGCCATTTTTTAGACGGGCTGGATTTTGATGTTATTGTAGGACCGGAAGCCCGGGGCTTTATTTTTGGTATGCCGATTGCATATAAATTGGGAAAAGGTTTTGTTGTTATCCGCAAAAAAGGAAAACTGCCGAGGGAAACCGTTTCCCAGGATTATGATTTGGAATATGGGAAAGCGGAGATTGAGATTCATAAGGATGCCATCCGCCCGGGGCAGAAGGTTGTCATTGTGGATGACCTTTTGGCAACAGGGGGAACTATGGAGGCAAATATTAAGCTTGTGGAACGTCTCGGAGGTAAGGTGGAAAAAGTTATTTTTCTTATTGAACTGGCCGGACTTTGCGGCCGGGAGCGCCTTGCCGGTTATCCTGTGGAATCTGCAATTATTTATGAGGGAAAATAAGATAACTATTTGGCCATGCATCTCGGATTCACGCAGCTAATGCTGCTCACCGCCGCTATCGCGGCGCATCCTCGATTCGGGCTAAAGGATGACAAAACCTCTCTGCAAGCCAGCTTGCGCTAAAGTTTGCCCTCCTCAGCCACATGGCCAAATAGTGACCAAGAAATAAGCTGTAAAAGAAAGTGGTGATTGTATGGCTTCTGAAAATGAAAAGGTATTTGATGTAAATGTGATTGATGATGATAAGGACGAGGTAATTCACACAAAGGATTTTACGGCGCCCGAAGAATTGTACAAACAGCTTATAGCCAGAATAAGAAAATATCATCCTTCAACGGACATTCGTCAGATTGAGAAGGCTTACAAAATCGCTGACACCGCTCATGCAGGGCAAATGCGCAAATCCGGAGAGCCTTATATTATCCATCCTTTAAGTGTAGCCCTGATTCTGGCAGATTTGGAGCTGGATAAGGAGACAATTGTAGGCGGTCTGCTTCACGATGTTGTGGAAGACACAGTAATGACAGAGGAGGAGATCGAACACGAATTTGGCAAAGAGGTTGCCATCATCGTGGACGGTGTTACAAAGCTGGGGAAATTATCCTATTCCAAGGACAAAGTGGAGGTTCAGGCGGAAAATCTCCGGAAAATGTTTCTGGCAATGGCTAAGGACATCCGGGTCATTCTTGTGAAGCTGGCGGACCGGCTTCATAATATGCGGACAGCGAAATATTGGTCGCCGCCAAAACAAAAGGAAAAGGCCAGGGAAACGATGGATATTTACGCGCCTATAGCCCAGCGGCTCGGCATTTCCAAAGTTAAGATTGAGCTGGATGATTTGGCGCTGCGCTACCTTGAACCGGAAGTTTATTATGACCTGGCAGAGAAGATTGCCTCGAAAAAGAGCGAACGCCAGGCCTTTGTGTCGGCCATTGTGGATGAAGTGGGCGAATGTATGAAAAAGGGCGGGATCAAGGCAAAAATCAGCGGCCGCGTGAAGCATTTTTTCAGTATTTATAAAAAGATGGTGAACCAGAATAAAACGCTGGAGCAAATCTATGACCTGTTTGCTGTGCGCATTATTGTGGATTCTATCAAGGACTGTTATGCCGCATTAGGATTGATCCATGAAAAGTATAAACCGATCCCGGGCCGCTTTAAGGACTACATTGCCATGCCAAAGCAAAATATGTACCAGTCATTGCATACAACGCTGATTGGCCCGGAAGGCAAGCCCTTTGAGATCCAGATCCGTACCTTTGAAATGCACCGGACAGCGGAATATGGTATTGCTGCTCATTGGAAATATAAGGAAAATCCCAACGGTATTAACAATGAAAACAGTGAGGAGGCCAAGCTGACATGGCTCCGCCAGATTTTGGAATGGCAGCGTGATATGTCGGATAACAGGGAGTTTATGAGCCTCCTTAAAAACGACTTGGACCTGTTTTCTGAAAGTGTTTACTGTTTTACCCCGGCGGGAGATGTCAAAAACCTTCCCAACGGCTCCACACCCATTGATTTTGCCTACAGCATCCACAGCGCTGTAGGAAATAAAATGGTCGGGGCCAGGGTGAATGGACGACTTGTAAATATTGATTATAAAATTCAAAACGGTGACCGCATAGAAATTATTACATCCCAAAATTCCAAAGGCCCAAGCCGCGACTGGCTGTCTACTGTAAAGAGCACCCAGGCTAAAAATAAAATTAATCAGTGGTTTAAGACGGAGTTTAAAGAAGAGAATATTGTCCGGGGGAAAGAGCTGATTGATAAGTATTGTAAGTCAAAGGCAATTACTTTAAGTACCCTGACAAAGCCGGAATATGTGGATAAGGTGCTCCACAAATATGGTTTCAAGGACTGGGATGCGGTTTGCGCGGCGATTGGTCATGGCGGCCTTAAGGAAGGCCAGGTCATTAATAAGCTTCAGGATGAATACAACAAGGAGCATAAAAAGCTTATGACCGACGCCCAGGTGTTAAGCCAGATTTCTGAGGCAAAGGCATCTGTGACGGAACACCATAAAAAATCGAAAAGCGGTATTATTGTCAAGGGAATTGATGATGTTGCCGTGCGTTTTTCAAAATGCTGCAGCCCTCTTCCCGGCGACGAGATTGTGGGATTTATTACAAGAGGGCGAGGTATTTCCATTCACCGGACCGATTGCGTAAATATTATGAATATTTCGGAATCTGACCGGGCGCGTCTGATTGACGCAGAATGGCAGCAGGAGGATGGACAGTCTAAAGAGCTTTACAAGGCGGAAATTAATATTTACGTCCATGACGGCGTCGGTGTTCTTGTAGAAGTTGCCAAGGTCTTTACAGAGCGCGAGATTAATGTGACGGCAATGCAGAGCCGTACCGGAAAAAATCATGCGGCGACGATTAATGTCTGCTTTGATGTTTCGGGAAAAAATGAGCTTACGAAAATTATTGACAAGCTCCGCTCTCTTGAATGTGTCTATGATGTGGAACGTACCCGGGGATAGGACGGCGGTGGGAATGGCTGATGCCGTTTTCCTATGGGAGTAAGTAAAAAGGAGTGAAACAATGAAATTTGAGATACAGTCCATGGTGCTGGGAGTTGTAGGCACGAACTGTTACCTGCTGATTAACAAAGAGACAAAAGAAACGGTTATTTTTGACCCGGGAGATGACGGGGAAAGGATTGCCCGTTATATTGAGCGGGAGGGACTAAAGCCCCAGGCAATCCTTTTAACCCACGGGCATTTTGACCATATGATGGGAGTTTTGGCGCTTACCGGCGCTTATCCGGTGCCCGTTTATATCCATGAGGCTGAGGCGGATGTTTTAGAATCCCCGGAGCTTAATGCC
>JAGZDD010000013.1 GCA_018369015.1 Clostridiales bacterium | reverse complement strand
GTCTGTTCCTCTGCGGACTTTAAGCAGCTTGTCCGCCATTTGTCAAAGAAGGCGTTAGAGTATATACGGCTTGTGTCGGATTCGGACACGGTAATTTCAAGAATTAAAAGCTATATTAAAAGTAATTTAACAAAAGAGCTGAACCGGGAGCTGCTTGCAAAAGCTTTTTATATGAGCCCGGATTATATTTCACGTATTTTCAGGCAGAAAACAGGAGTTAAGCTGATGGATTATATAACAGAAGCCCGTATGAAGGAAGCAAGACGCCTCCTTCGCACAACGGATATTCCTATCGGCGAGGTAGCCTATGCCTCCGGTTATTATAATGTCGCCTATTTTTCCAAGGTATTCCGCATACATAACGGCGAAACGCCGGCACAGTACCGGGGGCGGCAAACGAAGCCCAATTAATTTCATAGGCTATGCCGCAGTTTAATTTCTGCACTTCCTTCATGTTTCCTGATTTTGCCATGCAGCAGCCGGCGGTGTGGATTTTCTGAAAGTGCTTGGGCTGGTGCCGGTTTGTTTTTTGAAAATACGGCTGAAATATTTTTCATCATTGTATCCTACATCCCCGGCAATTTGCTGAATGGTGCGGGTAGTGTGGAGCAGATAATCTTTAGCCTTTTCTATGCGTGTACTAATACAGTATTCCTGAAAAGAGGTGCCTGCAATATCCCGAAAGCACCGGCTGAAATAGCCGTAGCTCATATGGGTGTTGCGGGCAATTTCCACGGCATTAATATCTTCTGAAAGGTGAGCACTGACATACTGCTTGACATTTAAAATATTTTGTATCATCTCTGAGGAATATTTAGAGGTGCTGTTCCAAACGCTCGCCTTTTCATAAATCTGCATTAGCCATTCTTCTATTTCTGTCCAGCAGTGGAATACCGGGGGAAGCTTTAAAGTATCGCCGGTAAGCTGGCTGTAGGAGGAGTTCCATACATTTTCCAGGGAGAGAAGAAGGTGGTACAGGCTGGAAAATTTCAGGTGGCTGTTTTTTAAATCAAAGCGTATTTTATTAAAGAGATCATTTTCGTAAATCCAGTTCAAGGAGAGCCATTCTTTTTTTAATCTTTCAAATTCCTGTTCATCCAGCACATATTTATTTTCCGAAAGCTCATAGGCCCGCTTGTGGTTGATTTTTTTGATCGGCTGGTAATCGTAAAAAAATTGTTCCTTTTTATAGTTCCGTAAAAGCGCTTCTAATTCCTTGTAGGTCATGCCGCCGACATCAGAAATGCATAAAAGCGTAGTGTTGGGAAATGTCTCCGGAAATAGGAAGCTGCTGCGCTCATCTGTAAATACCCATACGCCAGGCAAAAGCTCGTATAAATCTTTTCGTTCAAGCAGCTCATTTTTTTCAAGAAAAGTATGGATATATTCGTCCGTGTCGGATTCGATAGTGACAAGGGCATAAATAAAGGGATAGAAGATCTGGCAATTATACCAGTTTAGGTTGGGAAGGTTTTGCTGCAGGGAGATTTTCTGTGCTATGCTTGTGTAGATACGCTCCAGAATCTGGTGAAAATTTTCCTGGTCAAACCTGGTTTTAGCAATATAATCAATAGCGCCAAGACGCAGGACATTTTGTATATATTCAAATTCCGTATGGACGGTAAGCACTACATAATTTAAGCATGGATAGAGCTTCTTTGCCTCCTTAATAAAAGACAGGCCGTCCATAACCGGCATATCGAGATCAACGAGGGCCACATCTGCATAATGTTCCTCTAAAAATTCCAGGGCCGCTTTGCCGTTAGAGGCTTCCCCTACAATCTCCATATCATGCTCGGCCCAGGGCATGAGCGCCTGGATGCCTTTCCTTGTCAATGTATCATCATCGATAATCAACACTTTCAGCATAATAGCCGCCTCCTTTCATTTTGGGAATTTTCAGCGTAATCGTTGTTCCCTGTTCTTGTGTGCTTTCTATAGTAAAGTTATATGTACCTCTGTAAAATTCATTGAGACTTTGGACAACGTATCTAAGTCCGATACCAAAATGTGTATTGCCGGGTTGTACGGTTTTGTCAGGAGCCGGGCATAAGGCCGTGGGGGCAGGTGTCAGGCTTTGAAGCTCTTTTAAGGTGTCAGGGCTGATCCCTGTACCAGTGTCACAAATGTTGACCTGGATTTCCTCCTCTGTCACCTGGATTTTAAGGAAAATAGACATATTTTCCCGATAACCATGGCTTAGGGCATTTTCAACCAGAGGCTGAAGAATAAATTTAGGACACGGATAATTAAGGGATGGCAAAGGCACAGGGGAATTTACTTCAAAATCGAAATTGTAACGTACCTTCTGGAGGGTAATATATTCCTGCAGCGCCATAAGTTCATTTCCAAGATTGGTGAAATGGCTTTGCTTATCCAGATTATAGCTTAACAAGTGAGAGAGTGCCTGAGTCATTTGGTCAATATCTGTCTGGTGATTAATAAGAGCCATCCAGTGAATGGTATTTAAGGTATTCATTAAAAAGTGAGGATTAATCTGGGCCCGCAGTTTTTCAAGTTCTATTTGGGCTCGGAGCTTTTCCTGGGTAATAATCTGCTGGATCATTTCCTGAATTTGGTGCCTTAGAAGGGCAATCTTTTCAAGAAGATTTTCATATTCGGGAATGGCGGAGTGGAATTGCTCCGTATTTTCATTGCCGGATAAAACGCTGGCTAACTGCCGGTCAAATAGACGCAGTGGTTTGAAAATAGATTTCCAAACATATACGGCGAAGAAACCTACAAAAATACCTACCAGTATGGTAGGGAACAGAAAGCTGCTCATAGCCATCTGATAATCCTGAGTATAGACTGTGTTGGGAACGGCTAAAAATACCTGCCACCCCTGCGGATTTTCTTTAGCCCAATAATGATAATCCTTGCAGGAGCCGTTAAGAAACTGGCCAATAAGCGCCGCGGAGTCCTGCTTCTCTGGGAGTGAGCTGTAAAGCAGTTCGTTTTCACTGTTGGCAAAAAGAATATAGGCGGATTTTGAAGCAGCACTGTCAAAAGACCGGGATAAGGTATAAAGGCCAGTTTCCAGAGACAAAGTAATGGAGTTTCCATTGGAAAGCTGCTCTGTCCTGTTAAGGATGAGTACCGGATTGCCAAGGAACTGGCTTTGACTCTTACATGGGCCGCGAAAACAGAAAATATTATTTTCATATAATGCGGGAAAGGTTATTTCCGGCTCAGAGGGTACAGGCAGATTATTGTATATAAATGCCCCGCTACCTGTATCATAAAGGAAAAGCAGGCCAATATCTGTATTGGACATCGTTAAGGAGGCAATAGTGTCTACTAAAAGTGAATAGTTTTCCTTTTGGGCATAACGGTTTGGGGTGCTTTGATAGCTGACAATACTTTTTTGCACATTTTCATTTCCTAAAATCTGCTCGGACGTAAGGGTGAGATTCCATAAAGAATTTGCGATGGAGTCGTGAATATCTGATATAATTGTTTCATAATCCGAGTTTAGGCGGTTCTCCGTGAAATTCGTAATAAATTTATGGATAGAGAAAATGTAAATGCCGGCAATTAAAATTAAAATACCGAAAAAACAAATGAAAATCCGGGTTTTTAAGGTCAGCACTTTTTTTAATGAAAGCATGGGCATACCTCCTTATTTTAACCGTTAGCCTTATCTATTATTATAAAACCCGACAGGTTAAATTACAACTGCAGGGAAGCTTTATAAGGGTGTAATAACCTGACGAAAAGGTGGACTTTTATGACAATGCTTTGCTTTATGTATATAAAAATCCACCTTTTTGAGAGGTAAGTCGGTTCAACGAATTGTTTGGAGATTTTATAATATTTGTATAAAAACAACCGACAGGAGAAAGTGAGGAGTGGTTATATGAAAGGGAAAAGATGTTGTGTTGCTTTGTTGGCCGGCGTTATGGCTGCCAGTACCTTGGCGGGCTGTGGTGGCAATACATCTGGAAATGGCACAGGGGAAGGCGGCAGTGATACAAGTACAGGCAGCCCGGCTGTAAGTGCCAGTGATAATCTTCCAGTGGACGAAAATGGAAATCCAAGTCCCTTTGGAAAGTACAAGGAACCTGTGACTGTGGAGATTGTACAGTCTATTAACCCGACACTGGAAATGCCAGAGGGTGACACTGCGACAGATAACTTTTATACTCGTTATGTAAAGGATAATTTGAATATTGATATTAAGGTAAAATGGACAGCTTCAAATGCGGATTATGCTCAGAAGCTAAGCCTCGCCATTGCTTCTAATGATATACCGGATGTGCTTGTTGTGGGAGATTCTGATTTTCGTAAACTTGTTAATGCAGATATGTTGGAGGATTTGACGCCTTACTATGACACCTACACATCGGATATTATTAAAGCTAATATTGATGCTACCGATGGAAAGGCTCTGGCTAATGCCACCTTTGACGGAAAACTTTACGGACTTCCAAATGTTCAGACGGAAGCTGACGGTTATAATAATATGTGGATTCGTATGGACTGGCTTGAAGAATTAAATCTTGAGGTACCGACAACCATTGAGGAGCTTGAAGCTGTTGCCAAGGCGTTTGTAGACAACAATATGGGCGGTGAAAACACGATTGGTATTTTAGGCCCCACGGTAAATGCAAGGTTATACAATGATTTTTTATCCTCAACAAATAATATGAATAACCTGGACGGCATTTTCCAGGCTTATAAGTCCTGGCCCGGTTTTTGGATAGAGGATGAAAATGGAAATGCGGTATATGGTTCCATTACCCAGGAAACAAAGGAAGCGTTGGGAGAACTGCAAAAGATGTACGCGGACGGTATTCTTGACCAGGAGCTTGGAGTAAGAAAGGATGCGGACGAGGCATGGAAAAGCGGAAAAGCAGGTATACTGTTTTCGCCCTGGTGGAATGGTTATAATATAAAGGATTGCCTGGCTAATGATCCCGAGGCCGACTGGCAGGCATTCGCAGCGCCTCTGGCTGAGGATGGGCAGTGGTATCCGAAGCAGGGAAGTGTGGGCGGCAGTTATTGTGTTGTAAGAAAGGGCTATGAACATCCAGAAGCAGTGCTGATATTAAATAGCCTCTTGAGAAGGGATGAAGGTAAATTTGCCGAAATGACTTCCCTCGATGCTGGCTATTATCCTGGGCGTGTAGTAATTACACCTTATGATGAGTGTTCTTTTACGATTGAAGTGTTAGAAGAACAAATGAACGGAGAAGCATTGTCAGAGTATGATCCTATTGATTATAAACTGTTAGACCATGATATTGAAACATTGCAGGCCTGTCTGAAAGCACCCTATGAGGATTTGGGGATTGAACATTGGGATACGGAAGTTGCTGATTTTGGCCGTGTATACTCACTCTTAAAAGGCTACAAGTGTGTAGTTGACGCCAAAACGGAAGGAATTGTCAATAAGACATATAGCTTAATTTACAGCGAAACGCCTACTATGGAGAAGAAATGGTCTAATTTAAAAAAGAAAGAAGACGAAGTATTTCTTAAAATTATTATCGGTGAGGCTTCCTTAGATGAGTTTGATACCTTTGTGGAGGAATGGAAAGCCGAAGGCGGCGACGAAATCACTACAGAAGTGCAGGAAACTCTGAATAAGTAGGAAATTACCCCTAAAATAGCGTAAAGTTTTTTGAGACAGCCGTGACTTGTTGCGGCTGTCTCTTTAAAAAAGGAGGTAAAATTTAAAAATGAAAAAAATTCCGTTTTATAAAAGCAGATATTTTCATTACTGGATCATGGTAATTCCTGCGTTAGTGTGGCTGCTTCTGGTAAATATTGTTCCTATGTTTGGCATTGTCATGGCATTTCAGGACTACAATCCCGGGAAGGGGATTTTACATTCCGATTTCTGCGGCCTGGAAAACTTTGAATATATGTTTGAAATGAAGGATGTGGGGCAGATTTTCGTAAACACCATTGTCATAGCGGTGTTTAAGCTTTTGCTTAATGTGGCTGTTCCTGTTCTGTTCGCTCTGTTATTAAATGAAATTAAAAACGTGTTTTTTAAGCGGAGCGTACAGACGATTGTCTATTTGCCTCATTTTATTTCATGGGTAGTTATGGGCGGAATCCTGCTGGATGTGTTCGGACTATACGGGCCAGTGAATGGCTTTTTATCCAACTTTGGAATGGAGCCTATCGCTTTTTTCAGAAAGCCGGAGCTGTTTCGCTTCCTTGCCGTAGGAACGGATGTGTGGAAGGAATTTGGTTTTAATGCGGTCGTTTATATGGCTGCGCTTACAAGTATCAGTCCGGAGCTTTATGAGGCAGCGGCTATTGACGGGGCTGGACGTTTCCGGCGGATGCTTCACATAACTTTGCCCGGATTAAAGCCAGTAATTGTGCTTATGACGATTCTGGCTCTTGGAAATGTATTGAATGCAGGCTTTGATCAGATATATAATATTTATAACCAGGCGGTATATTCCACTGGAGATATTATTGATACATGGGTTTACCGGGTAGGGCTGACAGACATGCAATTTTCTTTGGCTACTGCCGTGGGGCTGCTAAAGTCGGTGATTGGTTTTGTTTTAATTTCCGTTTCCTACTATATTGCCTACAAAAAGGCTAATTACAGAATTTTTTAGGAGGTATTCATATGGTTGAGAAAAAAACAGTAGGATCGGTCGTTGTGAAGATCATATTTATCGTGATTTTAGTGATTCTTGCTTTAAGCTGCCTGCTTCCGCTTTTATATAATCTGGCGGTTTCCCTAAGCTCTAAGGCGGCTGCTGAATCCGGCATGGTAGGCTTCATCCCCGTAGATTTTACATTGTATGCCTATAAGGAAATAATGAAGGACAGCAGCTTTTTTGTTTCATTTTTTGTATCGGTAAAACGTGTCATTGTGGCCCTGGCAGTGACGCTGCCGGCACTCACTTTGGCGGCTTATCCGCTGGCAAAGGCGAAAAAGGAGTTTGCGCCAAGAAACGTGCTTCTCTGGATTTTTGTGTTTTGTATGCTGTTTTCCGGAGGTACTATTCCATGGTATATTACAATGAAGGCTTACGGGCTGACGAATAGTGTTTTTGGCCTGGCTGTATGCGGCGGTGTTCCTGTGTTTTATTTGATCTTGATGGTGAATTTCTTCCAGGGGATTCCAAAGGAACTGGAGGAGGCGGCCATGATCGACGGTGCGGGTCCGTGGCGGGTATTGATACAAGTTGTGGTACCGCTGTCAAAGCCGGTGCTGGCGACCATCGCGCTGTTTACCATTGTAGGCCAGTGGAATGATTTCTTTCAGGGTTTGGTACTATCTACTGGAGAGGAGTTTTACCCGCTGCAGACCTATATTAAACAACTGGTGTTTCAGCTGGATACTTCCCAAATGACAGCGGAGCAGATTAAACAGATGACTTCTATGTCAAATACAACCTTAAATGCTGCGAAAATTTTTATTTCTATGGTTCCTGTATTATGTATTTATCCGTTCCTTCAAAAATATTTTGTAACAGGAATTACGCTGGGTGGTGTAAAGGAGTGATATTATTATGAAAAAGGAAGAAAATAAGATAATCCGGCCGGAGACATTAAAAGAGATTATTTTTTCTGACGATCCCTATACGATGAACTGGCTGCGGGGTGATTATCCTTACGCGCAGGTTTCCTGCCCAAAGGCTCTGGACTGTAAGGTTGTACAGGAGCAGCATGGGGATGAGTATGTTACGGCGATTTATTTTACAAATATAAGTAAGAAACCATTTTTTACAAACGTAGAGAGTATAGGCATTTGGTTTCCGTTGGAGGATAAATATGACAGCAGCGATGTCTGCATTTCCAACCGCTGCAATACCCATATTTTTTGCGGCGGCAATGTGAGTTACATTATGGCGCTGCGCATGGGCGGCGCTGCGCCGCATTTAGGAATGGTCCTGCTTGAAGGAAGCCTTGAATGTTACAGTGTGGAGCGCAACCTGTTAAGCCAGAGCAATGACCGGGGAGCTTTTATTTTGCACCCTTCGCCTATGGAGCTGGAGCCGGGCGAGGTTACATGCCTTAAATGGAAGATTTTTTCCCATGGGGGAAGGGAGGATTTTTACAAAAAGCTTAAAACATTGCCCCGCTATGTGCATGTGGAGGCGAATCAATATGTGCTTTTTGAGGGGGAAATGGGCCGCCTGTTCATACAGCCTTCTTTTACGGCGAAAAAGGTTTTGGTTAATGGCCGTGCGCCTGAAAAAACAGCCGGCGGCTATGTGCTGGATTTTAAGGCGGATACGCTTGGGGAAATGGTTTTTGATATTTATGCGGATGATGTACATACATGGTGCCGGCTGCTGGTTCGCCCTGAGCCGGGCTTACTGGCTAAAAGCCGGTGTCTGTTTATTGCGCGGAATCAGCAGTATAACGGCAGGAACACCCAGCTTGCAGGGGCATACCTGGCTTACGATAATGAGGAAAAGCATATTTACTATGACGCCAATAACGACTATAACGGCGGCCGGGAACGGGTCGGCATGGGGATGTTAATCGCGCGCTTTCTTTCTTCCTGCCGCCGGAAAAATTCCGAAGCCCTGTTAAGCCCGGAGGAATACAGGCTTTTAGAGGACAGCCTGAAAAAATATACTCAATACCTGGAACGGGAAATTATCCATATGGGCACCGGGGAGGTCTGCAACGATATGGGGCTGGATAACAGCTATAAAAGGCTCTACAATTTTCCGTGGTATGCCTCCTATTTTACGGAGCTTTACCGCCTCTTCGGGGAAAAGCAAAGCCTTGAAACCGCGTGCCGGATATTAAGGAATTATTATGGACAGGGGGGTGATACCTTTTACGCTATTGAGCTTCCGGTGTGTATGCTTAACCAGGCACTTTTGGATGCGGGAATGGATGAAGAAAGACAGGAAATGGAGCAGTATTTTATAAAACATGCGGACAAGCTTATAGAAAATGGCGTCCATTACCCGGCTTCGGAGGTAAACTATGAGCAAAGTATTGTGGCTCCGGCAGCTTGGATTCTTCTTCAGGTTTATGTTCTTACCGGGAAAAGGAAGTACCTTGAGGAAGGTAAGCGCCAACTGAAAGTTTTGGAACAGTTTAATGGGTGCGCGCCGGATTATCACCTGTATGAAATGGCAATCCGCCACTGGGATGGGTATTGGTTTGGAAAAAGGGAGCTGTATGGCGATACATTGCCACATTACTGGAGCGCCCTGTCGGGAAATGTATTTGCCCTGTACGCCCAGATTACCGGGGATAAAACGTATGAACGCAGGGCGGGAGCCTCCCTGCGCGGAGTACTCCCTCTGATTTTCCCCGACGGAAGTGCTTCCTGCGCCTATGTTTATCCTTACAGCGTCAATGGTATCCTCGGGGCTTATTATGATTCCTATGCCAATGACCAGGACTGGGGGATGTACTTTTATTTACGCGGCGGCGGAGCAGCCGTCAAGCCCGATTAACCTTGGCGGCTGCCGCGAGTCAAATACCGAGTTGCTTGCATCGCTGTATTTGACTTAAGATTTTAAACAGATAGGGAAAATACTGATTTGTATGAAAAAGACAATCCTTTAAAATTGGGGCTTTTATAGCTTGTAATTTTATAGGATTGTCTTTTTTGGGATATTCCCTTGCATATAAATTTTTTGCCGTATGACTGTATTTTTATATTTTATGACAGAAAAGTACTAAAGACAGCTCAAAGCGGATGTTATACTGTTTTTATAGTAAACGGACATGGCGCCGTCCGGCGGTATCACCATAAATGAAGGGTCAGGATTGCTCCGTCCAACGGACTCTCGCAATCCTGCACAGATAGGTGCCGGCCAAAGGGCAGGCTAAAGAAGGAGGAGAAGCTTATGTTGAAAAGATGGGTTCCGTTAATGCTTACGGGGTGTATGGTTTTAGGTCTGGCGGCCTGCGGCGGTTCCGGTGACGGGGCATCGGACAGTTCGGGCGGCAGCCAGGGCGGTGAGGTCGGAAGCGGCGAGGCGGCAGGCAGCGGGGAAGTGGATAAGCTGGTGATTGCTTTCAGGGCTTCCGGATCAGTACCCGGCGAATCAGACATTCACAGGGTGGAGGATGCGCTCAATGAAATTACCAGGGAAAAGATTGGCGCAGAGGTTGAATTGGTCATTGTACAATCGGCAACTTACAAACAACAAATGACATTAATGCTTTCGGGGGATGAGCAGCTTGATGTTATGCAGGCCAACGCTAATATGATTCCGTCGGCTGTGGCCGGGGAACAGCTTAAAGATCTTCAGCCTTTGATTGATGAATATGGACAGGGCATCAAAGACGCTCTTGGAGAAGAGCTGCTGTCCTGCGGTTACTTCGACGGAACACTGTACTGCCTGCCGACACAGACCGAGGGAAGCCTGGGGATGGGCTATTATACGATGCGAAAGGATCTTGTGGACAAATATAATATTGATATTGATTCTATTAAGACTTATGACGATTTAACAGAAGTATTCCAGTTGATCCACGATAATGAACCGGATATTACGGTTGTTGCTCCGGGGTCTGCGGGCCAGTCCTTTATGCAGTTTAGCTGCCAGTGGGATAAGCTTGGCGATTATTTTGGCGTTTTAGATAACTGCGGCGCCGACAATCTGGAGGTTGTTAATCTTTTTGAAACAGAAAATTATAAAAATTTCCTCAATGTGATGCGCGACTGGTATGAAAAAGGATTTATCAGCGCAGATGTCACAAATTCCACGGAGAGCGGAGCGGCCCAGATGAAGGCCGGAACATTGTTTGCCTATGCAAATTCTAACAAGCCGGGTATTGATACCCAGGAGGAGCAAAATACCGGCTGTGACGTTGTGGGTGCCCAGGTTCTTGATACTATTAAAATTACAAACAATAACGGCCAGTGGTGTATTCCTGAAAACAGCGTTTACCCTGAAAAAGCAATGCAGTTTTTAAATCTTTTATATACGGACCCGGATGTTGTGAATTTAATGGCTTACGGCGTGGAAAATGAGGATTATGTTGTCCATGAGGACGGCCGAATCGGTTATCCGGAGGGTAAGGACGCCACAACGGTGGGATATTCCATGGCAAGTATGCTTTGGATTATGGGAAATCAGTTTAATGCCCATGTTTGGGAAACAAACGAACCGGATATTTGGGAACAGACAAAGGCATGGCAGCAGGAAGGTATTGAATCCAAGGCTTACGGCTTTGTATTTGACCCGACTCCGGTAGCGAACCAGGAGGCTTCTGTACAAAATGTTTACGACCAGTACCGTATGAGCCTTGAATGTGGCGTTGTTGATCCCGAGTCTACGCTTGCGGAAATGAATGAAAAATTATACGCGGCCGGTTTGCAGGATATTATTGATGAGAAACAGGCCCAGCTTGATGAATGGGCAAAGGCCAATAATAAATAGTAATCACTGTACCCTGGCGGCCGGGGATGATATTTCCCCAAAGCCAGGGTACTTGTTATAGGGGGCTTTATTATGACGAAGAAGGGTGAAAGCATAAAATCCGGCGGAATAGGAAAACGCATTAAGAAGTTTATTCCCATCTATATTTTAGCGCTGCCGGGGCTTATTTATCTTTTTATCAATAACTATGTTCCAATGGCCGGGCTGATTGTCGCCTTTAAAAATTACAGCGCCAAGCGGGGCATATGGGGAAGTAAATGGGCGGGCTTCAGTAATTTTAAATATTTGTTCGGAACTGAGGACGCCTGGATTATTACAAGGAATACACTGTGCTATAACATTGCGTTTATTATTATTGGAACAATTATGGCTGTGGCTATTGCCATTTTGCTCAGTGAAATACGCAACCGCAGGGCAAGTAAATTTTACCAGAGCGTTATTTTGCTCCCCTATCTTGTTTCCTGGGTTATTATCAGCTATCTTGTTTTTGGCTTTTTAAGCGCGGAAAGCGGCTTTATTAACAACACGATTTTGGGCGGCCTGGGGCTTGATCCAATTTCCTGGTACAACGAGCCGAAATATTGGCCGGTGATTATTGTTCTTGTTTATTTGTGGCAGGGGATGGGATATCACAGCATTGTTTACTTTGCCAGCGTGGTGGGTATTGACCGGGGATACTATGAGGCTGCGGAAATCGAGGGCGCGACCCATTGGCAGAAAATCCGCCACATCACCCTCCCGCTGATCCGTCCGACGATTATTACAATGGTCATGCTTTCTGTCGGAAAAATTTTCTATTCTGATTTTGGAATGTTCTACCAGGTGCCCATGAACTCCGGTGCTGTTTTGTCGACAACAAATGTTATTGATACTTATGTGTACCGGGGGCTGCTCCAGCAGGGAAATATCGGGATGTCCGCGGCTGCCGGATTGTATCAGTCTGTTGTGGGCTTTGCGGTCGTGCTCATCGCCAATGGCATTGTGCGCCGGGTTGACCGTGAAAATGCATTTTTCTAGGAAGGAGCCGTGTTTATGAAAACAAAACGAAGAAAAAAGATAAGTAAATTTGATGTGGCCGGAAATATTGTGATGATTGTTATTGTTTTCTATTGCCTTGTTCCGCTGGCGCTCCTTTTGATTTCATCATTTACGGACAACAATAGCCTTGTGCGCAACGGGTATAGCTTTTTCCCGGAGCAATTCAGCATTTCCGCCTATGAGTACCTTGTCGGAAGCGGCAGCGACATTATGCGCGCCTATGGCATGTCTTTTGTCGTGACAGGAATTGGAACAGTCGTCAGCATTTTGCTGACAACATCGCTGGCCTACGCCATTTCCAAATCCAACCTTCCGGGAAAAAAGTTTTTGACATTTTTCGTATTTTTCACAATGCTGTTTAACGGCGGGCTTGTTCCTACCTACTTAATGTATACCGGAACCTTCCATATTAAAAATACGATATTTGCGCTGATTATACCAAATCTTCTTGTGCGGGCTTATTATATTATGCTTATGCGGAGCTATTTTCTTACAAACCTTCCCGGAGAGGTTATGGAAGCGGCCGCCATTGACGGGGCAAGTGAATTTCAGATTTTCAGGAAGGTTGCCGTGCCAATGTCTAAGCCGATCATTGCGACGGTCATTATGTTTACAATGATTCTTTACTGGAATGACTGGCAGAACGGCCTTTATTATCTGACGACAAAAACAAGCCTTTACACGATTCAAAACCTTTTAAACCGTATGATCCAGGAGATACAGTTTTTGTCGACAAACGCTGTTGTCGGGCAGACAGTGGATATGTCGAGTATTCCGTCGACCTCGGTGCGTATGGCTATCGCGGTGATTGGTATTTTGCCGATTGCCATTGTTTATCCTTTTGTACAGAAGAATTTTGCCAAAGGGATTACCCTTGGCGCGGTAAAGGGATGAATGTTCGAGAGGGGGATTGACCAATGTATTCTCGGGCGGTATCTGGGCGCGGGGAAACGATATGGAACCGGAATTATGTGCTGTGCATGTTTGTTTCCGCCTGCGCCGCCTTTGCCCAGTCCATGTTTAATCCGGCAATGCCGGTATATGGCCAGAGTATCGGGCTTAAAGCGGATGTGATTGGCTTTATAACCGCGGTCGCGCTGCTGCTGTGCATGTTTGGACGGGGGATCTCAGGGAAATTTTCGGACATTATGAGTAAGAAAAAGCTTGTATGGCTGGGGATAATTATTACGCTTGCAGGCTACGCCCTTTATTTTTTTGCGTTTTCTATACCTGTCTTCTTTATTGCCCGTGTCCTTCAGACAATCGGGAGCGGAATGACAACGACGGTTTTAAGCGCTCTGTCTATCTCTGTTGTTCCTTCAAAGCGTATTCCAAGCGCTATTGCGATTTTCAGCATTGCCTCCTCACTCGCCCAGTGTTTTGCGCCGAATATCGGAACAAACCTGGCCTATGCCGGACAGTTTAGGATTTTGTTTGTCACTGCTTTGGTTCTGCTTTTACTGGCTGCTTTTTTACTGTCAAGGATTGATGAGGGGCCGGTTCCCGTGCGGCAGGCGGCAGCCAGCGGTGCGCGCCGTTTTAAGGGCGGCAGCCATGGGAAATTTAACCTTGATAAAATCCTTTGTGTTCCGGCAATTCCGGCAGCGATTCTCCTTCTTTTTAACGGGATTATTTATACGTCTATTACAAATTACCTTTCTTTGTATGGGATTGAGAGGGATTTGAAAAATATCGGTATATTTTTTACGGTCAATGCTGTGACAATGATTATTTCCAGGCCCCTTGTCGGGAAAATTTGTGACAGCAGGCCTCTGTCGTGGATCATTATTCCCGGCTTTATTGCCGAAATGGCCGCCTGCGTCCTGTTAGCAATGACCTGGGATATGCCTGTGATTTATGCGGCTGCGGTATGCTATGGGCTTGGCTTTGGGTCGACCCAGGCGGCCATACAGATTATGGCGATACGTTCTGTAGGCCCGGAACGCCGGGGCGACGCTAACGGAACATTTTATGTGGGCGGCGATATTGGACTGGCCCTGGGCGCCTATGCTGCGGGGGCAATTTTTAACGCCGCAGGGTCAATGGTTATGTATCTTTTTATGGCCGGGGCTGCGGTTCTGTCGATTATTTTTTATGCGGGGTATAAGGTGAGGGCTTCACAGACATAACTTTTATTCGTGGTGGTGCCGCGCGCAGCGCGGCATGTTCCGTTTACCATAAAGATTTTCAGGGGTTATTCTCCATGTTTCTGTACGTTTTTGGAGAGTAACCCGTTTTTTCTCTAAAACATTTTCCAAAATGGCTGATGAGATGAAAACCAACGGCAGCGGCAATATTCCCAACAGGCTCGTCTGTTGTTTTCAAAAGCTGCGCGGCTTTTGAAAGCCGGTATTCTGTTAAGTATTTGTAAGGCGTAGTGTTCAAACTTGCTTTAAAGCAGCGGGAACATTCCGACTTACTTATATTTGCGCTCATCGATAAGTCTGTTAATGTAATATCTTCCGAATAATGATCTTCAATAAAGCGGAGGATTTTTTGCATACGAAGGTGAATAATATTCACATTATTTTTTGGCGGAAGGGCAATATTTTTTATCATAATAAGCCAGAGTGAAGATAACCGGACGAATATTTCATACACATAGAAAGTTGTTTTGTTTTTTTCAATTTGTACTAATTGTTGTAATATCTCAATGATTTCTTTTTCCCATTGGCAGGCCGATGTAAAACAGACAAACGGCAGCCGGTCATTTGTTATGACACTGTCTACAAAATCTTTTGCCGGGCTTTGGGCATAAAATTCAAGAAAATGTGAGGGAAACAGAAAGCTGTTATAGTGGCAGTTCCCAAGACGTCCTACATAATGTACAACATTTTTGTTAATAAAAAGCCCTTCCCCGGAGCATATGCGGATAGATGTGTCAAGTGTTTTAACTTCTATTGCTCCGTCTAATACATAGATAAACTGTAAATCTTCGTGCCAGTGCATGACATGAAAGCCCGGATTTCTCGGATAAGACTTGTCGTTGATAACATCAAGGACAAGATATGGAAAGTCCGTATGGATGTTAAGATTAACAGAGTTTATATAATTTTTCCTGTCAACGTTCATGTTGTCCTCCTTTGGTGATATTGGTAACTCGTCAGCCATGCGGCTGAATAGTTGGTGATATTATGATAATATTAGGTGATTTTTTAATAGTTTGTCTTATTTTCTTGTGATAAAATCATAATATCACAAGAAAGAAAAGTCAAGAAGGAGGGAGGGCACGGAATATATTTTCAGCTTTGATGATTTGGCAATCCAGAGAGGGCTGCGTATGGTATATCATCACAGGAAGATAGACCGCAGCTTATTTGAAAAATACAGCCGCCGTTTCAGCCTCTATTGTAGTGTTGCAAGTCTGTACTTATGGGCTGTTGCCGGCGGAGCTATCCCGGAAATGAAAGATTATGCGCCAAGAAAGGGTGGAGAGCATGACGCGAGAAGAACAAGTAAATGCGGTAAAAAGCAAGGAAGTCTTAGACAATGGCTGCCGCCCCTGTAAGCGGTGTAAGCCGGAAACTATTTAACAGGCAGGAGGAAGGAAAATGGCGAATATTATTGTTTTATTTGAAGTGAAACCCACAAAAGCCGGAATGGGAAAATATCTTGACCTTGCGGCTATGCTGAAACCGATGCTGTCCGGTTTTGAAGGCTTTATCCGGGCGGAGCGTTTTTCAAGCTTAAATGAGGAAGGAAAGCTATTATCCATGAATGTATGGACGGACGAAGCCGCCGTAGAGCGTTGGCGGAATGTTATGCAGCACCGCATGAGCCAGAAAGAGGGACGGGAAAGGCTGTTTGAAAGCTATAAAATTACTGTCTGCTCTGAAATCCGTTCTTATACGGATACAGACCGCGCCCAGGCGCCGCAGGACTCTAACGATTATTTTCATAAGGAGGAATGATATATGCAGTACACCAGCCACTATCCGTCGCCTATTGGAGATACTCTTTTGGCCGCAGATGATAAAGTTCCTCTTCATTTCACGGGAACCGGATTTCAAAAAGACGTTTGGGAAATACTCTGTTCGCTACCCTATGGTCATACGACAACCTATGGCGAGATTGCAAAGAGGCTTGCCAAAAAAAGAGGTATACCGCGTATGTCTGCCCAGGCCGTAGGAGGCGCGGTCGGGCATAACGAAATCTCCATCATTGTTCCCTGCCACCGGGTCGTAGGAACAAACGGCAGCCTGACCGGATATGCAGGCGGCATTGACAAAAAAATAAATTATTGACTTTAGAAAAAGCGGATATAACGCGTTTTTTTATTCCAAAGAAAGGAACAGCATTATGAAACCAGCAAATTTAGAGGCAATTAACCATTCCTTTGAAATACAGGCTCCCGGATTTGAAAGTGAAACGGTTCATTTTGCCAAAGAGGAATATCTAAACTATACCCTCTCATGTGTCAGCCCGAACCGGCAGGACACCGTTTTAGAAGTTGCTGCGGGTACCTGCGTTTGTGGGCGTTCTTTTGCCCCTTTTGTGCAGACGGTTGTATGTTTAGACGCAACACTTCCTATGCTGCAGGTTGGAAAGCAGGAGGCCGACAACCATCATCTAAATAATATGGTTTTCGTAAAAGGGTATGCCCAAGAGCTTCCATTTTTAGATAACAGCTTTGATATTGTATTTTCCCGGCTTGCTTTTCATCATTTTACCAATGTAAACCTTGCGTTTTCTGAAATGATCCGGGTATTAAAACCCGGCGGCAAGCTGGTAATGATTGATATGGAAGCCGCTGAAGAAGAATTGAGAGCTATTGAAGATGAAATTGAAACTCTGCGTGATATTTCTCATGTAAGGAATATGAGCAAGGCAGAAATGACAGATTTGTTTACCGTCAATGGCCTTTCTATACAAAAATGTGAAACAACAGAAATCCGGCAAAAGTTGCGCTGCTGGCTTGCTCTTACAAAAACACCGGAAAAGATCCAGGAAGAAATTACCAGACGAATGGAAGCAGATATTAATGGTACGGAAAAAACAGGTTTTTATCCATACATGGAAAACTCAGACATTTGCTTTGATCAAAAATGGGTTTTAATCATGGGTGAAAAATAGCAGACCAAAACAGGATTCCCGTTGTCTGGCCGGTCGGTCCTCTCGTATGGTTTCCTCATCCATGGTGGAGTCTTGGGGAAGAATCCCAGCAAGGTACTCCAGGATATTTTTAACCTATAGGATATTTGTCCTTTGGTTGCTGATTTGTATAGGAAATATCGAAGCGGCTTTGTAAATATACTTTTTTATGGTACAATGTCCATATAAATGGACATTGCAGCGTATTTCTTGTGTGAGTATATATAAGGAGGTTTACATCATGCAAAACGAAAAACTAAAGATACTTTTAATTACCGGCCGGGTGACGCTTGAGCATAATTACCGTCAGGCGAATGAAATGCTGCGGACACTTTTAGAATCTACCGGGCGTTTTGAGGTTAAGATTACCGAAGAATTTCGGGGAGCGACAAAGGAAACTCTGGAAGGCTATGACGGGGTGCTGATTAATTACGATGGAAAGAAAATGATTTCCGACAGGACAGTGACCTTCGGGGAGAGCGCTATGGAGGCTCTGCTTGATTTTGTGTCATCCGGGAAGGGCGCTGTATTTTACCACTCCAGCGTCTTTGCAGATGATGAATGGCCGGATGAATACCGGCGGCTTATGGGCGGCTATTGCTGTATGGAAAAGGGCAGCCGTAAAAATCCCAAAAGTGATGCCATGGTCGATATGGCAAATCTGGAACACCCGATTACAAAAGGGATGGCGCCCCACTGGATGGCCGTTGAGGATGATTTTTTTGCCGGAGTATTCTGGCACCCTGACGCGGACGCCACCGTTCTTGCCACGGTCCATGACGATATTAATGATTATATTCATGTGCCGGGATTTGCGGACCCGTATCAGCCGACGGGGGTTTTAAGGGAAACGCTTGAAAACACATACCAGATGAATGGCGACATGCCTGTGGCGTGGGTAAATCATTATGGGAAGGGCCGGACTTTCACAACCTCTTTAGGACACAGCGACGGCACTGTAAAACGGGTCAATTATCTGACTATGTTTGTCCGCGGTGTGGAATGGGCCGCCACAGGAAAAGTTACGATTCCATTCCCTGACAGATCCGGCAATAGAAGAATTAATCCATGGCCGTTTTACCGCCCAGAGGATATGGGAATCAAAGAATAAACGGCTTTTATCCGTAGTGGAGCCGCACGCAGCGCGGCATGTCCGTTCACTGAAAAATAAAAGATTCGCTGAAAAATACGCCAGGAAAATCACTTTCCTGGCGTAAAAATTTATTCATTGATTATTTTTCTGTTAATTCACACACAGCAATTGTCGCCGATGTGTCTGTTGTATTTTTTATATAAACATACCGTTGGGTATCTGTTTCTCCTATAAAAGAGAGAAAGCCGCTAGTCTTATCAATCTGTGTATAGGGAAGTTCTTCCTCTTTTCCTCCAAAGCTAATTTCAATTCCTATTTCCTCTGGATTTGTGCCATGCTGGAGTGTGTAATTAAAGCTTACTTCGTCAGCCGATGTTGAACCCCAGCCAGAGTCATCATCGTGATAGAGATAACAAACTGTCTGTCCGGGAATATCAATATTTTCTACAGAATATGCGCCGTCATGTTCGGTCATTTCGATAGAGATTTCGTTGTAGACAACATCAGACTGTGAGCCGACGGAACTGGGTACGGATTCAGAATCGGCCAAACTCTGACTTTGGCTTTCATAGAAGCTTTCTGTTGCTGGCTGCTCCGACGGTTTATTACAGGCAATGAACATGGAACATCCTAAACATAACATGCCAAGAAAAAAATATCCTTTCATGTGTTTCCTCCCCTCTCTAAAAATTTAATTTTATGTTATAAATTAGATATTTAGCTGAATTAATTCTAACATAAAATAAAAAATATATCAAATGTGACGATAAAAATAAAAAAGAGATAAAAATTATTGTTGAATATTTTGGATAGCGGCCATGCGGCACCACCACGAATAAAAGCCAGACGACACCGTACCGCCGGCACTCCGCCATCTGCGGACAGCAATCTTATTTTGGAAACATCTTAGAAACAATTCTGATACATTCGGGAAACGTGATTCTTTTACAATATGAAGCACAGCAGTTGCTGCCGGCTAGGTTTTTAGTAAACTGCTGCGCAGAACATAGGACGGCAGTTTTTCCAGGGAAAACTGCTGCGGGGGAGGATTTGATGCTGAACAGATGCAGACGAGAGAAACATTGTGGACAGACGGAAGATTACAGACAAATGACATCTCATGGGCGAGCGCAATATTATCCACACAGCGCCGGATGTCATGTGCGCAGCCGGATGTGTATTGGGGCGGCTATTGTAGGAGTAACGCTGACAGCCGCCGGGATATTCTCCGGCTGCCAGCCTACGCCGGAGAGCGAGATTATTTCCCAGAAGGAAAATATGCAGGATGTCATTGGCGATTATAAGATGGATGGAGCCGACAGTGGGTACACTGAGGGCGTTTTGCTCAGGCAGCAGCTTGGCGCGCCTGAAACTGTCAATTTTGTGGCAGAACCGGAGCAGGGCCATATAAAATTTACAGCAAACAATGTTTCTGTGGAAATACCGGAAACCGACCGCATTGGTTCGGCAATTATTTCACGGAACGATTTTAGCGAGGTACAGGTTAAAGCCATTGTAGAACAGTATTTCAGAGGAATGACGGCTTATGAAATCGTACCGATGACAAAGGAGGATTATCTTCAGGGGATTGAAAGATACCAGAGGGAGATGAATGAACAAAAGGCTTCGGGAGGAGATCCGGAATATATTGCCGGCATTGAAGGGCAGATCAGGTATTATCAGGAGCAGATGGAAACGGCTGTAAGCGCCAAGGATATTGAGGACACTCCGGTAAGTTTCCAGTGGCAGGAGAATGAGCTTATGCCTGATATGCTTGAAATGTCGGGCGAAAATAAGGAAGGCAGTACCGCTTATTATTTTACCGCGAGCCAGTATGAGGGTGCGAGTATATTATCTCTTTACTGTTTTCCTGAGGGAAATATGGATTTAATTGAGGCTGCCGACATCAGTATGGAGCCTGGTCAGTCCTTGGAAGATTACGAAGCAAAAATACACAGTTATTTTTCTGAGAACAAATGTAAGTATACTGCGCAGGAGGCAGTAAACGCCGCGTTAGATTTTTTGGAGAAGGCGGGGGCGGACACAAAAGGGCTGCTTGCCGCAGATGTTGCGCCAATGGTGGAGTATCAAAGAGATACCGGGGAAATTGCCGCAGGAGTTAAAGGCTACAAGGTCGTTTTGAGCCGGGGGATTGGAAGTGTGCCTCAGACATGGACGCAAAATTCTATAGTTTATATTTCCGAAGGACAGGGCGGAACGGAAAAAACTGCCGGGAAGCTTCCGTATGATTATGAAAGGCTGGAATTAGAAATCAGTGATGACGGCGTTGTGGCCCTGGAATGGAAAAATCCTATGGTTTTGGGCGAAATACTTGCCGACTGGGTACGCCTTAAGCCCTTTGGCGACATTTTAGAGGTTATTCACCGGCAGATCGGCTATTCCTATGAAAAATTTCTTGGGCCCGAGGCGTATATGGCCGGAGAAAATGTGGAAATTGGGAAAATAACCCTGGGTCTAATGCGGATTCAAAATAAAGATGATGAAGACAATTATACGCTGATTCCTGTATGGGATGTGTTTGAAAAAAATACGTTAAATGGTCAGATAGATACCATGTCTATGATGACAATAAACGCTATGGACGGAAGCGTTATTGACAGGACTGTGGGATATTGACGGATTTCGGATATTGACCGGCTTTCATATATCTGTTTGGGCCTGAGGTAAAAATGCTGTTTAACAAGGGTTAAAAAATGGTATTTCACTGGAGGTATAAAAATGTTATTTAATAAGAAAAGAAATGGAAAAACAACAGGCATATCAAAATTTTATACAACAGCCGCATTAGGGATTGGAGCCTTAGCGCTCCTTGCGGGCTGCCAGCCGACGCCAAAGCAGGAGGTTATTGTCCAAAAGGAGAACATTAATGATGTTGTTGACGAATATACGGCAGAAAGCCAGAGCAGCGCCGGGGGTACTTCGCTTAAGGAGCAGCTTGGCGTTCCTGATACGGCAAATTTTGATATAAGCATTGCCAATGGCGGAAAAATTACGGGAACGGATGTACCCATAGAGATGCCGGATACCGACAAAGCCGGAGCGGCGACGGTCATCCGGGCAGATCTGAGTGATGATGAACTTAAGGCAATGATTGAAAAATATACAGGCGGACGGACGTTATATGAACCGCTGCCTATAACAAAAGAGAGGCTCATGGAAGATATTAAGGAAAAGCAGGAGATGATTAATGAGCTGAAAGCCTCGGACAGCCCGGATGCGCAAGGCCAGATTGCCGAACTGGAGGAAGTTATTAAATTCCGCCAGCAATCTATGGACAGCGTTCCTTCGGAGTCGGAGCTGACCAAGGTTCCTATTACCATGGAGTGGCAAAAAGAGGTGTCTGGAATGGGCTATGATTCTATCAGCGGAGAAAACTGGGATGAAGAAATGCGGTATTCGGTTTATGCGGTGAAGGACGCATCGACCTATTCAATACAGCTTTCAAAGTCGGATCATCCTGAGGAAGAATATCTGACGACCATCGCAACCTTTGCGGCAATGCTGGTTTCAGAGTCTGAAATGGAGCAGTACCGCCAGGCTTTTGCATCAAATATATGCCAGTATACCGAGGATGAAGCAGTACAGATGTGTATGGAATTTCTTGAGGATTATGGCATTTCCACGGATTCTCTCATGGTTCGCAGCGTTGAACCGATTGCCTGGTATAACCCCCAGACATCGGAGGTTTCGCAGGCGGAAGGCTACGAAATCGATTTAAGCCACGGCGTCGGGGATATTGCACAGACGAAAACGGATAATCATATATGGTACATGTCAGAGGACGGGAGCGTTGATTCTGCCAATGAAGGGCGGGTTACGTATGATTATGAAGAACTGACATTAAAAGTAACCGATGACGGCGTGGTTTATTTTAGATGGAACAATCCGATGAAAATGGGCGAAATCCTTTCCGAAAGCGTGACGCTTAAAAGCTTTGACGATGTGAAAGAAATTATGGATAACCAGCTTGCCACAGCTTATGAAAGCTATAACAGCGATGGCTATGAGAATGGAAGTCCTCTGGAAATTTCCAGAATATCCTTCGGCATGATGCGTATTCAGAATGAAGGCGATGAACAAAATTATACGCTGATTCCGGTCTGGGATGTTTACGGCTATATTTTTGTGAGTGACCATGACAGGGTGTATGAATCCGCCCACAGAAATTCTTTGCTGACGATTAATGCCATGGATGGAAGCATTATCAGCAGATCTACAGGATATTGAGTCTATAGCCGTATGGCCGTCCTGGTATCCGGACGGCCGCCTGGTTCAAGGGGTGCCATGAACCATAACGGCGTCTGTAAACAGTAACAGCGGGAGACGTATAGAGGATGAGGAATACAGTAAAACACTGGATCAGGGCAATTTTGACAGAATTAGAGCGGGGGATTATTGGCGCGCCTTTTTTGCTGAGCATTATTGCTACAGTGGCCGTATTATTTTTGGGAAGCACTGATCTATGGTTCCCGGAAAGCAAAATGCTTGAGGATGGATTGGCTTGGGAATATTATTTGATTGTGCTGGACACTGGCTGTAAATCGGAGGCGTTTATATTCTGCCTGCCGCTGCTCGCTGCATTTCCTGCGGGGATTTCCGTATTGACGGACATACGCAGCGGCTTTTTAAAAGCATATCTTGGGCGGTGCGGCCGCCGGGAATATATGACAGGGAAAATTCTTCTCTCCATTTTGGGCGGAGGCGGAAGCGTTTTTGCAGGATATATGGCGGCCGCCGGAATTATGGGAATGATCTACCGGCCTCTTTCACAAGCGGCAGCCAGTGAAAGCGTCAGCAGCTGGCCTCAGGCATGGGCGCAGGCCCTTGTCGTTTTTCTGGCAGGCGCATTTTTTTCAATGCTGGCCTCAACCCTTGGGCTTGTGTTTGGAAACAGGTACATGGCCTTTGGCGGAGGGTTTATGGTCAGCTATTTGCTGATTATTATTACAAGCCGCTATTTGACGGGCATTTATACATTAAATCCAAGAGAGTGGTTACAGCAGGAAAAGTATTGGGAGGGCGGCTATATGGGATGCGCCGGTTTTGTCAGCGAACTGTGCGTGCTTATGGCGCTGATTTACGGGCAGGTTATACTGACAAAAACCGGACCGGGAAGAAGACATGCAGCGCGGAGCGAAAAGTCACTATCAATGAAAGGCGGAGCGTCGTGAAAAATATTTATCAGATATTTAAGGTTTGTATTTATCATTACTCCCGGTGGAGGAAAAATTGGAGGATCGTGCTATCCTTTGTCCTGGGAGCGGTCATTGCCTTTCTGCTGACGGAAAATGTGGTCGATTTTTCGGCGGAGTATGATTTGACCCTACAGATTTTTGAACCCTTTATATGGGTATTTGGCGATGGAACGTCCATTCTTTTAGTGGCGCTGGCGGTTATTTTACTTTTTGCAGACATGCCGTTTCTTGACGGCAGCGTACCCTATTATTTAATCCGTATCCGTGTGCGGACATGGGTACTCGGGCAAATGCTTTACCTTATTACAGCCAGTCTGCTTTATACGGTCTACATTTTATTAATGACCATTCTTTTTTGCTTCAGAAATGCATTTATTGGGAATATGTGGAGTCCGACAGCGGCTAAGCTGGCCTATTCGGGGCTTTCGGAAACCTATTTTATTCCGGCGCAGCTTAAAACCTTTGAAATGGTCCGCCCCATCGAATGTATGGTGAATATATTTATACTTATGCTTCTTTATATTCTTGTCGCCGTATTTGTCATGTATCTTGTGACATTGCTTAAAAACCAGGCGGCAGGCATTGCGGCGGCGTTTATTTTTCACTTGTATGGCTTTTTGCTCAATGCTGACGGCCTGGCCTCTATATTCCGGCTGAGTACGGAGGTTACTTACCGGGCGAGTATTTGGTGCGGGTGGCTGTCTCCTTTAAGGCAGGCAACATTTCCCTCCCATGATTTTGGCTATGACCGGCTGCCGACGCTGGCCGCGACTTACGGCATTTTTACAGGTCTTATTGTAATCATGGCGGTCATTGTCCTTTGGAGGATGAAATATTACTCCTTTTATTTTGCCGGAAATACGGAGGAGGGCTAAGGGCAGCATGGATAAGGCTGACAATAGAATAATGGAGTATACAATAATGAAAGATTATGTGCATATAGAAAATGTAAGTAAATTTTTTGGAGAGGAGCAGGTGCTTAAAGAGGTTTCCCATGATTTTGCCGATGGCATGGTTCATGGAATTATTGGAAATAATGGTTCCGGCAAGACGGTTCTTTTTAAATGCATTTGCGGCTTTATGCACCCTGACGAGGGAAAAATAAGCGTCAATAAAGTCGTTATCGGGCGACAGAGAGATTTTCCGGAAAATACTGGGATTATTATTGAATCCCCGGGGTTTCTGCCCCATATGACGGGTTTTAGAAACCTTCAGATTCTGGCTTCCCTTAACGGGAAGATCCACAAGGAAGACATTATTGAGGTTTTGGAAACCGTAGGGCTATCTCCAAAGCTTAGAAAGCCGGTGAGTAAATATTCCCTGGGAATGCGTCAGCGCCTTGGTATTGCCCAGGCAATTATGGAGGATCCGGAATTTTTAATCTTGGATGAGCCGTTTAACGGCCTTGATAAAAATGGTGTGGCCCAGATCCGCCAGGTGCTTCTGGATCTGAAAAAAAGAGGCAAAACGATTTTGCTTGCCAGCCATAATATGAAAGACATTGAAGTGCTTTGCGACACTGTATGTGAGATGGATGCAGGCATACTCAGGGAGGTTTGACAGATTGTGAAGATGCGTTTTAAGAAAAACAAAATTTCGGCGTGGGTATTTACGGCTTTATTCGCCGCGTCTTGTGCCATACAGACAGCTCCGGCCTTTGCGGCCCCTAATAGGGGGGCGGGCAGCGCCGCAGCGGCAGCCGTCCAGGCACCTGCAACAGTTCAAGCACCTGAACGATTGCCCTCAGAGTATAGTTATCCTGTGGCTTTTGGAGCGTCTGTGTGGGAAAATTCTTATTTTTCCATTGACGGAGAACACCTTTATGACAAGATGTCGGTTCCTGCGAATAATGAAGGGATTTTCACTATAGAAAAAGGAATGACCGTTTATATCCCTTTTACGTATTTGCCTGCGGATTCTGCTGTTACCGGAGATTTGGTGCAGGTGACTCTCGAGCTTTCGCAGGAGGCCGCCGTGAATGTAAATACACTCAGATATGAGCTGACGGCCAAAAGAACGGTTTCAAGAACAGATAGGACGGCAGAGGCGTATCTTATTGAATGGCACCCGGATATTAAAAGCCAGATGATACCACTGACGGTTCGTGCGAGGGTTCATATTAAAGGCAGCATTGCAGGCCCCGGAGGCAGCCAGGCTCTTGAAACAGACGGCTCTATTGAGTTAAGGTTTAAAGCTTCTAAAGACCCGGAGGAAACCGAGGGCACGGAGGAAACGAAGGAGAGCGATACAAGTCAGACGCAGGAAACAACCATTCCTGGCGGGCATGAAAGCAATGAGACGGAGAGTGACGAAACCGGTGAATCTGAAACGGGAGATATTCCGCCAGAAAGTGAAACGAATGATACCGGCGCGCCGGGGGATGACGAACCAGACACAAATGAGCCGGACACAACAGATCCAGATATAAATGAACCAGATACAACAGAGCCTGGAAATGAAAATCCAGATGACAAGAACCCGGACGGCCAGATTGGCGACGGGAGCATGGGGCCAGTGACAGACAGCCCGGTGACATGGGGAGGCGGCAGCGGCGGCGGGGGCAGCAGCGGCGGGGAATCCCCTACAGCGCCGGCGAAGCTGCGTATTCTTGACTGTACTGTGGATTCTGAGGAAATACATCCGGGGGATGTGGTCAATATTAAGGTGACATTAAAAAATTCCAGCTCCCAGACCGCAGTTAAAGATATTCGTATTGTTTATGAGAGCGCGACAGGTGAGCTTTTGCCGGTAAATGCAACCAACAGTATTTACGTGGACAGTATGAGCGCCGGGGGTACATACACTATTGAATTTCCTATAGAGGTGGGGTATACATTAACATCGGACAGCCAGAAAATGACCCTTACCATGGAATTTACAGATAAGGATGCAGCCTCACTTACCTCCACGGAAAATATTTTCCTGAAAATCACACCCTCCTTTGCTTTAAAGGTAGACCAGCCGTCGATGGCTGCCTCCGTGGAGTCGGGCAGCTCCCAGGATATTACAGTCAACGTTTATAATACCGGGGGAAGCGTTGTCAAAAATGTGATATGCTCCCTGACGATGGATGGGGTGACAGCAGCAGGCTCCGCCTTTGGCGGCGATGTGGCTGCCGGGGAAAGCGCTTCGATTGTTTTGCATACGCTTGTCGGAAAGCTGAGCGGCAGCAGCGCAGAAGGTACGGGCGGCGGTTCCGGCAGCAGCGCAGGAGGCACGGACGGCGGTTCCGGCAGCAGCGCAGGTGGCACGGACGGCGGTTCCGGCAGCAGCGCAGAAGGTACGGGCGGCGGTTCCGGCAGCAGCACAGCCAGCACGGGCGGATCTTCCGGCAATGGTTACGGCCAGACGACGGGAACCGTTCTTGTGCAATATGAGGATGAAGAAGGGAATGAATATTCCGAGCAGGTTTTAGTGACAACTCAGATTGTTCCGCCGGAAGGCGAGGCGATTGAAGAAAAAAACGTAGAAAAATCATCTCAATGGTGGGTTTCTATTGTGTGCGGGCTCGTGGCGATACAGATTGTTATATTTATTTTGATAGGCGTCCATCGCAGGAGGAACATCTAATGGCAAGGTTAGATTTTCAGATGGATATACAGCCTTCCGGCAACATAGCGGGCAGTGATAGAGCCACCCATTTCCTCGGTCAGGCTGCGGGCAATAGAGAGCCCGATACCGCCTTCCGTTTTTCGGGCAGTTTCCACGGTATAAAAACGGTTAAAAAGCTGGCTGGCAGTCAGCTCATTCAGCTCCGGGGCATTATTGGAAAAAATCATTTCTCCATTGGCTGTGAGTGTAATTTTAAGGTCTCCGCTGCTGTACTTGACCGCATTGCTTATAATATTGGAAAAAATTCGGGATAAGGCATTTTTATTCAAGGTACGGCAAATAGGCGATTCGGGCATTGAAATTTCAGGAGAAATGCCGCATTTTTTCAGCGCGCCGTAATAAGCGAGAACACTTTCCTCAAGGAGCTTGTTTAAAACAAGCTCCTCTTTTTGTTGTGTATCTGGGGAGGTTATCAGGGCAGAATAGGAAAAAAGCTCGCCGGTAAGCCTCTTTAAGGCGTCTGTGCGGTTTTTGATAATAGAAAGATAACGTTTTGCATTTTCAGACTTTTCCTCATCCTTTAGCAGATCGAGATAACCGTAGATCGCTGTCAGCGGTGTACGCAGGTCATGGGAAATGTTTGTCACAGCGTCCTTTAGGGCTTTATCTCCCTGGACAAAACGGCGGCGTTCTTCAATAAGAAGGCGAAGCTGTCTGTTAATGGCGGCCGCCAGGCACCGCATATGCTTGTCGCGGCTGGATATGTCAATGAGCGTATTTGTATCGGTTTTAAGCTTTTCATCCAGGGATTCTTTAATTTCTCTTGCAGCTTTTCGCATAAGAAATATTTTTAGGGATAAAACGAAAATGCTGCACAGGAGAAGGAAAATGATAAAATATAATACAGCGCTCATAAATATACCTCTACTTTACAAATTTTTTCGCTGAAAGGCCGCTGCCCCCAGGGCGGTGACTGCCGCAGTAATGACGATAGAATAAATCATCATTGTATTTTTGCTTTCGTCAGACACACGGCATAGCTGTAATGATTGGCCTGTAGGTAGAAAATCATTAATAAAAATAAGTACTTCCCGCCAGGCGCCGTCCACGTAGTTAGAATTAGGCTCGGCAGGTTCAGTGATAATTTCTTCCTCATCATTGATATAAGTATAGCTATCCCACATTTTAGGCTCGCTTAGTCTGGAGCTGATATAGGAAGCTAAAAGGAGCAGGACAACGACGCCAAGAATATTGATGACAGCGACAGCAGCCTTGCTTTGGTTGAGCATGGCAATCATCGTATAAATAGAAGAGAAGGCCACAGACATCAATAGAGTACATAAAACAATCGAAAAAATCGTTGACAAATCCGTTTTAAAAAAGCCGAGGAGCGGTAGCCCTATGAAAATGGCCCCTAAAATATAAGCCATACACATGAAAAGTCCGGCTGCCGCACAGACAATAGTATTGGACAGGTAAATTGCCGTGCGCGTATGGCCGACACAAATTTTATTTCGGATTGTTCCATCGCTGTATTCTGTTCCAATAAAAAGGCTTACAAAAGCCGCAAGGAGAATCCCAATTAAGGCCGCATAGACAAAAAATCCTTCCTCGAGGCTGACGGAAACGGAATAATGGCGGCCCATAAAATAGTAATTAAGATATAGTATGGCGCTTAATGCAAACATGAAGCCCATACATATCCAGAATACCTTATTTTTAAATAAACGCACAAAATTCGCGGATAATAATTTATTCACGATACTCACCTCCGCCGATAAGATTCATATAGTAGCTTTCCAGTGTTTCATCCCGAGAGGTCAGAGAGAGAACTTCGCAGCCCTCTTGAGAAAGCGTTATGACGAGATCTGTCACACTGACAGGGCCAAATATGTCGGCCTCTGAGTCTGAGAGAATACTGTATTCTAAATGCTTCTCTTCCAATACGCGGATGAGCGCCTGAATATGAGAAACAGCTATCCGGGTACACTTCCGGCAGGCGTCCTCCAGTTGTTTTGCACTGATTTCCCGAACCATGCGCCCGCGGTCAATAAAGCCGTAATGGGTAGCCAGTCGTGAAAGCTCATCGAGAATATGGCTGGAAATCAGCACAGTCATTTGATGCTCCTGGTTGAGTTTTAAAATCAGTTCCCGTATTTCAATGATCCCCTGGGGGTCGAGACCGTTGACCGGCTCATCAAGAATAAGAAAATCAGGATTGCCTGCCAGGGCGATAGCAATGCCAAGACGCTGCCGCATACCCAGAGAAAAATTTTTTGCTTTTTTTCTGCCGGTCCCCTCAAGCCCTACAAGCTTTAGGAGCTCCGGGATTGAATCAAAGGAAGGAACGCCTAAAATACGGTATTGTTCTTTTAAATTATCCTGAGCCGTCATATCCATATAGATGGACGGTGTTTCAACGATAGCACCAATACGGCGGCGGGCCTTAACAATAGATTTTTTCGTGCTTTCTGTACCGTAGAGCGTATAGTTGCCCGAGGTAGGCGGCAAAAGGCCGCAAATCAGCCGGATCAGCGTTGTTTTTCCGGCGCCGTTCTTCCCGACAAAGCCGTAAATCGCTCCCTTGGGAATATGCATAGAAAAATCATTAAGCGCTTTAAAATGTCTGTATTGCTTACACAGGCCGTTAACTTCTAAAATATAGTCCATAAAAATAAAACCTCCTTTATCCTTTAATTTACACGCTATTTGTTAAGAAAAGGGTAAAGAAAAAGGTAAAGAAAACGTAAATATTTACTATGAAAGCTCGGCAAGTGGACGCACAGACGGGCAAGCTCGCTTGGCCGGATGCGCGGACATTTGCCGACAAGACGGTATGAGCACGGGCTGCCGTTAGGCAGCGGAAAGTGCGAATACCGTCGGCAGGATTGCGGGAGTGCGTAGCACGGAGCAATCCTGAGCTTTCATTTATAGTGATGCCGCCGGACGGCGGCATGTCCGTTTACTATGAAAGCCCCGTCCGATGGCTGTGAGATCATTCTGGAGCGCCTGTAAGCTTAAAACCGATCCCCCAAACCGCCTCAATGAAATCGCGGTGAAATGGATCGGCATTTTTTAACTTTTTGCGGAGATTGCTAATATGAACCTTGAGGGAGCTTTCCATACAATCGGGTGTATCTAGGGAAAGGCGTTCCAGCATGGTGGATTTGGGAATAATTTGAGTTTGATTGATAAGTAAAAGCTTTAATATAGAAAATTCGGTTTTTGTCAGCTTTATAGGTGTTTTCTCAACGGTTACAAGATGCTGCGCTGTGTCCATGGAAATATTTTCATAGGTAAGAACCGGAGCCTGTCCTGAGGCTGCGGCATTTCTCAAGGCAACAGTGATTCGGGCCAGAAGTTCACGGGGATCAAATGGCTTTGTCAGGTAATCTGCAGCCCCTCCAAGAAGGACACTTACTTTATCGTCAATATTGTCCTTGGCGCTGATGATAATGGCAGGTATACCCTGGATTTTGGAAAGAACTTCCTCACCGGAAAGGCCCGGAAGCATGAGATCTAAAAGGATCAGGTCGGGCCGGCGCTTCGGGATGGCTAAAAGCGCCTCTGAGCCTGAATAGGCTGCTGTGACGGAATAACCTTCTTTTTCGAGAAGTTCTCTGAGCATTTCAATAATACAAGTATCATCGTCGATGAGCATAATATGTTTCATGGGAGTGGCTCCTTTAAAATAATGTGGCAGGTTTCACGGCATTTCCTGAAGATCTATAAGCTGCGGCAGGTTTCGCGGTAAAGGATAGATAAGTAGTCGTAAGCCAGGTCATGGATCAGCATATCGGTCAGTGCAGTACCGCCCTGGGGCAGTTCAAAAAAATAATCGCAATACTTTGCAGCAGGAAGCTGGGCTGTGGGAGAAAATAACGCCGTTTTAGCGATATGTTTTTGAGAATGGAGGTACTGTGCAGACTCCAGGATCTCCCTGGAACGTATATGTCCATCATAAATTAAAATAAACAGGGAACCCGGACGGGCGGTGCGTACATCTCTGCGCTGCTGCGCACGGTTGGGCGAAAAGGTTACGATTTTTTTATCAACTGCCAGATCACATTGGAGGGAGAGCCGGACTGTGGAATAAACTGTATCATGGAAATAAATATAAGAACAGGCTTTCATTTCGTTCACAAGCTGGCAATAAGTTTCTTTTTGGAAGCCTTTAAAAAAGTTTTGCACATCCCTTTGGATCATCTCAGCCATGGCGGGAATAAAGGATTCGCTGCTGCGGCTTATGGCATGATGAGAGGAAGAATGATAAGGGTAACTTTCCAGAGCGTCAGACATTTTTATTTTAAAGGCTGTGTAGGAGCTATAGCCCATATGTTTGCAAAACCTGGAAAAGGTTGACGGCGAAACATCACATAAGCCGGAAATTTCTTCGAGCGTTAAACGAGGGATTTCAGATATATGGCTTAAGACGATTTGGGCGATTCTTTTTTCAATATTATGTTCCGGCAAAAAATTGTATTCCGCAGCAAGGGCAGAAATAGGCGTATCGGTATTTGTGTTGGTTCCCATGTCCTTATTTTCCTCCTGTAAAATGCAGTAACAGTACAAATAATTACAGATAATTATATATTTTTTGTTTGTGGAAAGCAATAGCCCATAAATTGTATAAAGACCATGGGATATTTTAGTGTTACTGTTTACAGGACATCCGTGGACAGTAACTTTTAGTTGTCTGAATTGTTGAAAATTATCAAATATTGAAGTGTTGATGCAGAATTTTGGAGCTGTACAGCATTTTTGGATTGCAGATTACAGGCGAAAATCAATTATAATCGTTGTAACAATACTGTTTTGTATGTCCGCAGCCATATTATACCAAACATAAAAATGAGGAGGATAAAAGCTATGAACTATGTCATGTTTTTTACAGATGAAATGCGTGCCGAAAACCTGGGATGTTACGGACACCCCATTGCCCGTACGCCCAATTATGACCGTCTGGCGTCCGAAGGAACACTTTTTGAAAATCATTATGTACAAAACCCGGTGTGTGTCGGTTCGCGTTGCTCCTTGCTTACTGGCTGGTATCCCCATGTAGGGGGCTTTCGGAGCCTTTTAAATTTCCTGACGCCCCAGGACCCCAATTTTTTACGGTATTTGAAAAATGCCGGGTATCAGGTAATTTTACTTGGGAAAAACCATGTGCTTGACGCAAAGGCGCTGGAAGATTCTGTCAGTATTTATGATGCTTGCGGTGGGAGCCGGACGGAGGCGGAAAGCATATGGAGAAGTCCGGACGGCAAAAAAAGCCAAAAAGAGATGCATCTTTTTTCTGATGACTACACAATGATTTTTCCGCCAATGGACGACTGTGAGCTGGAAGGTATGCAGGATACAAAAATTGTGGAAAGGGGCCTTGAATTTATACGAAGCTGGAAACCGGGAGACGCCCCGTTTTTCCTGTTTATTTCCATAAATCATCCCCATGCGCCTTATGTATGTACGAAGTATTATCATCAGATGTACCAGCCAGAGGATTTTAAGCTAAGAACCCACAGACATGGAATGGAGCCGTCGTTTGTCCGGTGGCTGAGAGAATATTCGGGCTTTGAAGTAATGGACAACGCTGTATTTCAAAAATGCGCGGCGATTTATCAGGGAATGATAACGTATTGTGATGATATGCTGGGGCGTGTTTTAGATACGCTAAAAGTCAGGGGGCTTGAGGATCAGACAATGGTTATTGCAACCTCAGATCATGGAGATTTTGCAGGCGACTACGGCCTTGTGGAAAAATGGCCAAACTGTTTTTATGATGATTTAACGAAAACGCCATTGATTATGAGAGGCCCTGGTATTCCCAAAGGCCGCCGGGTGTCAGATCTTGTTTCGCAGATTGATATATTCCCTACGATTTTAGAAAAAGAGGGAGTGGCTTCCGGACACGACCATTTTGGCAAATCGCTTGGCCCGCTTTTGGGCATTGACGGCGATACAGGGGAAGAACAATGGAAGGATGAGCCAGTTTATTGTGAAGGCGGCTATGATCTGAGGGAGCCTCAGTGCTTTGAGGGAACAAAAAGGGATTATTCCTTTTTATTAAAGGAAAATTGTGTTTATTATCCCAAAATGATGATCCAGCAGGAGCATGGAGAGTGCGTTTGCAGGGGAACGATGATGCGGCAGGGAGATTATAAGCTGATTTTGCGCAGCAACGGGGAGAATGAGTTTTTTGATCTGGCAAAGGATAAGCTTGAAGAAAAAAATTATTATGGTCATGCAGATTATAAGGAAATTATCACACAGATGGAAAAGGAAATGCTTGTATGGTATATGCAAACATCTGATACAGTGCGGCATTTAAAATGAAAAAGGGGGGCGCGCTATATGTTTAAGTTTTGGGGAAAATATAAGCAGGAGAAAAGAAAAATATTTATAGCTGTTTTGGGGATAATTTTAACGGTTTTTGCAGCCTGTAATTCTGAAGCCGGACCGCAGACCGCATTACAGGGAAATACACAGACAAATTCAGGAAGCGCGGCGCTGGGGAACGGGTGGGAAGATATGGCAGAAATAACCGTCGTATATCCATCCATGGGTCCGCTGCCACCTGGCCTATCTGCTGTAGAAGATGAGATAAATATTATTACAGAAGAAAAATTAAATGTTCATGTCAATTTGATAATGATAGAATCGGGAAGTTATGATCAGCAGGTAGGCCTGATGATGTCTTCTGGGGAAACCGTCGATTTGCTTATGACAATGCCTTCGGGGGCGTCAACATATACGAATATGCAGATGCAGGGCCAGCTTTCGGATATTACAAATTTGCTGGAAGATTATGGAACGCCTGTATTAGAGCTTTTAGGCGATTTGGTTTTGGGAACGACGATTAATGGGAAAATTTATGGAGTTACTGGTTATAGAAATTTGGCCTGCAGCGCTTATTTAGTGATGCGCACAGATGTCCTGGAAGACCTGGGGCTTTTGGAAAAAGCCCAAAATATGACATCCCTGTCAGAATATGAAGCTATTTTAGAGGCTGTAAAAACAAGCGAACGATGGTCGTATCTGGCGCCGCTTGTTTCGACAAACCCGGGAGAATGTATGGCACAGGAAAGCGATTACCTTGGCCATAATAATTTTAAAGATATGTCTTGTTATGACCCCCTGGGCGACAGAAACCGCCTGATTTCAATAAACCCAGAGGGCAGCGATTCTACGGTATGTATCAATTATGAAACAGAAGAATATAAAAAAATGTATGAAATAATGAGAGTGTGGTACGAAAAAGGCTATGTCTATAAAGATTCTGCTACAACTACAGATATGGGGCAAACACTTGTGAAAGCTGACGCAGCCTTTTCTTTTTTTAGTAATTCGGAGCTTGGAATTGAGGCGGCGAAGTCGGCGGCATGCGGCATGGAAATGATTTGTGTTAAAATTATTGACCAGCCGATAACTACCGGTTCATGCACAAAGTTTGTCTGGGCCGTTCCATCGGCAGCAAAAGAACCGGAAGCCGCCATAGCTTTTTTAAGTCTGATGTTTACCAATGAGCAGATTTGTAATCTTATGGCCTGGGGAATTGAAGGCGTGGACTATGAAGTAGTCAATGGGATTGCAAAATATATTGACGGGAATGAAACGCCTGCATATCATACAAATGATTTTATATGTGGAAATCAATTTCTTATATTACCGTGGGACGGCATGGATAAAGATATACGCAAACAATCTCTGGAAGCTATGAAAAATAGTAAAGTGTCAAAATATCTGGGCTTTTCATGCGATACATCCTCTGTCAGCACAGAAATGGCAGCCGTTATTAATGCCATTGACCAGTATAGGCCCCAAATTGAAACAGGTATGGCTAATGAAAATGTTTATCAGGAATTTTTAAAAAAGCTTCGGGATTCCGGCGTAGATAAAATTATTCGCTGTTATCAGGAGCAGTTGGATGAGTGGCTGGATAAGTAGCTGCTCATTGGACAGACAGTAAAACGTAACTTTTGCCGTATCCGTCCGCCTGCTGCCGTCTTTTGCCGGATTCTCCCGATAAATTGTGGCTTACGTCCTCTTTTATTCATGGAAAATGTCTGTTATAATAAAACTATCAATTTCTATTTTGCGCCTTTTTTCTATCGGGGGGCTGTCTGGCTTCCATCCGCTGTATAGCTGAATATCTGTAACTGTTCAGATCCCTGGACGGTTACAGATTACTGCATTTCTTTGTAAACGTTCAGCCATGCTGAACTGTTACATTTCTTTTCCCAATTCCCCGCGAATACTTTGCAAAAACATAAGATTAATGGTATACTACCCTAAAAAGGAAGAATGAAAGGAACTGGGATAGTCGGATGGATATTCAGGTAGGCGACGTTGTAAAGTTAAAAAAGAAGCATCCCTGCGGCAGCTTTGAATGGGAGGTTTTGAGGATCGGCGCAGATTTCAGGCTGAAATGTATGGGCTGTGGACATCAGATTATGATACCAAGAAAACAAGTGGAAAAAAATATCCGCCAGATTACCCCGGCGTCCTGCCGGGGGATCTGAGTTTGCAGATGTATCGTAATAGGAGGCTTTGTGGTGGATAGAAACAAGAACCCGCGCAAAGCAAAGGGGCAAAAACGGATATGCCGCGACACTAATCCGCAGATACAGAAATTGATAGGCAACAGTAAAACTATGTCCTTCGGACGCAGAACGAAAACATTTTTTGCAAGAAAAGGCTTGCTTTTGTGGGAAAAGCATGGTATTCTTATGAATTGTGGGATATTTGGCATAAAAGGCCGATATATCCCGTGCGAGAATAAATCCTTGCTCTCCGCCGATCGGAGGGCCTAAAGACCAGAAGGAGGTGCGCTTAGCATGAATAAGTACGAATTAACTGTAGTAGTTAGTGCAAAAGTAGAAGATGACGTTAGAACAGCTACAATCGAAAAGATCAAAGAGTACATTACTCGTTTCGGCGGTACAGTAGTTAACGTTGATGAATGGGGTAAGAGAAGACTTGCTTACGAAATTCAGAAAATGAAAGAAGGTTTCTACTACTTCATCACTTTTGAATCTGATTCTAATTGCCCGAATGAAATCGAACATCGCGTACGTATTATGGAAAATGTTATTCGTTATTTATGCGTTAGACAGGACGCTTAATCAGGAGAGGAAGGTCCAGGCATGAATAAAGTCATTTTAATGGGACGATTAACAAGAGATCCAGAAGTTAGGTATTCACAAGGTGAAAAAGCAACCGCAGTCGCAAGATACACATTGGCCGTTGACCGTTCATACCGGCGCGACGGTGAAAATAACGCCGATTTTATCGGATGTGTAGCCTTTGGACGCAGCGCTGAATTTGCTGAGAAGTATTTCAGACAAGGAACAAAGATTGCAATTGTGGGAAGGATCCAGACAGGCAGCTATGTGAACAAGGATGGCGTTAAGGTTTATACGACCGACGTTGTTGTTGATGAGCAGGAATTTGCTGAAAGCAAAGCGGCAGCCAGTCAGAACAGCGGCTTTGGCGGCGGAAGCAGTTACCAGGCTCCGGAAAAGCCGGCACCGAGTGCAGCCATTGGCGATGGTTTTATGAATATTCCGGAAGGAATTGACGAGGAATTACCATTTAGTTAATGATTTAAAATTGATTGAAGGAGGTTAGTGTTATGCCATACAATAAAGAGAGAAGCGACGCTCCTATGAAAAGACGCGGCGGACGCAGAAGAAAAAAAGTATGTGTATACTGTGCAGATAAGAATGCAGTTATTGATTACAAAGATGTAAACAAGTTAAAGAGATATGTATCTGAAAGAGGCAAGATTCTTCCTAGAAGAATCACAGGCAACTGTGCAAAGCATCAGAGAGCTCTTACTGTAGCTATCAAGAGAGCAAGACATATCGCTTTAATGCCATATGTTCAGGACTGATTAAAATGAGCCGCAGCCTTTATGTTTTAAGGGCTGCGGTTTTTTTGTGCGGTAAGCCCTGCATATGTTTGCTACCGACGGAGCGAAGCAAAGACTAGCTTTGCTGTGAGTTGGCTGTTGTATCGCAGCGGGGCTGTTTACTGGTACATAAGTGAGATTTTTCTTGACTGTAAACCTTATTCACACTTTATAATAAGTTAGCGTAACTGTTCACACGGCGGGTAAAACGGGGCAAAGACAGGCACCTGAACGGGTTACAAGTTATCGTTTTATACCATTTTAGATTTTTTATGTTGTAGAAGATGAGGCATAGAAAATGAAAGGAATGAGGTTTATGACCATCAAGGAGATGGAGGAGATGACCGGGCTTGCCCGGTCAAATATCCGGTTCTATGAGAAGGAAAAGCTGATTGAACCGAAAAGAAATGAAAAAAATGGCTATCGCATTTATTCTGAGGAGGATGTCCGGCAAATCAAAAAAATTGCTTATTTAAGGACGCTGGGAGTGCCTGTGGAGGCCATCCAGAAAATGATTCGCGGCGAAGCCACTTTAAACCATGTGTTAAAGCTCCAAAATAAAAAATTAGAAAAAGAGCTTTTAGAATTAGAGCAGGCAAAACAGCTATGCAGCCATATGCTTAAGGACGAGGCCCTGACCTTTCAAAATCTTGAGCCGGATAAGTATGTGGGAAGCGTTAAGGACTACTGGGAAGATAACAGGCCTGCATTGAAAAAGGACCGCGCGAGCTTTATCTATTTATGGGGGAGCTGGATTTTGTGGGGAATACTCACACTATTGTGCCTGGTGACGGCCGCTGCCGGTTATGTGCTTATTCCGGGCCGGCTGCCAATCCAGTGGAGCGACGGTGCCGTAGCTTCATCTGTGGATAAAGTATTTATTTTTGCCTATCCATTGGCATGTGTGCTTATCCGCGCAGGGCTTAGGCCATTTATATGGCGCTGGCTTTGGCTGCATATGCCGGATTTTAGCTGTGATGCGGCGGCAAATTATATCGCTAATTTTTTATGCTTCGTGCTTTGGTCTGTGGAACTGTTTACAATACTTTTTGTTTTTGGAGCTGTAACAAATGTGGTTATTTTGCTGGTTATTGACGGCCTGATATTTTTTGGGCTGCTTGCATGGGCTTTTAGAACAAGGCGTTTTGATTAATGAGCTATGACGTTCCTGCATGTCCATTGGGGGGGGGTATAGGCAACGCGCTTCCTATATACTAAAAAACTGGCGGTACCATACAAGGAAGGTGTAAATCGTCCAAAGCTTCCGTCCATTGTCTGCTTTGCTTTCATAATGATCCCTGGCTAGCTTCAGAAGTGCTTTAGTGTTGAAAAACTGTCTTGCTTCATCACCTGTGAACAGGCCGCAGATCATTTGATAATAACGCTCTTCTCTGAACCAATAGCGTATTGGAACAGGAAAGCCAACCTTGGGCCGGTTAGACCAGGCCTTGGGGAGCTTCGTTTTTGCGGCGGCACGAAGCGCGTATTTAGTATTCATATTGCGGACACGATACCTGGAAGGTATTTTTTCTGCTATTTTCATAACCTGTTTGTCGAGAAATGGTACGCGCAGCTCAATAGAGTGGGCCATACTCATTTTATCGGCTTTTAATAAAATATCGCCGGGAAGCCAGAGGTTTATATCAAGAAACTGCATTTTCGTTAAATCATCCTGGCCCTGGACCTTGTCATAAAACCGCTGCGTGACCTGCGAAGGCGTGGGGCCGCGGCGGTATTTTTCATTGAGAATATCGAAGGCCTCTTTTTCCTGGAAAATGTAGGCCTGGCCGATGAAGCGTTCTTCAACCTTTTGCCCGCCGCGGTACAAAAAATCGGTGATACGGTTTTGGGGCAGGCTTTTTACGGTATTGTGTATGCGCCGCCTTATAAAAAACGGAAGCTTTTTATAGGCACGCATTTTGCGGGAAGTCAGGTACCATAAATAACCGCCAAAAATCTCGTCAGCGCCTTCTCCTGATAAAACGACAGTGACATGCTCAGAGGCAAGCTGGCACAGGAAATAGAGCGGTACGCAGGATGGATTTGCCGCGGGCTCGTCCATGTAGTACTGAATTTTTGGCATTATTGAAAAACATTCCTCGGGCGAAATGATTTTACTGTGATTTTCTATTCCAAGCATATCTGAAAGCTGGGCGGCCTCGGCGGTTTCGTTGAAATCACCGCGGCTAAAGCCGACGGAAAAGGACTCATTTGGCAAAAGCAGTGAGGTGATATAACTTGAATCGATTCCGCCAGAAAGAAACGAACCGACATTAACATCACTGATCTTATGGCAGTTTACGGACGCTTCTAACATTTCGCTGATAATATTTGTATAATATTTCAGGAACCTGTCAGTTTGGTTAAAACGAGCCTCCCAGTACGGCCGGATTGTCATTTTTCCGTTTTTGTACAGCATATAATGGGCCGGGGGAAGCTTGTATACGCCTTTAAAAAAGGTTTCATCCAGTGCAGAATACTGGAAGGATAAATACGGCCTCAGAGCATTTTCATTAAATTCTTTGATATAAAGCGGGTGCTTTAAAATTGCCTTAATCTCAGAGCTAAAAACGAGAGAATGATCCTGTGTATGCTGTGTGTAATACAGCGGCTTAATCCCAAAGAAATCCCTTGCCATAAAAATTGAGTGATTATTGGAATCCCAAATAGCCAGAGAAAACATTCCCCGAAGCTTTCTAAGAATCGCTGTGCCATATTCTTCATAGCCGTGCAGAACAACCTCACTGTCGGTTTCGCTCTTAAATCTATGGCCGCGGGCGATCAGTGTTTCCCGAAGCTCCTGGTAGTTATAAATTTCACCATTAAATACAAGGACGCAGCTTCCGTCATTATTTAACATGGGCTGGTCGCCCTGGCTGGACAGATCAATGATTTTCAGCCGACGAAATCCCATAGATATTAATGGATCGATATATTTTCCGCCGCTGTCCGGGCTGCGGTGCCTGATGGCATTGGTCATCTCATCGACAATCTGTTCTAAATTATCATGCAGGCTGTTATTTGTAAAGCCGATAAATCCACACAAAGAGAATCCCTCCTAAAATATTTTATATTAATGCGAAATGGGTTTTAAATTGTTTTTTGCATATAATTTATTTTAAAATCTGTTTGTTTCGTAATTTTATCGAAGCTGTTTCCGAGTTGTTTCCAGACGCTTGTAAGATATGGGAGGCTTCTGATTTGTCTTATACAAAATTGCCAAAGCTCCCCGGGCGTATAAATATTATAAAATTTTTGAATAAGAAAAGTATATTTCCGGATTCGTCATAGATTTATAATTTCTGTCAGAAGTAAAGCGTTACTATTCACAGGACAACAGGTTTTAATAGCGCAGTTTAGCAAAAGAACTGTGATTATGAATTTCTATAAGGAGGCGGTTTTTTGGCAATAACAACAACCCGTTATCAGTCGCCGGCGCTGGGACGATTTGTTACATTTACGGCAATCCTGCCCTTTGAAAATTTCGGGCATTACATGAATCCCAATCCTCATCCCTTTGAGTTAGAAAGCCCAATGCGGACATTGTATTTGCTTCACGGGATTACGGGGGATGACAGGGATTGGCTTTATGGCACTCAGATTGTACAATATGCCAATGAGCATCATTTGGCGGTCATTATGCCGGATGGCCATAATAACTTTTATGTCGATAATAATTCCAGTGAGCAGTGGGGAAGGTTTATCGGGGAAGAGCTGATAGAAATGACCCGGGCACTCTATCCGTTATCTGAGAAACGGGAGGATACATACATCGGCGGGCTTTCCATGGGCGGCTACGGGGCGCTTCGCAACGGTTTAAAGTATAATGAAACCTTCAGCAAAATTATCGCCCTGTCCAGCGCGCTGATTATGGATGATGCTGTTAATTCCAGCGAGGACGCGGCGCTGCATTTCCAGAAGCGCAGCCACTATGACCGGATTTTTGGCGGGGATGTGTCAAAGCTTCCCGGCAGCGATATGGATCCGAGGCAGCTCTTTTTGGAAGCTAGAGAACCGGTGGATATATTTATGTCTATCGGGAAGGACGACGGCCTGCTTAAGACGAACAGGGATTATAAAAAATTTTTAGAAGAGCATGGCGCTAGCCTTACCTATTACGAGGATGAGGGCGCCCATGAATGGGATTTCTGGAACAGGAATATTAAGAGGGGAATTGAGTGGCTCGGCCAGTAGTCATAGAATGGCGACACAGAAAAATCATAAGTGCCGGAGGAGCGTAATGGCTGTTACGGGGGAACGGCGTAAGAAAGGACGGAGGTTAAAAATGAATATGTTTGGAAGAAAATGGACGTCGTGTTTAATATCAGGAGTACTAATGCTGTCTTTAGCTGCTGGCTGCGGTAATGCGGAGGCTGAGGGCAGCGGCTCAAATCAAAGCCTGTCTGATAGTTTTGAAACGGATAAGACGCAGACGACAACAGATGCTGGGAAGACCACAGAAGGATCTGAAAGTAATGAAGATCATTTAAAATATAACGTGACATGGGATGATATGGCTGAAATCACAGTGCTTTTTGACTCTATGGGGCCGGTTCCTACAGGAGTTGATGCTGTTGAAGCCAAAATCAATGAGATTACGGAAAAAGAGATTAATACGCATGTCAATATCGAGATTTATGAGATCGGCTCTTACGACCAGCAGGTTGGCTTAATGATGTCGTCCGGTGAACCGGTGGATTTAATGCTTACCTTACCAGGGGGCTCATCCAGCTTTACAACAATGCGTTCTCAGGGACAGCTTCAGGATATTTCAGAATTGCTTGAGGAATATGGCCAACCGGTATTAGATACAGTAGGAGATTTGCTTCAGGCGACGACAGTGAATGGGGGTGTATATGCAGTTCCAACTTATGCGGATGCAGCTTCCTTTGCATGGATTGTTATGCGTACAGATGTCCTTGAAGATCTCGGGCTTTTAGAAAAAGCTGAAAATATGACATCTATGGATGAGTTTGAGGAAATTCTGGACGCTGTGGCAAAGAGCGAGAAGTGGAATTATCTGGCGCCGACGGGCGGTGTCCGGGGAAATCTGATTTTTACTACCGGAGGAGCCTGTATTGGTGAAAATAATTTTTCGGATATGACATCATTTGACCTGCTTGGGGATAATTTAAGCCTGGTAGCCGTGCCTGCGAACGGCGGCGACGGCAAGGTGCAACTGACTTACGCAACGGATGAATACAGAAAAATGTATGAACGTGTCCGCGGCTGGTATGAAAAAGGATATGTTTATAAAGATTCGGTAACAGAGCAGGACGCTCAGTTGATTAAAAATAATGTTGTATTTAGCGCCATCATGGACGGTGAAAGCAATATTGACGCAGCCCAGGAAGCCCAGTGTGAAATGCCGGTAACTTGTGTGAAACTGGTTTCTTATCCGATCCGCACAGGAAGCTGCTTAAAATTTACATGGGGAGTTCCTTCAACTGCAAAAGAAGCGGAAGCTGCGGTCACATTTTTATCTATGATGTATACAGATTCCCGCATTGCCAACCTTTTATCCTGGGGGATTGAGGGTGTGGATTATGAAGTAACTGAGGGCGTAGCTCATTATATTGAAGGCAATGAAACACCGGCTTATCATATGAACGATTACCAGTTTGGCAACCAATTTATTGTATGGCCGTGGGAAGGCAGCAGCGCTGATTTTAGAGAAACGAGTAAGGCGCTGACAGATTCTACGCCGCGTTCGGATTACTTTGGTTTTGTTTGCGATACATCTTCAATTACTAATGAAATCGCAGCGGTTACAGGGGTTTTGTCACAGTACCGCGGACAGATTGAAACCGGTATGGCTGATGAAGAAATTTTAGATGAGTTTTTAGAAAAGTTGAATACTTCAGGCGCCGATAAGATTGTTTCCTGCTATCAGGAGCAGTTGGACGAATGGATGACGCAGCAGCAGAATAATGAAAAATAAATATAGTGAACACTTATTCTGCTGAACGAGTGTGAGAACGGTCCAGAGCGCGGGCAAATCGAAAGATTTTTCCCGCGCTGTTTGTGTAAACGCACATGCCGCGCTGGGCGCGGCACCACCACACATGAAAGCCAGATGGCTCCGTGCCTGCGGCACTCCGCCATCTGCCGGTGGTATGTCTACGTTCCACTCCGGTCGGCGCTAAACGCGTGGTCTACACTCCGTTCCGGTCGTTGCTGGACAAGCGGTCTACGTTCCACTTCGGTCGTT
>JAGZDD010000012.1 GCA_018369015.1 Clostridiales bacterium | reverse complement strand
TTGTATTTCCTGCCAGCTTTATGCTTGTGGCCGCTATGAATCCATGCAAGTGCGGTTATTATCCGGACAAAAGCCGGTGCCGCTGTACACCCCAGGAGGTTTACCACTATCTGCACCGGATCAGCCGTCCGCTCTGGAACCGCATTGATGTTTGTGTGGAGGTTCACCCTCCCATGGAAAATATCTATAAAAAAGAGGATATATTTAATAGGAAGAAACAGGATTTAGGCGGAGGGCTTAATAGCCAGACGATGGCCTTGCAGGTCAAGGGTGCAAGAGAAATTCAGGCACAGCGCTTTTTGCACAACGGGATTTATTTTAATTCTGAAATGCCGGCTGCCATGGTCGATAAATATTGCCTTACTGTGGATAGTGCGCAGGGATATGCAGATAAATTGGCTAAGATGCTGGATTTGAGTATGCGCGGAAAGCACAAGCTGATGAAGGTAGCCCGCACGATTGCAGATTTGGAGGGAAGCGAGAGGATCCGGCAGGAGCATATGGATGAAGCGGCATGCTACCGGATGATTGAAAAATCCTACTGGGAATTTGAATGAGAGGTTGTTTATGAAAAATGAGATTGATAGAAAAACTAGTGATCTTCTTGAATTGGCCTGCTACTGGCTTTGCTGCCTGATTGATTTTGGGATAACAAGTTTGGAACGTTTTGTCGAAATATGTGGAGGATTGGAGAATGTATTTGCTGTGGAGGATAAAGACATACGGAAAATGGAAGGCATTTCTTTAAAGCTTAAAAACCAATTGATAGCAACAAGAGATATATCTGCACTTGAAAGGGAATATAATAAACTACAAGAAAAAGGAATTACTTTTATTGGAAAGACGAATCCTGTTTTTCCAAAGACGCTAAAAAATATTGGGAACTGCCCCTTTGGACTATTTTACCGCGGCTGCCTGCCTGATAAAGATAAACGATCTATTGCCATTGTAGGGGCAAGAAATGCTACCGCCTTTGGACAGGAAACAGCAAAATATTTTGCCAAAGTACTGAGCAGCCACGGCGTACAAATCATCAGCGGACTGGCCCTTGGCATTGACGGCTGGGCGCACAGGGGGGCTTTAGAAGGCATGGGAAAAACCTGGGGCGTTTTGGGCTGCGGTGTTAATATATGTTATCCAAAAGAAAATTTTAAGATCTTTGAAGCTATGAAAACCCATGGAGGTATTTTGTCCGAATTTAAGCCTGGAGAAAAGCCGCTTCCCTGGCATTTCCCTTATCGGAACCGGATTATCAGCGGCCTTTGCGACGGAATATTAGTTGTTGAGGCGAGAAAAAGGAGCGGCTCGCTCATTACTGCAGGCTTTGGGCTGGATCAGGGAAAAGAAATTTTTGCGGTACCGGGCCGGCCGGTAGATGATTTAAGTATGGGCTGCAACTGCCTGATTTCAGACGGCGCAAAGCTTGTAAATGAGCCTTCAGACATTCTGGAGGAATATAAAATTTCTGTAAAACTTCCCCAAAAAAATAAGATTGTGCTTGATAATTTAGAAAAATTGGTGTATCCTAGCTTGTGTTTGGATGCCAAAAGCATTGAACAGATCGCATTAGAAGCCCAACTTGATTATACACATACAGCGAAAACCTTGATTTCTCTGACAATGAAGGGATATGCGCGGCAAGTTGGGAAAAATTATTATATCAGTCAGTTATAAAATTTTTGGAGGAAATGGTAATGGCAAAGTATCTGGTAATTGTTGAATCACCAGCAAAAGCAAAAACAATTAATAAGTTTTTGGGTTCCAACTACACGGTAGTGGCCTCAAACGGACATGTCCGTGATCTTCCGAAAAGCCAGATGGGAATTGATATTGAACATGACTTTGAACCGAGATATATAACGATCCGCGGCAAGGGTGATATACTGGCAATGCTGCGCAAGGAAGTCAAAAAAGCAGATAAAGTTTATCTTGCGACGGACCCTGACCGCGAGGGAGAAGCCATTTCGTGGCATCTTGCCTACGCGCTTAAGCTGGATGAAAAAGCAACAAACCGTATTACTTTTAATGAGATTACCAAGGCTGCTGTAAAAGGCTCCTTAAAGCAGGCCCGTAAAATTAATATGAACCTTGTGGACGCCCAGCAGGCCCGGCGTATTCTTGACCGTATGGTTGGTTACAGTATTAGCCCTCTGCTGTGGGCAAAGGTAAAACGGGGGTTAAGCGCCGGCCGTGTTCAGTCTGTGGCTTTGCGTATTATATGTGACCGGGAGCGGGAAATTGACTCCTTTATTCCTCAGGAATACTGGTCATTGGATGTGCTTTTAAATGTGGAAGGTGATTCAAAGCCTTTGTCCGCCAAATATGCCGGAGATATTCATGGAAATAAGGAAATCCATTCCCGGGAGGAATTGGATGCGATTCTTAAGAATCTGGAAAATGCAGAGTACACTGTAAAGGAAATAAAAGTCGGAGAGCGTTCCAAAAAAGCGCCTCTTCCATTTACAACCAGTACATTGCAGCAGGAAGCGTCAAAGCAATTAAATTTTTCGACTCAGAAGACAATGCGTCTGGCGCAGCAGCTTTATGAGGGCGTAGATATTGAAGGCGAGGGGGCCGTGGGCCTGATTACTTATTTGCGTACAGATTCTACCCGTATTTCAGAAGAAGCGGACGCAAATGTGAAAAAATATATTGATAAGACGTACGGTCAGGAGTATGTGGCCTATGAAATCAAGGCGAATCAGGGCAATAAAAAGATTCAGGACGCCCACGAGGCGATCCGCCCGACTTATCTGACGATGACGCCGGTGAAGGTAAAGGAGTCCCTGTCAAGAGATCAGTTCCGGCTTTATCAGCTTATATGGAACCGTTTCCTTGCCAGCCGTATGAAGGAAGCTGTTTATGAGACGACCTCCGTAAAAATTGGCGCCGGGGATTATTTATTTAGTGTTTCGGCGTCTAAAATAAAGTTTGACGGTTATTTGTCTGTTTACCGCCAGGAGGAAGATAAAGTCGAAAAAAATGTGCTTTCTAAAAAGCTGACAAAGGAGAGCCGGCTGACGTTTAAGGATTATGAGGAAAAACAGCATTTTACACAGCCACCGGCACATTTTACAGAGGCTTCCCTTGTAAAAACGCTTGAGGAGCTTGGTATCGGACGGCCAAGTACCTATGCGCCTACGATTACGACAATTATTGCGCGCCGCTATGTGGCTAAGGAGAATAAAAACTTATACGTCACGGAGCTGGGAGAGATTGTCAATAAAATTATGGTTGACGCTTTTTCAAGTATTGTTGATGTGGATTTTACGGCCAATCTGGAATTTTTGCTGGATAAAATCGAAGAGGGAACGATAAATTATAAAACAGTTGTGAGAAATTTTTACCCTGATCTTAAGGAAGCTGTAGATCAGGCAGAAAAAGAGTTAGAGCAGGTTAAAATTGAAGACGAGGTTTCAGATGTCGTTTGTGACCAGTGCGGCAGGCAGATGGTGATTAAATACGGACCGCATGGAAAATTTCTTGCCTGCCCCGGTTTCCCGGAATGTCGTAATACAAAAACCTATTTTGAAAAAATAGGGGTGAAATGCCCCAAATGCGGAAAGGATATTGTTATCCGCAAGACCCAGAAGGGAAGAAAATATTACGGCTGTGAGGATAATCCAGAGTGCGATTTTATGATCTGGCAGCGGCCGTCAGATAAAATATGTCCGGATTGCGGCGATATTCTTGTTTATAAGGGGAATAAGCTTGTATGCCGTAACGAGCAGTGCGGCTATGTGGAAAATGTCAAGGAGCAGCAGTGATATAAGCAGCGGTTTGACAGTCAGATCGGTTATATAATATAAATCAGGCAGGTCAGTGGGTTAAAAGATATATTTTTGACTCGCTGGCCTGTTTTTTGTAACTATTCAGCCATGCGGCTGTTTCGGCTAAAGCTTTGGTTCGGGCTAAGTGTCCTATGGCTTGGGATAAATAGTTACTAAAATTTCCAATAGTTGTTGTAATTTTATCATTTGTCAATATATTTTGATTAAAATAAACTTTTTTTCGGTATAGCTATTGTTAGATATCCAAAATTGTGCTAAAATAATATGAACGTAAAGACTATTTGCATAATTGGATGTATATTAATAAAAAAGTTTGACAGTTGGAGCTGATATATAGTAACTATTCAGCCATGCGGCTGGTGATACAAAAAAATCCGGCGCAAGACGCCCGGTGGACGTCTGTCCTGCCTCGACCGAAGCACAGCGTAGACCGCGAGCTTGCTTGCAGAGGATTTTTGTATCACAGACCTATGGCGGTACGCCATAATCGAGGATTCAGCCGCGATAGCGGCGGTGAGCAGCGTTAGCAGCGTGAATCCGAGATGGCATGGATGGATATTTACGAGATATATGCTCCGTGGTATTTAGCGTTACTGTAGGGCGGCCCGCCGGTGAACAGTAATTATTTGACAGTTTAGGAGGTATCACATGGGTGTACAATTGCTTGACAAAACACGAAAAATAAATAAACTGCTTCATAATAATAATTCAAATATGGTTGTATTTAATGACATTTGTGAGGTACTCAGCGAGATACTCGAATCGAATATTCTTGTGATCAGCAAAAAGGGGAAAGTGCTCGGGATAAAAGAGCGTCCGGGAATTGCTGTTATTCGTGAATTGATCTGCGATAATGTCGGCGGACATATTGATGGTTTATTGAATGAACGTCTGCTGAGTATACTTTCTACAAAAGAGAATGTGAACCTTGTTACCCTGGGCTTTACAGGGGAAGGCATATCGAAATATGAAGCTATTGTCACCCCTATCGATATTGCGGGCGAGCGTCTGGGAACATTGTTTATTTACCGCGACAGTACACCTTATGAAATTGACGACATTATTTTAAGTGAATACGGAACTACAGTGGTCGGCCTTGAAATGCTTCGTTCTGTCAATGAAGAAAGTGCGGAGGAAACCCGGAAAATCCAGATTGTCCGTTCAGCGATCAGTACCCTGTCGTTTTCAGAGCTGGAGGCTATTACCCATATTTTTGAAGAGCTTGACGGCAATGAAGGTATACTTGTAGCCAGCAAAATTGCCGACCGGGTAGGGATTACAAGGTCAGTTATTGTTAATGCGCTGCGCAAATTTGAGAGTGCCGGCGTTATAGAGTCCCGTTCTTCGGGAATGAAAGGAACTTACATTAAAGTCATTAATGACGTTGTTTTTGATGAACTGAAAAAAATTAAATAGTTTTTTATAAAAGGCTTGCTTAGTGCGAGCCTTTTATGCTATAATCGTTTCGGTAAAATTTAACACGCAGGTTGATTTCCCGGGAGGGTGCCTGAATACTGCATGATCCGCCAAAGTATTACGGACGGCGGCAGTTGTTGCGTGATTATTCGGCTGCGATAGCAGCGAGGAGCAGCATTAGCTGCGTGAATCCGAGCTTCATGGCTGTATAGTTACTTTTTGGCAGTTTTTAGGTTTCCGGGGAAGATGAAATTTGCGGAAGCATAAACCAGGAGGTAAATTATGAGCGTTATTTCAATGAAACAGTTACTTGAGGCTGGCGTACATTTTGGTCATCAGACAAGAAGATGGAATCCTAAAATGGCTCCATACATCTACACAGAAAGAAACGGTATCTATATTATTGACTTACAGAAGTCTGTAGGTATGGTAGATGATGCTTACAATGCGATCAAAGATATTGTGGCTGATGGTGGGAAAATTCTTTTTGTTGGTACAAAGAAGCAGGCTCAGGATGCTATTAAAACAGAAGCAGAACGCTGCGGTATGTATTATGTAAACCAGAGATGGTTAGGCGGTATGCTTACAAACTTCAAGACAATCCAGAGCAGAATTGAACGTTTAAAAGAAATTGAAGCTATGGCTGAGGACGGAACTTTTGATGTTCTTCCTAAGAAAGAAGTTATAGCATTAAAGAAAGAATGGGAAAAGCTGGAAAAGAACCTTGGCGGTATCAAAGATATGAAGAAAGCTCCAGATGCAATTTTTGTTGTTGATCCAAGAAAGGAAAGAATCTGCATCCAGGAAGCTCATATTTTAGGTATTCCATTAATTGGTATTGCTGATACAAACTGCGATCCTGAAGAGCTTGATTATGTGATCCCAGGTAATGACGATGCAATCAGAGCTGTTAAGCTTATTGTAGCTAAAATGGCAGACGCTGTTATCGAAGCAAACCAGGGCGAGCAGTATACAGACGCTCCTGCCCAGGAAGCAGAAGCTGTAGTAGAAGAAGCTGTAGAAGCATAAGACTTTACCGGGCAGCCGGCAAAGAATAACCGTATAGGACAGGCAGACTGTAAACGAGAACCATGTATAGGAATGAGCACCCCAGGGTGCTCATTGCGCATGGAGGGAATATAAAACAATAATCTATGGAGGAATCAAATCATGGCAATTACAGCAGCAATGGTAAAAGAACTCAGAGAAGCAACAGGCGCTGGTATGATGGACTGCAAAAAAGCTCTCAATGAAACAAACGGCGATATGGAAAAAGCTGTAGAATTTTTAAGAGAAAAAGGTCTTGCAGCAATGGCTAAAAAAGCGAACAGAATTGCAGCAGAAGGTATCGTAGCTGTTAAGGCTTGCGACTGCGGCAAAGCAGCAGCCATTGTTGAGGTAAACTCCGAAACAGACTTTGTTGCAAAGAATGCAGAATTTCAGGCTTATGTTGCAAAGGTTGCAGCACAGGCTCTTGATACAAAGGCTGAAAACCTTGAAGCTTTTATGGCTGAACCATGGGCAGAGGACACAACACTTACTGTAGAGCAGGCTCTTTCCCAGAAGATCGCTGTTATTGGCGAAAAATTAAGCATCCGCAGATTCCAGAAGGTTGCTATTGACAACGGTGTTGTTTGCACATATATTCATGCTGGCGGCAAGATTGGTGTTGTTGTAGCCCTTGAAACAGAGTGTAACAATGAAGCTGTAAAGGAATGTGGAAAGAACGTAGCTATGCAGATCGCTGCATTAAATCCAAAGTATGTGGATAGAAGTGAAGTACCTGCAGACTTCATTGAGCGTGAAAGAGAAATTTTAAAAGCAGCAGCTATGAATGAAAACCCGGATAAGCCAGAAAACATCATCGATAAGATGATTATTGGCCGTCTGAACAAGGAACTCAAGGAAGTTTGCCTTGTAGATCAGGTATACGTTAAAGACGGCGACTTAACGGTTCAGAAATATGTTGACAGCGTAGCTAAAGAAGTAGGCGCTGCAATTAAAGTTAAATCCTTCGTTCGCTTTGAAACAGGCGAAGGCATTGAAAAACGTGAAGATGACTTCGCAGCAGAGGTTGCTAAGCAGGCCGGAATGTAATTGACAAAATTTGCAATTCAGGCTGCAATGTGATTAACTAAGTTTACATTTCAGACAAGAATGTGATTGTTTCAGATAAGCATAATAAATATACAAAAAGAGCCGGTACAAACTGTTTGTGCCGGCTCTTTTTATGCGATACGCCGGTCAGGCGTCCGCCGTGCCTGCACGGGCGGGCATCTGACCGGCACCGACCGAAGCGGAGCGTAGACCACGTGTTTGGCGCCGACCGGAGCAGAGCGAAGAATGGCAAAGCCGCGAGATGATCGGAGTATCGCAGTAATCGGATAGGGAAAGCTCCCTGCTCCTATCTGATCATATATAAAGGCCGGCGTATGGCGAAGGCAGTTATAAGCTATCATTTTTGCCATAGATTGAAAATTGTTGATTGCTGTATAATAATTTATGTTTTATAATATGGAGCAGGTGATAATTATGGCGACGATCAAAGATATTGCCCGGATGGCAGGGGTATCCACAGCAACAGTTTCTCATGTCATTAATCAAACCCGCTATGTCAGTCCGGAATTAAAAGAAAAAGTAGAACAGGCAATTTTAGCGGCGGATACGCCGCCCAAATTTGTTATAAGACGTCAGAAGAAAATGGGAGAGGCTGTAAGGAAAAGCGGCAGGGGGGTAATTATTTATATCTGCCATGATGAAGCAAATGCTTTTTGTGCGGGAGTATCAAGGCAATTAAAACAAGTCCTCGAAGAAAAAGGCTATTCTTTTGCTGTTCTGACATGCAACAGCGAAGCCCAGGCGGAGGTTTGTATGAATGTGTTAAAATATACAAAGTCCGTCAGCGGTATTTTTGTTTCTGTGAAAGACTACAGCGCAGGCATACAAAGTATTATTCACAGCGTACAGGTTCCGTGTGTGGTTATTGGAAATGAGCTGGACGATTCGGCTTTTGACCGGGTAACCTCATCTAACTATAAAGGGGCTTATGATTGTACGATACATCTGATTAGAAATGGGCATGAAAAAATTGCTGTTTTAATTGGTGATTTGTCTGTACAATCCAATAAAGAGCGGTTATCCGGCTATGAGGCTGCGCTTAGGGAGAGCGGATTAAAGGTCAGACAGCCCTATATTTTGCAGAAGGCCGGCGGCTTTAGCTCCGTTACAGACCAGCTTGGAAGACTGCTGGAAGAAAAGGATGCCCCAACAGCCATTTTTGCTGGCAGCAGCGAATTTGTCTATACTTTATACCGTTATATGATGAAAAGAAATATCCAGTGTCCTAAAGAATTATCGGTGATTGGGTTTACGAATATGGAATCAGCTCCTTTGCTAAATCCTCCGTTAACTGCGGTGAGCCAGGATCTGGTATGTATTGCCCGGAGGGCCATAGAGCTTTTGGAAAATAAAATAAAATCTTTCATGTACGGACAAAAACTGGATTTGATATTTAATAAGCCGGTCATGGTTACTGTAGATACCAAGCTTGAAATTCGGGATTCTACAATAGGTATTGCCAGAGGGCCTTTTGGTGAGAAGGGCGCAGATATGAAAAGTCTTATGCTCACATCAGAAGATGCGGACCGGTGCAGGGTGAAAGGATATACGGCGGTGATTGTTTACCATTATATGGGCCGTTCTTTAATGAAGCTCCATGAGCAGGGGGTAAAAGATATATTTGACCGGTTTGGAATAACTGTTATTGCGGTCATGGGCTGCCGGCTGGACTATTCCATGCAGATGAAGCAGATCCAAAGCGTATTAATGCTGGAGCCGGATATTATGATTGCTTTTCCGGTAGATCATACGCTGACCGGGGATGTTTTTGCCCAGGTAACAAAAACGAAGACAAAGCTTGTATTTATGGGCCATGTGCCGGACGGTTTTATGAACAGGGGATATGTTTCCTGCGTAAATGTTAATGAAAGAAGTAATGGAAGAAATATCGGACGGGGGCTTGGGAATTATATGCGGGCGAATGGCAAAAAAAATATTGCTATTCTCCGTTACGGTACGCATTTTTATACAACTAATCAGAGAGATGCGGCTGTGGAGCAGATTTTGCAGGAAGAATACCCGGAAATGGAAATATGTGCGGTTGAAAATTTTTACTCCGAAGAGGACGCATACAATAAGACGGTGGCTTTGCTGGAAATGCGGCCGGATATCGAAGGGCTTTATGTTTCTTGGGAAGGTCCGGCTGAAAATGCCATACGCGCCCTGAATGATAAGCAGAGAAGAGATATTGCCGTTGTCACCTCAGATTTGGAATATTCGGTAGCCTTGGATATGGCTAAGGGCGGCTGCGTTAAGGCGCTGAGTGTACAGCGCCCCTTTGAGGAAGGCCAGGCTGCGGCTTTGTGCGGGGTAAATGCTGTTCTTGGGAAAAATGTTCCTTCGTTTATTGCAATTGAACCTATTTTTGTCACATCGGAAAATTTGATCAAAGCGTGGTCTATGGTCTATATGAAAAAGGCTCCGCAGGAAATTGTGGAAGCTCTTGAGGCTAACGAACAATTTAAAAAAGAATAAAAGTAACAATTCAAGCAGCCGGGAATGATGGGCTGTTACGAATAAAAAACTAACGGATAGAAATAAGCTTCTTGTATAAAGGGGCTTATTTTTTTGCGTGATATGCCGGTCAGGCGCCCGCCGTGCCTGAACGGGCGGGTCAACGCTGCGCTGCGGTCCGTGTCAGACGCGTGCCACCGGCACGCAGCACCATTTGACCGGCAACGGTCATTGAGGGGCAAAGCCGCAAGATGATCGGAGTATCGCAGTAAGCGGCAGCTGCGCTCGGCACATAAGTTCGTAACTATTTAGCCGCAGGGCTGAATCGTTTTGCAAGTTCCGCAAGCAGAGCTCTTTGTGCAAACAGAAAAATGGCTAAGGAAAAGCATAAGTAAGAATGAAAAGTATGGATTTAAAATTTACGTAAATAATTATTTTTGAAATATGCAATATGCATAAAAAATAGTTAGAAATAACGAAAATATATAAAAAGTGCAATAATCATTGACTTTAAAGGCATCTGGTGATAAATTACATATATCAATTAAAATAAATTTGCGTAAATAAAAAGGAGGGCATATGATACATTTTGGAATTATAGGATTTGGTTATATGGGGCATAAACACGAGCTGAAAATTAACGCAACGGAAGGAATGAAGCTGGAAGCAATCTGTGATATTGATCCAAAGCGCATGGAGGATTCTAAGACGCCGGGAGTTTTGAAGTATACAGATGCCAGCGAGCTTTTAGCAAATCCGAGTATTGATACAGTGCTGATTGTCGTAGAAAACCATAAGCACAAGGACATGGTCATTAAGGCGGCTAAGGCGGGGAAGCATATTATTTGTGAAAAGCCGGTGGCCCTCAATGTGGCGGAACTGGATGAAATGACCGATGTGTGCACGAAGTGCGGCGTGACTTTCACCGTCCATCATCAGCGGCGCTATGACCAGGATTTTTGTACAATGAAAGAAATTTATGACAGTAAAACGCTGGGCGATGTTTATACGATTCAGTCTATGCTGTACGGAGTCAACGGCAATATGCATGACTGGCACGTTTATAAAAAATTTGGCGGCGGTATGCTTTATGACTGGGGCGTACATCTCATTGACCAGCTGCTCTTTATGGTCGGTTCAAAGGTGGAATCTGTGTATGCCGAAGTAAGAAATGTTATTAACTTTGAGGTAGATGATTATTTTAAGGTAAATATACGTTTTCAAAACGGACAGACCGGGGAGATCGAACTGGGAACCTACTTCCTGTCGGACCGCCCAAACTGGTTTGAGCACCATTGGTTTATGGGAGGCAATAAAGGCAGCGCCTATTCCGATGGATTTTTCCCGAATGGGAAAATCGTAAAGACAACACGGCTGCTGACTAACGTTCCGGGAGAAACAACGATGACCTTTGCAGGCCCCACCCGCTCCTTTGGCCGCGTTGACGACGATGTTTTAAAAATCGAGGAGCTTCCGGTACAAAATACCCAGCAGATTGAATATTTTGAAAATTACAGAAACGCCCGGGAAGGAAAAGAGGAATTTATTGTAAAAATTCCTGAAATACGCAGAGTCATGCAGGTACTTGAGGCGATATGGACTTCCGCAAAAAACAACGAGGTTGTCTTATTTGAAGGAGGGCTGTGATGCATATAACCGTTTGGGATGAGGCGCTTCAATTATCGGATGAAAAAGTACGGGAGGTTTATCCAGACGGCATTGCACGGGTGATCGGAGATTATTTAAAGAAAGCTCTTGGATGTGAGGTGACATGCACCCATGCAAAAATGGAAGACTGGGGGCTTCCCGGGGAATTGCTTAAGCGCACCGATGTGCTGATTTTCTGGGCGCATAAAACTCACGACCGTTTTCCGGATGCCCTTGCGGCCGGGATTTGCCAGAGAGTGATCCAGGGGATGGGCCTGATTGTTCTTCATTCCGCCCATTTGAGCAAAATTTTTAAACAGTTAATGGGAACGAGCTGTACACTGAAGTACCGCTATGATGATTATGTGAGAATATGGACAGTGGACCCAACACACCCGATTGCCCAGGGGCTTCCCGAATACTTTGATTTGGAAAATGAGGAAATGTACGGTGAATGCTTTGATATTCCAAAGCCGGATGATGTGGTATTTGCCTCATGGTTTTTAGGAGGAAATATTTTTCGCGGTGGCTGTACGTGGCGCCGGGGATATGGAAAGGTCTTTTATTTCCATCCAGGGCATGAAACGGACCGGGCCTTTTATAATGAAAATGTTTTGAAAATTCTTTTGAATGGTGCAAAATGGGCGTTTCCCCAGGAGATAAAAACAAATATCGGCTGTGAGAAATGTCCGGCGATCAATATACATAAATGAGGAGGATAAAAATGAGAATAGGGTATATGACCAATGGTTTTGGCCCGCTAGTCGGCAGCGGGGGAGGCGTAACAAGTGTAAAGGATAACCGGTACTTAACAATGTGCGACGACGCACAGGTAATGCAGGCCATCAAGGCCGCAGGCTTTGATTATATCGAAGTCCTGGAAGGAAACCTTACGAAATATTCCGACAATATTGAAGAATTAAAAACAATGCTTAAAGAGAATGGGCTGGAAATGATGAGTGTGTGCCTGGGAGCTAATTTTATTTATAAGGACGCCCTGGAAGATGAAATGGCTCATGTAGAAGCTGTGTGCCGGGCCGCAGCTGACGCAGGCGTAACCTATCTTGTTGTGTGCGGCGGCGCCATACGGGCCGGGGGGATACAGCCGGAAGACTGTGAGCTTTTGGCCGGGGGCTTGAAGCCTCTGATGAGAATTGCAGAGAAATATGGCCTTGTGCCATGCTTTCATCCCCATTTAGGTTCTATTGCAGAAAAGCCTGGGGAAATTGACGCGCTGCTTAGGCTTTCGGATATAAAGGTTTGCCCGGATCTGGCTCATCTGGCCGCAGGGGGATATGACCCTCTGGAATTTTTAAAGAAATATTATGACCGGATTGCCTTTGTCCATTTAAAAGATTTGGACGACCATGGCTTTGCTCCGCTGGGAACAGGGAGGATTGACATAAAAGGAGCGGTAAATTATCTGAAATCAAGGGGCTATGACGGCGACTGGCTTGTAGAGGTTGACGGTTATGCAGGAGATGCAAAGGAAGCTTGCCGTATTTCCCACAATTATTTACAAGGACTTTTGTTTTAAGGAGGAGAACAAAATGAAACGGAAGAAAATAATGGCTATTTTTATGGCGGCAATGATGGCGGCAGGAGCCACAGCCTGCCAGGGCAGTGGAACAGACGGGAACGAAACACAGGCGCCGTCTTCTTTGGAAAATTCAGTAAGCGCTGAGTCCAAAGTGCCGTCCGGTGAAGCCGACGTACAGAGTGAAGCGGCTTCCGGCCAGGAAAGTACCGGTGAAACCGGAAAAGCCGGAGGAGTACAAAGCGCAGGAGAGGCGGAAATTTTAACGACAGGCCCTCATGGTGAGCAGGGCGTGAATGCCAACACTATTGACTTGACAGACGAGCAAAAGGAAAAGGTTAAAGAAGGAAATTATACTGTAGCAATTTGTATGCATTATGGCGGCAATGACTGGGCAACGGCACAGATCAATGCGATTGAGGCGACATGTGAGGAACTTGGTATGGAGGTTGTTGCGGTCACGGACGCTAACTTTTCGGCAGAGCAGCAGGTTTCGGATATTGAAACCGTTATGGCTTTGAACCCGGATGTGCTTATTTCAATTCCGACGGATGTTACCGCAACCGCAGACGCTTACCAAAGAGCCAGCGACGCGGGAATCAAGGTTGTATTTATGGATAATGCCCCGGCAGATATGACCGCTGGAGAGGATTATGTATCCTGTGTTTCTGCGGACAGCTACGGCAATGGCGTTGTGGCAGCCCGGCTGCTGGGCGATAAGCTTGGCGGTGAAGGTCAAATCGGCATGGTTTTCTATGACGCAGACTTTTTCGTAACTAACCAGAGAGATGCCGGATTTAGAGACACAATCGCAAAAGAATACCCAAATATTGAAATTGTAACCGAACAGGGCTTTACTGATGAAAACGGGTGCAATGAACAGGCCGATGCGATTTTGACCCAGTTCCCTAACATTGACGGGATCTATGCGTCATGGGATATACCGATGGAGGGCGTGCTTTCCTCTGTCAGAGCGGCCGGAATGGAAGGCAAGATTGCTCTTGTAGCAATGGATCTTGGAAATAATATTGCGTTAGAAATTGCAAAGGGAAGTGTTGTAGGCGTTGGAGCACAGATGCCTTACGACCAGGGTGTCGCTGAGACAAAGCTAGCCGCGCTGTCGCTTCTTGGAGAAGAAGTTCCTGCATATGTTGTATGCCCTGCCATGAAGGTGGGAACAGACAATGTATGTGAAGCATATGAAGCTATTTATCACATTGACGCGCCGGACTGGCTGACAGAAGCCGCAGCGCAGTAAAATGGATGCCGGCCTGCTTTTATTTCAGATAAAAACAGGCCGGCGGATAGGAGGTGATTGAGACGGAGCCTGTGATTTTAAAAATGGAAGGGATCAATAAATCCTTTGGAGATGCCAGAGTATTAAAAAATGTCCATTTTGAGTTAAAGCACGGAGAAATTCATGCTCTGGTCGGAGGAAATGGCGCCGGAAAATCCACATTGATGAAAATTATTACCGGAGTATATACGCTGGATAGCGGAAAAATATATGTTAATGGAAAAGAAACGGTGATTGAAAAGCCTTTAGATGCCAAGAACCAAGGGATTGCCATGATTTTTCAGGAATTGTCGCTGATCCAGTCCATGACTGTGGCAGAAAATATTTTCCTTGGAACAGAAATTGTCCGTCACGGTGTTAGAGATATTAAACAGATGCGCCAAAAAACAGAAGCAGTTCTTAAACGTCTTGGGATTGACGTTGATCCAGATACAAAGGTTTCGGAACTTAGCGTCGGGGTCAGCCAGATGGTTGAGATTGCAAAGGCTGTATCTAAGGACGCAAAAATTCTTGTGTTTGACGAGCCGACAGCGGCCCTTTCGGATTCGGAAACGGTACGGCTTTTTGAAATGATGGAGCAGCTTAAAAAAGAGGGCGTATCTATGGTGTATATATCCCACCGTATGAATGAAATTCTTAATATATGTGACCGGATAACGATATTAAAGGACGGCGAATATATTACAACAAAAGAAACCGAGGAAATGACGCTGGATAAAATTGTTTCCTACATGATGGGCGGCGCGTCCGGAGGCGGGCATAAATTTGAATGGGTCAGCCGTCAATATGATGAAACGGCGCCGGATGTTCTGACCGTTGAGCATTTAGATATTAACGACAAAATCAAGGATATTAGCTTTTCATTAAAGCCCGGGGAAATTTTAGGCTTTGCGGGGCTTATGGCAAGCGGAAGGACAGAGATTATGGAAACCCTGTTCGGCCAAAGGCGCCGCCGGGGCGGTACGGTAAAGCTTGAGGGGAAGGAAGTACATGTTAAAAATACGGCCCAGGCAGTTTCGGCGGGCTTTGCCCTGATTCCGGAGGACCGGAGAAAGGAAGGGCTTGTGCTCATACATTCGATTAAGGATAATGCGGTTTTGCCTGTTTTAAGCCGGCTTGCAAAAATGAAGATATTCAATAACGAAAAGCTGGAAAAAAAGATTGTAGAAGAAAATATCCGGCAGCTTTCGGTGAAAGCAGAACACATAGATCAACCGATCGGACTTTTATCGGGAGGAAATCAGCAAAAGATTGTCATTGCAAAATGGATGAATACTCATCCCAAGGTTATGATGTTAGATGAACCGACGGCAGGCGTTGATATTGGCGCCAAAGGCGAGATTTTGGAAATTATCAGGAAATTTGCGGACCAGGGCCACGGCGTGCTTTTTGTTTCATCTGAGCTGACAGAAATGATGGCGATTTGCGACCGGATAATTACGATTTATGATGGAAGGATTACCGGGCAGCTTTGCCGAAAAGATATTAAGTCAGAGGAGGAATTACAAAATGCAATCCAGAAATCGTAAAAAAATCGAATGGGGCAAATTTACAGTATATATTGTACTTGTTGTTGTATTTATCTTTTTTTCCGTGTTCCTAAACAGCAAGGGATTCATGGGAACGAATAACCTTTTAAATATTTTGAGGCAGACGGCGATGGTGTCGGTCATGGCGGTTGCCGGCGTATTTGTCCTGGGCGCAGGCCAGATTGACCTTACCGTAGGTTCCAACGCAGCCATGAGCGCCCTTATTGCGGCTTTGGTGCTCCAGTGTACAAATAGTATTCTTCTGGCTGTCCTTGCCTCTATTGCCTTCGGGCTTGGCGTTGGTTTTGTGAATGGTATGCTTGTCACACGGCTGAAGCTTCCGGCTTTCCTTGCGACACTTGGGATGATGCAGGTTGTCCGCGGGGCTGCCATGTGGATTACAGATACGGCCGCAGTGCCTATAAAAAATCAGACGTTTAATACAATTTTTGGCACAGGATACATAGGGCCGGTTTCTGTTTTGATTTTATGGACCATCGGCTTTTATATTGTCGGATATGTTTTATTTAATAAGACGCCCTTTGGCAGACATGCCCTGGCGACCGGCGGAAATGAAACGGCGGCCGGATATTCCGGTATTAAAACGAACCGGGTCAAAGTCCTGATTTTTATGATGTCCGGCGCATTTTCAGCCTTTGCGGGAATTATGTATGCAGGACGTATGCAGTCGGGAAGATATTCCTTTGGCGATGGGGATGAAATGTCCGTCATTGCGGCTGTTGTTTTAGGCGGCGCAGCAATGTCCGGCGGCACAGGTTCCATGATCGGTGCCCTGGCAGGCTCCCTTCTTATGGGAATGATCAGCAACGCCCTGATTCTTGCCGGACTGTCTTCCGCCCAGCAGACTGTCGTCAACGGAGCGATTATCATTCTTGCCGTTGCTTTAAGTAATATTGTTCAAAAGAAGAAAAACAATTAACAGTCCAGACCGATTGAATGGCTGTACTGTAAAAATTTAGAAAATATTTCAGGAGGTAGAAAAAAATGAAAAAAATGAATGTAGGGGTTGTGGGAGCTGGATTTATGGGAAAGGCCCATTGCGTGGCGCTGGCAAATATGCCTAAGCTTTTCCCGGACGCACCGTATTTGCCTGTATTTAAGACGGTATGCGATATTGTGCCGGAAATCGCGGAGGATTTTAAGGAAAGATTTGATTTTGAAAAAGCCTGCACGGATTATATGGATATTGTCAATGACCCGGAAATCCAGCTTGTATGCGTCTGCACACCGAATAATGTCCATGCCGATGTGGCCATTGCTTCATTAAAAGCCGGAAAGCATGTGATTTGTGAAAAACCAATCGCTTCCACCTCTGAGGACGCCCGGGCAATGGCCGAGGCTGCCAGGGAAGCCGCAAAAAAGGGCATTGTTTCTATGTGCGGTTATCAGTACCGGAGAGTGCCGGCGATTGACGAGGCAAAGAAAATTATTGAGAGCGGGCGCCTTGGAGAAATTACAAATGTCCGCGCCCAGTATTTACAGAGCTGGTCCGCAGACCCGCGCTCCCCGTTATCCTGGAGATTTGTAAAGGAAACGGCCGGAGCCGGAACACTGGGAGACATTTTCACCCATGCGCTTGACATTGCCCAATATCTCGCTGGAAATGTGACGGACGTTGTTTCTATGGTGAAAACCTATATTAAGGAAAGACCTGTCCAGGAAGGCGGCGTTGACCTTTTAGGAACCGTGAAATTAGGCGATGACGCGAAAAAGCAGGCGGTAGATGTGGATGACGAGGTGTCCGTACTGTGCAAGTACGAAAGCGGAGCTATCGGAAGTGTTGAAGCGACCCGTATGGCGTGGGGCCGGAATAATTATATTACCGTAGAGGTTCACGGAACAAAAGGCTCCCTGTCCTGGAATTATGAACGGCTCAATGAGCTGGAGGTGTGCTATGGCATGGAAGATGCGGACGGCGAAAGAGGTTTTAAAAAGATTTATACAGGCCCGGCCAATCCTCACGGGGATGTGACATGGAATATTCCGGGGATGAATATCGGCTACGGCGAATTGAAGGCGATCGAAGCCTATGAATTTGCAAAAGCCGTAGAAGGCGGATATCAGCCGACTACGAGCTTTGAAGCCGGATATCAGCTCGACCGTGTCTGCGAGGCAATATTAGAATCCAATGAAAAGAATATGTGGGTCAAAGTGAAGTAGGTTTACGTTGTTTACCAGTAACAGTTCAGCATGGCTGAACTGTTACGTTTTCTTGCAATTTTGGCGGGAAGGGTACGTGACCGTAAGGCGCAGCCGGCAATCGCAGGCGGCGCCTTACGGTCACGTACCCTTCCCGTTTTTTCTGCTAAAAATGATATAAAAAAACAGTACTAGCATTTTTCAGTACTGTTTTATAGGCCGGACAATGTTCTCATTTCCATGCCAAAATCCTTTATTTTAATAAAAGATAATGCTCGGAAATCATCCCTGATTTCAAAAACATTCATTATCGGATGTCCTCCGTAAATTTTAGACACCCGTACGGCCATTTTTTCTGCCTGTTCTTTGATGTCTGTTAAATAAAAGCCTTGCCCGAAATCTTTATATGGCTTGCACATGGCCAAATTTATACTATCAATCACTATGCCGTGGAACAATTTCATAACATACCTCCGTTCCTGCGGCATAGGATTCCCAAATCCTCCAATACAGTTTCAAAATCCAGAGTATGTTCAATATCATAATTTTCTTTAAGAAATTCTATGCTTTTATATTGAAACAAATAGTGGAAAGCATCTTTAATATTCATATTTTCGACTTCCGTTAGGCTTTGCTCTATACTGAAAGCGAGAAGCTACACTACAAAGCACGGAAGGAGGAGTCGTAAAAGCCTTCTCGTTTCAGACAGCATAGAAATCCGTGTAAGTTCCGCCTTCCAAGCACAAATAAGTGGCTCTAAAGACCGTACACTAAGATTTGAGGCTGGCCGAGACAGTAATGGTTTCACAATTTTAAACATGCTCTGTCATCAGATAAATTGATTTTTTTCAGGATCATACGTATAATCAATCTTAGAAAGTGTCTGGATCAGCATTGCCTTATTAATATCTAAGCTGGCGCACAGCTCGTCAAGCTCAGGGTAGAAATCCCGAAGCTTCATGTTGACATAACTTAATAATAATACAGGGTCCTTTGGAATTGTTTCATTCATATAAATATACCTCGTCTATGCTGAATAGTTACTAATATGGGGCGTTACTGTTCACAGATACCTTGTAAATAGTAACAATGGCGTGTTTCGTAACTATTAAATAAAAAAATTTATAGAATTACACGGGCAAATCTGCTATTGTACTATTATAGTCTAAGAAAGGCAGGATAGCAATATGATTTTAGTGACTGGAGGGTGCCGCAGCGGTAAAAGCGAGTTTGCCGAGCAGCTTGTAACAAAAGGCCATAAGGGGCCATGGCTTTATATAGCAACGGCTAAAATTACAGATAAAGAAATGGAAGAGCGGGTGCGCAGGCACAGGGAGAGAAGAAGCAGCCGATGGGATACGTATGAGGCTGACGAAAATCTGGAAAGCTTTCTTTCCTCCGGGGAAATTCAAAAATATGAGGGGATTTTACTGGACAGTGTGACAACACTTGTGACTAACCTGCTCTTTGAGCAGATTGGCGAGGTGGATTGGGAGCATTTTCGGTTTGAGGATGTAGACTATGGCCTGGAGCAGCAGCAGATTATGGAACAGTTTGCGGCTTTGTGCAGGCTTTGTGAAAAACTTCCGGCAGTTTTTGTTACCGATGAAATTGGCCTTGGAGTTGTTCCCGATACATGCCTTGGAAGAAATTTCAGGGATATTTTAGGGTCGGTAAATCAGTATATCGCCGGGCTGTGCGAGGAGGTTTATTTTGTGATCAGCGGGATCCCGGTAAAAATTAAAGGGGAACCGGAGGGAAAGCAGCTTGATACTGCGTCAGGCCTGGCAGATAGAGGAAAGGACGGAAGGTTTTTATGAAAACATTTATTCTGGCTTTGCAGTTAATGACCCGTCTTCCTGTTAATAAGGAGATTGAGGTGACGGATGAACGCCTGATCCGGGGGATTGTCTACTGGCCTTTTGTGGGAGTGATTGTAGGAGCCATTGACTGTATTGTGTTTGCCCTTCTTTCTTTTTTTGTGCCTGTAAGCGTAGCGGCTGCTTTTGCGGTATTATGCCAGCTTTTTGTGACCGGGGGCTTTCACCTGGACGGCCTTTGCGATACAGCGGACGCCATTTATTCAGCGCGCACAAAAGAGCGTATGCTGGAAATTATGAAAGACAGCCGTGTTGGAACGAATGGAGTGATAGCGGCAATTTTTGACATTGGCTTAAAAATACTTATATTATGCCAGCTTGAAAACCCGGTTCTTGCAATACTTTTATTTCCGGCCGCCGGGAAATGTGTTCAGGGAATTTTGATGTATAAGGCGAATTACCCTAGGGAGCACGGCCTGGGAGCGTCTTATGTGGGAAAAATTAAGGCAGGAACAATGCTTGGCTGTCTTGTATGCGGCCTTCTTATGATTGAGCTGGGCCTTTGGCTTGGCGGATATCGTCTGCTTTTGGCTGCGCCGGCTGTGTTTATCCTGGTATCTATAGGCTATCGTTTTTATATTGAGAAAAAAATCGGAGGAATGACGGGAGATACACTTGGAGCTGGGAGCGAGGTGGCTGAGCTTGTTTTTTTGCTGACCCTTCTTATAGGGCAGAGATTTGGATTGTAAGGAGATATTCATATGCATATTTATTTTGTACGCCATGGCGAAACTGAATTGAATCGGCAGGGGGCTTATTACGGCGCGATGGATGTTCCTTTAACTGCCCGGGGCCATGGGCAGGCAATGAAAATAGGAAACTGGCTAAGCGGCATTTTTTTTGAGAAGGTTTACATAAGTGACAAGATCCGGGCAAGAGAAACGGCCGGGGATATTTTGAAGAAAACGGCCATTGCTCATGCAAAGCCTCATATATGTGAAGAACCGGAACTTTCAGAGCTGGATTTTGGATGCTTTGAAGGCTTGACAAACGCACAGGTTCAGGAAAAATTTCCGGATATTTATCATCAGTGGTGCATGGACTGGCAGGGCTTTGAATTGCCCGGCGGTGAAAATTTTTCTGCATTTTTTGAGCGGGTCAGGTCAGCATTTTTTAGGATTTTGGAAGAAGCCGACAAGCTTTTGGCAAAAAATATTTTAATTTGCGCCCATAACGGAACGCTTCGGGTGATTTTTGCCGTGATGTGCGGCCTGTCTTTAGAGGGAACATGGCATTTTAATTTTGAGCAGGATGCATATTCAAAGGCGGATTATGAATGGGGAAATTTTACAATACGAAAAATTAATGTAACGGCGCCGGATGCAATGGAATAACCTGGCCTCCTTGTCTGGCCGGCGCATAGCCCGAAGGGGGGATGCGCCTTGCTGGCGGCGGTTAGCAGCGTTAGCTGCGCAAATCCGGGATGTATGGCCAAATAGTTACCGATTAAGAGGGGAAGAAGGATGGAATTATTGGAAACTAAAGATAAGTCCGAGGCATTAAGACAAACAATCGCCTCGATTAAACCGATCGATCAGGAAATTTGTAAAAAAATTTATAAACAATGGGATAAAAAGGCAAAGCCTCTTGGAAGCCTTGGACGGCTGGAGGATATGGTGGCCAGGCTCGGCGGCATTTACGGAACGCTTTGGCCCCAAATCAATAAAAAGGCGGTTGTTGTTATGGCCGCTGACAATGGCATTGTGGAAGAAGGCGTAGCTCAGTCCGATTTTCATGTGACGACAACCGTGACATGCAATATGACCCGGGAAGACGCGACAGTGAGTATTTTGGCGCACATGAACGGGGCGGATGTATTTCCTGTGGATATCGGCATGAAAGAGGATATTACATGTCCTGGGGTGTGGAATAAGAAAATCTGCCATGGTACAAAAAATATGGCCAAAGGCCCGGCAATGACAAGACAGCAGGCGGTTTTGGCAGTATATACGGGAATTGAAGTGATTGCCCGGCTTAAAAAGCAGGGATATAAATTGTTCGCGACCGGGGAAATGGGGATTGGCAATACGACCACAAGCAGCGCCATGGCTTCTGTACTTTTGGATTGCCCGGTGGAAGAAGTGACCGGAAGAGGCGCGGGCCTGTCAAGTGACGGCCTGTCGCGCAAGATTGCGGCGATTAAACGGGCGATTGACGTTAACAAGCCAGATCCGGCAGACATTTTGGATGTACTTTCTAAAATTGGCGGCCTGGATATTGCCGGCCTTGTGGGCCTGTATATCGGGGCAGCAGCCCTTAGGGTGCCTATTGTGATGGATGGTTTTATTTCCTGCGTGGCAGCTCTGGCCGCCGTAAGGCTGGCGCCGGTTTGCCGGGAATATATGTTTCCTTCCCACTGTTCGGCAGAGCCGGCGGGAAAGCGTTTACTTGACGCCCTTGGAATGGACGCTTATATCTATGCTAATATGTGCCTTGGGGAAGGAACCGGGGCTGTCACTGCGTTTCACTTATTTGACACGGCGCTGGCCGCCTATGAAAAAATTCCGGAATTTGAGGCTGTCCACATTGAGGCGTATGAGCACTTAAGATAAAGTAACGATTCAGCCATGTGCCTGCAAGCAGTCACTTGGCTCGTTGCTCTCGGGAATAAAAGCAGGAGGATTGACAATGATAAAAGCATGTATATTTGACCTTGACGGAACGCTGGCAGACACGCTGGAATCCATGGCCGTGGCCGCCAATGACGCACTTAAGTCTGCCGGGTATGAAGCCCTGCCGGTGGAAAATTATAAATATTATGCCGGAGACGGCGCAAAAACTTTGGTGGAACGGGCTCTTTTGGATGCGGTCAGGCTGCGCTTTAAGGACGGCACAGAAGATCACTTTGGCAATGACGTTCTCAAAGATTTTGATAAAGCCTATGAGCTGTACTCTGCCCGTTTTAAGGAAGATTGTACATATAAGGTAACAGTTTTTGACGGGATCCGGGAAATGCTTGACGCATTGAAGCTTCGGGGCATAAAAACAGCGGTGCTTTCCAATAAACCCCATGACCGGGTGATTGATGTTATTACAAAGCTGTTTGGCACGGACGTTTTTAACTTCGTTTTGGGCCAGAAGGACAGTATTCCAAAGAAGCCCGATCCTGCCGGGGCCCTGATGTGTGCGAAGGCCCTTAAAGTAATGCCGGGGGAATGTATGTACATTGGCGATACCAATGTGGACATGCGCACAGGCAATGCGGCGGGCATGTATACGGTCGGCGTTTTATGGGGGTTTCGTACCCAAAAGGAGCTTGAGGAAAACCAGGCCCATCATATTGTGGAAACGCCAAAACAGATTGTGGAGCTTGCGGACCGCAAAAATGAGGGAATAACAGTCGCAGCGCCGGTCAGGCTTATTGTGAGCGATGTGGATGGTACACTTGTAAAAAACGGTCAGAAGTATCTTGAGGACGGCTTTATGGAAACCGTCAATGCACTGATGGATCGCAGCGTGACCTTTGCCGTTGCCAGCGGCCGCCAGCGCCAGAGTATAGAGGAGCTGTTTGCGGGAAGCAAACGTCCGCTTTATATGATTTGCGAAAACGGAGGAAACCTTTATTATAATGGCAAAGATTTGGATTTTCATGCTTTTTCCGAAGAAATGTACCAGGAAATCTACAGGGAGGTCAGGAACTATTGTCCGGGGATCTGCTTTGCCATGGCGGCGCCGGATAATTATTATACAGAAAGCAGAAGCCAGGAATTTGCAAAGACGCTGGCGGATAAATATTTTTTTAAAGTACAGGCTGTGGATGATCTGGAGCATTTAAAGCTGCCGGTGTGTAAAATTGCTGTTTATACAGAAAACGATGTCCAGAAACTTGCCCGGCATTTTCAGGAGCTATGGTCCGACCGTATGGAAATTGCCGTGTCCGGCGACCGCTGGGTAGATTTTAACCCGAAGGGCACAAACAAAGGCGCCGGGGTGAAAAAGCTCCAGGAGCTTCTTGGCGTCACAAAGGAGGAAACCATGGTATTTGGCGATAATGAAAATGATGTCTCAATGATGAGCCGCGCTTTGTATAGCTGCGCGGTTTCCAATGCGAAGCCGGCGGCGAAGCGGGCAGCGGCCTATGAAACGGAAAGTGTTCTTGAAGAGCTTAAAAAGCTTTTGGAGCGTTAATGCCAGAGCTTTAAATCGTTACAAATATTGCTGACAAAGGAGAGATGACCTATGCTTTTGATGCACCTTGGCGATCTGCATTTTGGAAAGATCGTCAATGAGTTTAACATGCTGGAAGACCAGAGGCACGTTGCGGCCCAGGTGGTGCAGATGGCCAGGGAGCGGCGGCCGGACGGGATATTGCTGGCCGGGGATATTTATGACCGGAATATTCCTCCGGCTGCGGCTGTGGAGTTATTTGACGAATTTCTGACCGCCCTGTCCAGGCTTGATATCCCAGTATTTTTAATCAGCGGAAACCACGATTCGCCGGAGCGCCTAAGTTTTGGGGGGCGTCTTTTTGTTTCTAAAAAGGTGTATATTTCCTGCTCGGAGGAAACGGCGGCTCAGCCGGTACGTCTTAAGGATGAGGAAGGGGAAGTAGGTATCTGGCTGCTTCCTTTTATGAAAACTGAGAATATGAAGGCCGCTTTGGAGAAAATGGCCGTGGATGAAAAAAAAAGAAATGTTCTTGTGACCCATTGCTTTGTCTTAAACGGCACAAAAAGCCCCGAGCTTTCGGATTCGGAAAGTCCTGTGTACGTAGGGGGGATTGATGGCTTGGAGTTTTCTGCATTTGATAAATTTGACTATGTGGCCCTGGGGCATTTACATAAGCCGCAAAGTGTGGGAAGGCCACAGGTGCGCTACTGTGGTTCCTGGCTGAAATACTCTTTTTCGGAAGCTGGCCGCGACAAATCGGTAACTTTTATCCGTCTTGGGAAAAAAGGTGATGTGGATATATTTACCGAGCCCCTTAAGCCGCTTAGGGATATGAGGAAAATCCGCGGAGCGCTTGAAAAGCTTATTTCGCCAGAGGTGTCCTCTCTTGGAAATCCAGAGGACTATCTCCATGTGACGCTGACGGATGAAAAAGCGCTTTTGGACCCTATGGGAGCATTGCGCAGCGTTTACCCTAATGTCATGCAGCTTGCCTTTGAGCGCAGCCGTGAAAAATCGTCTGACCGTTTTAGGCTGGCGCCTGGTAATGCGGCTTTAAAGAGTGAGAAAGAGCTGTTTGGCGATTTTTATGGATATGTGATGGAGTGCCAAATGGATGAGTCCAGGAAAGAATTGATGGAGGTGGTCATTGATGAAGCCCAAAAAGCTGACCATTAGCGCCTGGGGGCCATATCCGGGGGAGGAAACGATCGATTTTGACAGTGTTGGAAGCGACGGTCTGTTTTTGATTACCGGGCCGACAGGCGGAGGGAAAACCACATTATTTGATGCTCTTTCCTATGCGCTTTACGGCGCTGTCAGCGGAAAAACAAGGGAAAAGGTATCGGTGCGCAGCGACTTTGCCGTGCCGGGAACGCCGACCTTTGTGCGCCTGGAATTTTGCCACAGGGGAAAAAACTACGTCGTTGTAAGGAACCCCAAATATTCCCGTCCTAAAAAGCGGGGGAGCGGGGAAATCGTTGAGCCGGAAAAGGCAAGCCTTTTTATGCCTGACGGGCGAGAATATTTTCAGGTTACTCAGGTCAATGCCCAGATTCTTTCCATATTGGGAATTAACCATGAGCAATTTAAGCAGGTGTCCATGATCGCCCAGGGCGAGTTTATGGAGCTTTTAACCGCAGATTCCTCAAAGCGGGTGGAGATTTTCAGGAGTATTTTCGGCACCGGCATTTTTAACCGTATACAAATGATTTTGGGCGAAAAAAGCCGCGCCCTTGAAGGAGAAATGCGGGAGCTTAACCACAGGATGGAGGAAGCGGCGCTTGGGATTATTTCCGGGGACAACGAAGCTTTGAAAGAGTCAGCTTTGGCGCAGGAAAAAAATTACCGGGAAATATCGGTCAGGCTTTGGGAGGACATCGGGCTTTTGGATAAAAAATACGGCGGCGCCGTAAAGCGTATGGAAGATGTTAACGGCCAGATTGAGATTATGGCTCTGGCGCAGGAAAAGATTTCAGGAATTAAACAAGAGCTTGGCGCCTTAAAAGAACGCCAGGAGCATTGCGCGCAGCGCCAGGCACAGCTTTTAGCGCACAAACCCAGGGTTGACGAGGCATTTGCAAAGAAGGGGCTTATGGACAAGGAGTTAGAGCGCCTTGCTTTGCGCCTTGAAAAATGCGGGGATTATATCCGGTGGAGCCGTGATTTTTCAGAAAAAAAACATGTTTTTATTAAGCTAAGGGATGAACTTTTGACCCTTGAAGGGCAGAAGGAAAATTTTTTGAAAAAGGAAAAGCAGTGGCAGGAAAATGTTCAAAAATGCCAGGATTATATTGAAAGCCTTGGCGATGTGTCAGGCCGTGTCCTGGAGGCGTCAAATGAGGCCGGGAAGAAGAAAGATCTTGTGGCCGCAGGCCAGGAGTTTATAAGAAAATGCAGCCGGGGGATCGAGCTTAAGGGGCTGTATGAGCAGTGCCAGGAAGCTTATAAATTGGCAGATGAGGTCTACCAGAAAACAGCGGCTGCTTTTATGTCAGCTTCGCGGGCTAGTATGCGGGCTGCGGCAGGGCTTTTGGCAAGAGAGCTTAAAGACGGAGAGCCGTGTCCGGTATGCGGGGCAAAAACGCATCCCAGCCCGGCTAAAGCGGCGTCCGATGTGCCGTCGGAAGCCTCCTTGAAGCGTCTTGAAAAGGAAAGCGAAAAGAGCCGGCAGAAAATGATGGAGGCTTTTAACCGGGCCGTGAGCCAGAAAAATCAATATGAGCTGATGGAGCAGGAGCTTATGGCAGCTATGGAGACTTTGCGGGCTGCAAAGAGCAATTTGCCTGCCGTGCCGGAAATACTTAAAGGACCGGCTTCTGGTAAAGAACCGGAAGCGGCCGGCCAAGGCGCAGTTTTTTCCCTGGAAGCTGCTAAAAGGTATGGCGAGAAGCTTGTGGAAGCGCGGAGCGCCGATTATGAAGCTGCTTTAACAGCTTTGAACGAAGCGCAGCAAAGTAAAAATATGAAAGAAAAAACACAGGAATCTCTTTCAAAATTTCAAAAAGGGCTTGAAGAACTTCAGGCAAATAAAGAGAAGCTGTTGGCCTATTACGAAAAATGCCAGATGGATGTCCAGGCTGCGAAGGGGCGTATGGAGGAGGCAAAAGCCCGGATAGCAGATGAAGCCGGAGCGCAGGATGTTTTTGATGAAAAAGCTTTTTTGGATGAAAAAAAGGCTCTGGAAAAGCAAAGCCTGCAAATTCGTAAGGAACGCCAGCAAATTGAAGACAATTACCATAAGCTAAATACGGAGCTGGCTTCCAATAAAGCGCTGATGGCCCAGGATGAGCAAACCAAGGTCCGCCTGGAGGCTGCGCTGGAAGGCGCCTATGCCAGCTACCCCGGCGGCCAGGCAGAGGCCATAGAAGGCGGCCGGCTCCGGTCGCTTAAGGAGGAGCTAAAGGCTCTCCAGGCAACAAAGGACGCATGGGCCCTGAGGCTTTCCCATAACCGCCAGGCCGCCGCTTCGATCGATGAGAAGCTTTTGCGCCTGGAAAAGCTGGCAGACCGCTATGGGTGCCTTAAGGATTTAGATAATGCTGCCCGCGGAAATAATTCCATGAAGCTGACCTTTGAGCAATATGTTCTTGGCGCTTATTTTGACGAGGTTCTCGCCGCGGCCAATTTAAGGCTTTGGCAGATGAGCCGGGAACGCTATGAAATGCTTCGGGTTGACCGGGTACTGGATTACCGGAAGACCAACAGCCTTGATATTGAGGTTATGGACTACTATACGGGCAAAAAACGTTCCGTCAGGACTTTATCCGGCGGCGAATCCTTTAACGCGGCCCTGTCTCTGGCGTTGGGCCTGTCTGATGTGATCCAGAGCCATGCCGGAGGGATTGAAATTGAAGCTCTTTTTATTGACGAGGGCTTTGGATCTCTGGACGAGGCTTCACTGCAAAGTGCGGTGGACACGTTAATGGCTGTGACCTGCGGGAGCCATATGACGGGAATTATTTCCCATGTCCAGGAGCTTAAAGAGCGTATACGGCACCAGATTATTATCGAAAAGCAGCGCGGTGGAAGCCGGGTCCGGGCGTGTGTGTAAATGCTGCGCAGCAAAGCTATAGAAGCTGCTGGCAGCCACCTTTAGAAGGGCAACGGTCCAGCAGCGCGGCTGGATCGTTACGGAGAAAAGTAATGGAGGCAATGATTTATGGCAATTGAAAAAGTAAGAGAATATTTTCAAAAGTTTGGCATGGCGGATAAAATTATGGAGTTTGATACCTCAAGCGCTACAGTAGAGCTGGCCGCCCTGGCCGTGGGAACAGAGCCGGCCAGAATTGCAAAGACGTTATCTTTTAAGGATACAGAAGGCTGTATTCTTGTAGTTACTGCGGGTGATATGAAAATTGATAATGCTAAATTTAAAGGCTATTTCCATATGAAAGCAAAAATGCTTTCGCCGGAAGAGGTCAAAGCGCTGGTGGGCCATGAGATTGGCGGCGTATGCCCCTTTGCCGTGGGGGATGGGGTAAAGGTGTATACAGACATTTCCCTGCGCCGTTTTTCTACGGTATTTCCTGCGGCAGGCAGCAGCAACAGTGCGATTGAGCTGGACTGTGAGCAGCTTTTTAAATATTCGGGAAGCCTTGGCTGGATTGATGTGTGTAAGTGATCAGTAGTTGACTTTTTTTACTTTGTGCTGTATGATTCTTAATGAAACCGAGTTTCATTAAGAATCATACAGCATGTTTGTTGGGAGGTATAGCCCAGTGAAAAGACAACTATTGATAGCAGCAGCCCTGGGAATGGCTATGACTGGCATTTTTCTTGGCGGTTGTACAAAAGGCCAGGACGCAAGGGCGGAGGCCGGGAACGAAAAAGAAGCGGCAGGTGCGCCTTCGGATGAAAAAATGAAAATTATATGTACATTATTTCCGCAGTACGATTTTGCCAGAACGATTGCCGGGGAGGCGGCTGAGGTGACAATGCTTTTGTCGCCGGGACAGGAGGCTCATATGTTTGACCCCACGCCGGCGGATATGGAAGCGATTTCCTCCTGTGATTTGTTTATTTATACCGGTGATTCCATGGAGGGCTGGGCGGCTCAGATTGTAGAAAGCCTTGATGACCAGGTAGAGGTTTTAGATTTGTCCGAATATGTAACCTTAAGGGAAGAAGATGAGGACGGCCATGACCACAGCGGACATGAGGGCCATGACCATGGCGGCTACGACCCTCATTATTGGCTGGACATGACCAATGCCGCGGCGATGGCGTCGGCTATCGGCGATGCTATGCAAAGGCTCGATCAGGAACATGCCCGGGATTATGAGGTGCGCACCAAAGACTATGCAGAGCAGCTTTTAGAGCTTGATAAGGCATTTATGGATACTGTACAAAACAGCCCAAGGAAAGATATTGTATTTGGCGGGCGGTTTGCATACAGTTATTTTATTGCCCGGTACGGTCTCAGTTATGCCAGTGTTTACCATAGCTGCTCTGCTGAAACGGACCCAAGCGTGTCAGATATGATTAAGGTCATTGACTATATTAATGAGCACCATAATCCCTGTATTTTTTATGAGGAGCTTGCCAGCGGGAATGTGGCGAAAACCATTGCAGGCGATGTACACATAAAGACGGCTGTATTTTCTACGGGTCACAATGTGACAAAAAGTGAATTTGACAGCGGAACAACGTTTATTGATCTTATGAACCGCAACCTGGAGCTTTTGCAGGAAGCCCTTGGAAGCAGAAATGGAGTTTAAAATGGATTTGCTTACACTGGATCAGGTATCGATCACTTATGATAATGAACGGGATTTTGCCGTGGAAAATGTAAGCTTTACGGTAAAAGAAGGCGAATATATATGTCTGATTGGAAGCAATGGTTCCGGGAAAAGTACGCTGCTTAAAGGGATTACCGGACTTGTGCCTCTGACGTGCGGAACAATCCGGCGGTATTTAGGGCCGGATGAGTACGGCTATCTTTCCCAGTACCATATGATTGACCGGAATTTTCCGGCCACTGTTTATGAAGTCATTTTGTCGGGAACTCAAAGCCGGGAAAAGCGTTTTCCTTTTTATACAAAGGAGGATAAAAAGCTGGCGGCCAAAGCGATGGAAATGTTTGGCGTGGCGGCATTTAGAGCGAAGCGGATCGGCCATCTTTCCGGAGGGCAGCAGCAGAGGGTGCTTTTGGCAAGGGCATTTTGCAAAAGTCCTAAAATGCTTCTTTTAGACGAGCCATGTGCCGGGCTTGACCCGGTGATAACAAAAGAATTTTATGAGATTCTGGCCCGGCTCAATAGTGAAGAAAATATTGCGATTGTTATGGCGAGCCACGATATGGAGCAGGTTGAAAATTATGCGAAAAGGGTGATTGTTATGGATCAGACGGTTGAGTTTGACGGCTCTGTAACGCAATGGAAGGCCCAAATGGAAACTGCCGGCGCCATACAGGGCACGTCTGAAAAGGAGGGCATTTAGATGGCTGAGCTGATTCATATGTTTTCTTATGACTTTATCCAGAGGGCGCTGATTGTCGGCCTGCTGATTTCCCTGTGCGCGGCACTGCTTGGCGTCATCCTTGTGCAGAAGCGTTATTCCCTCATTGGCCATGGGCTTGGCGATGTGGGCTTTGCTTCTACCTCCCTGGCTGTTGCCCTTGGGCTTCCCATTTTGCCTGTCTCTATTCCTATTGTTATTATTGCCGCCTGCGCGATTATGTTTTACAGCCAGAAAGTTAAAAGCAGCGGCGATATTGCCATTGGCATGGTAGCCACAGGAGCCCTGGCCACAGGCGTTGTGATTACCGCGGTATCCGGGGGTTTTAACGTGGACGTCAGCGATTATATGTTTGGAAGTATTTTGGCGATGAGCGACATTGACGTCCTTTTATCCCTCATCCTTTCAGCGGTTATTATCCTGTTATTTGTCCTGTGCTATAACCGGCTGTTCCTTGTTACCTGTGATGAAACCTTTGCAAAGGCCGGTGGGCTGAACGTCGGTTTTTACCAGTTTATCATTGCCCTTTTGACAGCTCTGACCGTCGTGTTGGGAATGAGGATGATGGGCAGCCTCCTTATTTCAAGCCTTATTATTTTTCCGGCTGTGACAGCGGGAAAGCTCGTGGGAAGCTTTAAAGCCGTCGTATGCACATCGGTTGTTTTGTCTATGGTATGTTTTTTCTTTGGAATTATTTTATCCTTTAAAATCAACCTTCCGACCGGGGCAAGTATTGTCCTCGTTAATATTGCCGTCCTTTTGGCCGTTATTCTTGTAAAGAAGTGTATTGTTACTGTCAAGAGCAGCCTCAAACACTTGTAAGAACGTGATTGAGGGGGCTGCTTTTGCGCGAAGCAACAGGCCAAACTGGGGAGTTTGCTCACCAGCCTGGCGGCTGACGCGACCCGCTGAAGAGGAGCATCAACAGGTGCGCAGCCTGAAAACAGCAGCGTTAGCCGCAGCTTGGGATGGCATGATAAAATAGCATCCGGTGAATAACATTAATAAGAACTGTAAATAACATTAATATGAACTGTTACTTGTTTTTTCCAATTATTTACGTTATTATAATTAAAGCTAGAAATTGTTGTTATTATTCAGAGTCAGCCGCAAACATTTGATGTTTGCGGCGTAAGAATATGATTCAGGTGCGGGTGGAATTTGCATGCCGGCCGCAGGGCAGACGTTCACCGGACGTCTTGCGTCATAGTTTGTCCTGCTTGGCCGCATGGCTGAATAGTTACGCAAAAATCGAATGTCGTATAAAGACGGCAAAGAGATGAGAGGAAAGGATGTTATTAATGAAAATCATTACTTTTGCTGTTCCCTGCTATAATTCGGAACAATATATGAGAAAATGCATTGATTCTTTGCTTGTCGCCGGGGATGATGCGGAAATACTCATCGTGGATGATGGGTCTCACAAGGATAATACTCCGGCGATTGCCGATGAATATGAACAGAAATTTCCAGGGATTTGCCGGGCTATCCACCAGGAAAACGGTGGTCACGGGGAGGCTGTGAATACAGGCCTTAGAAATGCCAAAGGCATGTATTACAAGGTGGTGGATTCGGATGACTGGCTGGATAAGGACAGTCTCCTTAAAGTGATTGACCAGTTGAAAAGCTTTCGGGCAAACCGGCGCAGGGTGGATATGCTGATTTGTAATTATGTTTATGAGCATGTGGAGGATAGAACCTCCCATACGGTAAGTTATGCCAATGCCCTTCCGAAAAACCGTATTTTTGGCTGGAGCAGAGTCGGCCATTTCCGGCCGGACCAGAATCTTCTTATGCATTCTGTTATATACCGGACAAAGGTTTTAAGGCGCAGTGGGCTTGTTTTGCCAAAGCATACATTTTATGTGGATAACCTGTTTGTCTATGTACCGCTGCCTTATGTTAAGACAATGTATTATATGGATGTTGATCTGTACCGTTATTATATTGGCCGGGCAGACCAGTCTGTGAATGAGCAGGTAATGATTGGGCGCATTGACCAGCAGATTTATGTCAATAATTTGATGATTAATGCCTACAGCCTGCCAGGTGATGTGAAAAACCGCCGCCTGGCTAAATACATGATGAAATATCTGGCAATGATTTGCTGTGTAACGTCAATTATGCTTATTATTTCCGGTACGGATGAAAACCGTTTTAAGCTGCGCTCTCTGTGGCATAATTTTAAGGCGCGCGATCCGAAAATGTACCGGCATATTCGTTTTGGAATCCGGGGGATTGTCAGCAATCCTCCGGGAAGATGGGCCGAACCCCTTGTTGTTAAAGGCTATCATTTGGCTCAGAAAATATTTAAATTCAATTAACTGGTGTGTAACAGTTCAGCCAGCCGAAAGTACCAGGCACAAATCGGGCTTGCACGAATTTGTGCCTGGTACTTTCGGCTGAGGGAGCACCCGATGATGAGCAAAGGAAGCTGCGAAGCAGCGGAAAGCGCGTGAGCGCGGCTTTGCGAATGGCGCGGGCTGAACTGTTACACTGCTGTTACCCGTTACTTTTACTTTTCATTGACTTTTAGAGCCAATCGTGGTATTGTTTTAATATAATTAAATAGGATCCAAGTTTTCGCAAGAGATTAAAAGGGAATCCGGTGAAAGTCCGGAACGATCCCGTCACTGTGTACAGGGAGTTTTCATGCAAAAACCATTGACCTTGGGCTTATAGTCAGGCAGTATGCCGGATCAGGCTGTGAAGGTTGAGAAGGGGCATAGAAAGTGATGATCTGAAGTCAGGAGACCTGCTTGGATATGAGCAGACCGGATTCTGCGGTGTATGGAGGACGGATGATAAAGGCAGTCATATGATTGTTGTATGGTTATATGTATTTGCTTATTTTCATAACGGATCTTTCTAAGCAGCCGGTCTCGGCTGCTTTTCTTTACTATAAAGCTCGGCAAGCGTACGCACAGACAGGCAAGCGCGCTTGTCTGGATGCGCGGATATTTGCTGACAAGACAGTATGAGCGCGGAGGGCTGTGTGTCAGTGGCACACGTCTGGCGCCGACCGAAGTGGAACGCAGACATACTGCCGGCAGACGGCGGAGTGCCGCAGGCACGGAGCAATCCTGGCTTTCATTTGCGGCGGGAACGTACACAGCGCAAGGCTGTCAGCTTTCGGGCACAGAGCGCCATGGAAGTTAAGACGGTTATATAAATTATGCATGAGATGCTCATTCCCCATGAGATTTCATAAATACTACCAGTAAAGAGATACCGGAATGAAGTAAAATTCATTCCGGTATTTCTTTACTATGAAAGCCCCGGACGGAGCGGCAGCGGAGACCGCAAAGCGCGGAGTGATCGGCTTTCATCCGTGGTGGAGCCGCGCGCAGCGCGGCATTACTATGAATGAAGCCCCGTAAGGGAATAAAAGGAGGCCGTGAGAGGTACGGCAAACCGATGAAAGGGTGGAGATATTATGGCAAAAAAGACTGCTGGGCTGGCACAGGCTGTCCATGAAATTGAGCCGGTATTTGATAAAAGCTCAAGGGTTCTTATTTTAGGGTCCTTTCCATCTGTAAAATCCAGGGAAGGAAGGTTCTTTTACCATCATCCTCAAAATCGATTTTGGAAGGTCATTGCAGCGCTCACCGGGGAGCCTGTTCCTAAAACGATTGAGGAGAAAAAAGCATTACTTTTAAAACATCATATCGCGGTATGGGATGTGGTTGAAAGCTGTGATATTGCAGGTTCTAGTGATACTTCCATAAAAAATGTCAGGCCTAATGACCTGAACCGGATCCTTTTGCAGGCTCCGGTGACTAAAATTTTTGCCAATGGAGGAAAGGCGTGGGAGCTTTATAGAAAGTACTGTCAATCAGTTACAGGACATTCGTGCGAAAAGCTTCCCTCTACAAGTCCGGCGAATGCAGCTTTTTCACTGGAAAAGCTTATTTTAGCCTGGGAACCTGTTGTTCTGGCTGCCCGGGAAGTATAGAAAAGTAACTATTCAGACATATGCCGCGCTACGCGCGGTACGATAGCATAGATAGACAATATCTGTTTCAAAAGTGAGGTATTTATGAATAAAAAAATATATCGTGTCCGTGGCAAATATTTGGACCATGAGGGCCGCGGCGTTGTTGAATTTAATCATTCCATGATTCCCGTGCCAGGACTTTTACCTGGGGAACTGGCGCAGATTTCCTTGTACCGTAAGAGAGACGAAACACTTGGCCGGATCGTGGAAATTCTTGAAAAGTCCGGTAAGCGTAAGGAGAAAGGCTGTCCATATGCCGGCCAGTGCGGAGGCTGCCAGCTTTGGCATATGGATTATGGCGCCCAGCTTAAATTTAAGCAGGAACAGGTCACTGCCCTGATGGGAAAATTCCATACGGTATCTGAAACTTTAGGGATGGATAAGCCTTTGGGCTACCGCCATAAAATCCATGCAACCTTTGGCCGTGGCAGCCGGGGGCAGATTATTTCCGGGATTTATCAGGAAAAGTCCCACCGGCTGCTTTCTATAAAAGAGTGTCTGATCCAGGAGGAAAAAGCCAATGAGATTATTGAAGCTGTGCGCCGGGAAGCGCAGGCGCTAAAGATTCCTCCTTTTGATGAGGACAGCGGGCGGGGCGTTTTGCGTCATGTCCTGATCCGGGTTGGACACAAAACCGGGCAGATCATGGTTGTTTTTGTTGTTTCAGGCTTTAAATTTCCTCAGGGCAAGGCGTTGTGCGAAAGTCTTTTGCGTAAATTTCCGCAGATACAGACAATCGTATATAATTTGAATAATAAAAAGACAAGTATGGTTCTTGGTGATGAGGAGAAAATTGTTTATGGCAATGGTTATATTCAGGATGAGCTGCACGGACTTAAGTTCCGTATTTCCCCAAAATCTTTTTATCAGGTAAATCCATCTCAGACGGAGGTGCTTTACCAAAAAGCTATGGAAATGGCCGGGATTTGCGAAAACGACGAGGTTCTTGACGTCTACTGCGGCACGGGAACAATTAGCCTTATTGCTGCAAAATATGCGAAAAAGGTGACAGGAGTGGAACTAAATCCAGATGCGGCGGCAGATGCACAGGCCAACGCCCGGGATAATCATATTAAAAATGTTCATTTTATTTGTGAGGATGCCACAAAATATATAGAGCGCCTTAAGGTTGATTTTAAAAATAAATCATATTATAATGTTGTCATTATGGATCCGCCAAGAAGCGGCAGCAACAGCCGTTTCCTTAAAGCTCTCATAAAAATTTCGCCGGAGCGGGTTGTTTATATATCCTGTAATCCGGCGACTCAAAAAAGAGATATGGAAACCCTTATACAGCATGGATATAAGGTTTCCGGGATACAGCCAGTGGATATGTTTCCAATGACGGCGGAAATTGAAAATATTGTGCTGTTTGAGCGCAGATAGGAGGCTTCCCGTGAAGAGACTTTTGTTCATTTCTAATTTAAAGTCCGGAAAAAATCAGATTAAACCCCATTTTTCAGCAATTATTGATATGTTTGTGGCGGCTGGGTATGAGGTGAGCGTACACACGACCCAGGCTGCGCGGGATGCCTACGAGGTGGCCAGGAACCGGGGGGAGAATTACGATCTGATTGTATGCAGCGGCGGCGACGGAACGCTTGATGAGGTGGTTTCCGGCCTTATAGAGCTTGCCAAGCGTCCGCCTCTTGGATATATTCCGGCAGGAACGACGAATGATTTTGCGAAAAGCCTGGGGATTTCCTCAAATATGACGGCAGCTGCGAAAAATGTCTTGCAGGGTGTGCCTTTTGCGATTGATGTCGGCGTTTTTAATCAGCGCTATTTTGCCTATGTCGCGGCCTTTGGGGCATTTACCGACGTTTCCTATCAGACGCCCCAACAGCTAAAAAATACCTTTGGACATCTTGCCTATGTTATGGAAGGAATTAAGAGCCTGCCTAATATTACGCCCCACAGGATGACGGTGGAATTTGATAATGAGGTGATTACGGACAGCTTTGCTTATGGTATGGTGACAAATTCCGTGTCTGTGGGCGGTTTTAAAAGTATCAGCGGCAAAGAGATGGAATTAGATGACGGGCTGTTTGAGGTACTGCTTGTCCGGATGCCTAAAAATGTTTTTGAATTTCAGGCCATTATGAGCGCGTTTTTGCTTCAGAAGGTAGATGAGCGTTATATGTTTTTTGCGAAGGTCAATAACATTCGTTTTGTCAGCGAGGAAGAAATTGCCTGGACGCTTGACGGCGAGGACGGCGGCCGCTGTAAGGAGGCAAAAATATACAATATGTGCCGGGCTATTGAAATACTCAGGCCAGCGGATAAGGCGGAAATACAGAAGGTAAAGGAAGAATATGAGGCTGCGGAGGCTCTTTGGCAGGAGCAGAGGGAAAGGGATGAATGTGAAAAATAAAAAGCCGGAAGGCCCGGAACTGGGGCGTATTGTCAAAAAGATCTGGAAGAACTCCAGAGTCAATATATTGATTATCTTTATTTTCTTTGCCGTATCTGTTTTATGTCTCCATATACTGCAGAACCGCTTGCTAGATAACGCCCAGCAGACAGGGCAGGCATTATCCCAGAGCTATTCGGTGGAGGAAGAACGGAATATAAATACTTATAAAATGCTGATTAGCTTTGGCGCTGATTATATGACGCGGGAGTTAGAAAAAGGCGCTGACGATGAAAAATTAACTCAATGGATCAGTGAATTTTTTATAAGTATTAAGGCTATTGTAGGAAGTGATATTATTGACCCTTATGCGGTGGTGGACGGTAAGATTATTGCGGCCAATCCGTGGATGGGCGATGCCACTTATGATGTTAAAGGCTCAGAATGGTATAATGCCGCTATTGCGGCGGATGGGAAGGTCATTTTTACAGATGCTTATGAAGACGCTATTCATCGCCGGCCGGTCATTACTCTTGCGGCAAAATGCGGAACATCAGATAATGTCATTGCTTTTGATGTTTTCCCTGAAAATTTTCATGTGTCTGCCAATCCCGTAGAACTCCCACATAACAGTTCGTATTATTTATGCGATACATCCGGGCGCCTTTTGTACCATGAAAGTAACCTCGGGATTTCTGACGGGGAGCTTCAGGCATATATTGATGAGATCGTAGGAAAAATCGAGAATGGCGATTTAAGCAGCCCAAAAGCTTACGTGCTAGATCCTAATGGGCACCAGCGGGGAGTTTACTATGATACTGCCCAAAACGGATGGCTGTCGATTATTACGATCCCTTACCGCACAATTCTTGGAGATCTCCGTGAGCTGGCAATTATTTTGGCGGCGGTATTTATGGCCTTTTTGATATTCACTATAACTATGAGTATCAGGGAATACCGTTTGAGCCGTAATATGGAAAGAACCAATGAAACTGTGAGGGTATTGGGAAATTCCTACTATGCGATCTACCGTATTAATGTTGTCGGCGCATCCTACGAGATGATTAAAGCGTCAGACGATATACGCGCCCGGCTGGAAAAACGCGGCGATTATGAGGTATTTATAAAGACCGCCGGAGAAGTTATTGAATCTGATGCCTATAATGATTTTATTGAGAGCTTTTCCATTGAAAATATACGCCAGCTTGTAAAGAAAAGAGTCCGGGATTTTGGCGGCGATTTTTTGAGACGCTTTGGCAGCGAATACCGCTGGGTTGCCGTACATCTTTTATTTGATGAATCCTTCAGACAGGATGAGGTTGTCTTATGCTTTAAAGAGGTGGGGGAAGAACGGGAGCGCCAGTATAAAGAAATGGAGCTTTTGAAAAATTCCCTGGAAAATGCAAAACACAGTGAGCAGTCTCAAAGGCGCTTTTTTTCTTCTATGTCTCACGATATGCGTACGCCGCTGAATGCGATTATCGGGCTGTCAGATTTGGCAAAGAAGCATGTCCATACTCCCAAAAAGGTGGAGGATGATCTGGACAAAATTAATTATTCCAGCAGACAGCTTCTCGGGCTGATTAATGATATTTTAGAAATGTCCAGGCTTGAACAAAAGGGGATTACTTTAGATAACGACAGCTTTGATTTGAGAAAATGTATTTATGAAGTCACAGAAATTTTCCGGCATCAGGCAGATTCGGACAGAAAGTCCTATAAAGTAGAGATGGAAATAAAAGACAGCTTAGTTATAGGAGACGCTTTCAGACTGACCCAGGTTATTAATAATCTTTTATCCAACGCCTTTAAATTTACAGAGCCAGGAGGACATGTGGAGGTTTTTGTGAATCAGGTGGATCATCAGCGTCATAGCAAATATCAGTTTGTTATTAAGGATGACGGGGCGGGAATGAGTCCGGAATTTTTGGATAAGCTGTTTGTACCCTATGAGCGGGAAACACGGTTTGGCGCTAAAAATGTATCAGGAACAGGCTTAGGCATGCCGATTGTTAAAAGTATTGTTTCCCAGATGGACGGGGATATTCATGTAGAAAGCCGCCTTGGCGCCGGCACATGTGTGACGGTAACGCTGCCTTTTCAGACTGCGTCCGGGAAAATGGAGGCTTTACAGGATGATACAGAAACATTTCACAGTACATCTTTGCCGGATGTCCTTGCAGATAAACATATTCTTCTGGCTGAGGATAATGAGATTAATATGGCTATTGCGTCTGAGCTTCTTGAAGATTGCAAGGCTGTTGTTGTTAAGGCATGGAACGGACAGGAAGCCGTAGATATTTTTAAGGCTTCTAAACAGGGAAGCTTTGACGCAATATTGATGGATATGCAGATGCCAAAGAAAAATGGATGTGAGGCGGCGCGGGAAATCCGCAGGCTTGCAAGACCGGACGCTTTAAGAATCCCTATTATTGCGGTGACAGCCAATGCTTTTGCAGAGGATGTGGCAGCTACGGCAGAGGCGGGAATGGATGCCCATATTTCAAAACCCATTGATTTTGAATTGCTTTGCAAGACATTGTCGGAACTGATTTTAAAAACAAAACAATAGCTTTAAGTGTTCTTCACGGACTGACCTTTCTATGGGAGTGTGAAGGACACTTTTTTTGTGTTAAGCTTGGTAAGCGGCTGCCGTCTGCCTGGATCGGGAATTTGATTTTATATAATTTATAAAAAGTTTATATTTAACTTTTGTGAAATATATTGAAATGTGAATTTTTTTGTACTATAATCATGTTCGCGGCAGAAATAAAGTCAATATTGGTAAACGTTCAGTATCGATGAAGTGTTGCCAATATTCAATTTGGAGGCAGGTGCTATGGAAATGAATGAACGTTACCGGCTGATTGGTTCGATTATGAGGACAATGCCGGTCATTGAGGGCAGGATAGGAAGAGTAATGAATGAAAAATTTTCAAGAATCGTAGAGGAGGAATGTGGAAACCTGACAAGGCTGCAGCTTTTGACGCTATTTTTGCTGATTCATAAGGAAAGCGTCCACGGGGAAAAGATGAGCATGACGCGAATTGCCGAAAACTTAAGAGTATCCGCCCAACAGGCAACGCGGCTTGTTGACGGGCTGATTAAATCAGGATTTGCAATGCGCTATCAGGAGCCTGAAAACCGGAGGCTTGTTCTGATTCGGCCGACCAAAGAAGGCAGAGCCTATATGCAGGAGTTAAAAGTTAAGGCTCTGCCCCTTCTCGAGGATGCTTTCAATAACATTAGCGATGATGAGCTTCAAAAGCTCAATGAATGTTTTAATACAATTTATGAAATATTAAATACTGAAAGGAAAGATGGAGTGGCATGAGTAAACTTCTTAAATATTTAAAAGGCCATCTGCTTCCGATCTTCTTTATTTTCATTTTGCTGATTATTCAGGCATTCTGCGAATTATCGCTGCCGGATTATACATCAGATATTGTTAATGTGGGGATTCAGCAGAGCGGCATTGACAGCCCGGCGCCAAAGGCCATCCGGGAAAGCGAGCTTAATAAAATCAGCGTTTTTCTTACGGACAGCGAAATCGCCCAGGTTAAAGATAATTATACTTTGGTCAGCGCAGGGGATAGTCAGTGGGTGAGTAAATATCCGGGAGCTGCCAAAGAAAATTTATATGTCGCTGATTTTAAAGACAAAGAGAGCAAGGAGGCACTAGAGGAGATATTACCGCTTCCTATGTTTCTGACATATAGCCTTGAAAGCGGAGGCGGGGAAACGGCTGCGTTTACAGAGCAGATGACAGCGCAGCTTCCAGGGGAAGCACTGGCGGCAGCCTCAGGTGACGATGGGAATGTCGATATGTTTAAGCTATTTTCCATGATGCCAAAAGAACAGACACAGGCGATGCTGGATCAGATTCAGGAAAAACTATCCGGGATGCCCGATACGCTTATTTCCCAGAGTGCCATTGCCTATTTGCAGACGGAATATAAGGCGGTCGGCGTAGATTTGGAAACCATGCAGCGCAATTATATTTTAGTTGCCGGTGCAAAAATGCTGGCGCTGGCCCTTTTGTCCATGGCCGTCGCTGTCTGCGTCACCTTCCTTGCAGCAAGGATTGCGGCTTCAGTCAGCAAAAATCTGCGCGGCCAGGTATTTCATAAGGTCATTTCTTTTTCCAATGCGGAATTTGACCATTTTTCTACGGCCTCATTGATTACCCGGAGCACAAACGATATACAGCAGATGCAAATGCTTATTGTCATGCTGCTGCGCCTTGTTTTATATGCGCCAATTCTGGCCGCGGGAGGGATTTATAAAGTATTTACAACAAATGCAAAAATGTCATGGACGCTGGCTGTGGGTGTGGGTGCCATTCTTATTGTCGTTATTACATTATTTACAACAGTTATGCCCAAATTCCGTATTATGCAAAAGCTTGTAGACCGGATCAATCTTGTCACAAGGGAAATTTTGAGCGGTATTCCTGTGATTCGCGCGTTCAGCACCGAAAAATACGAAATGAAGCGCTTTGATAAAGCCAATACAAATCTTATGCGCAACCAGCTTTTTGTCAACCGGGCTATGTCCTGTATGATGCCGCTGATGATGCTGATTATGAACCTTCTGACAATACTGATTGTCTGGGCCGGAGCCGGTTATATTGACGGCGGCAGTATGCAGGTGGGCGATATGATGGCATTTATCCAGTATGCAATGATGATTATTATGTCCTTCCTCATGCTTTCTATGGTATCTGTCATGCTTCCAAGGGCTGTTGTGGCTGCCGTCCGTGTGGATGAGGTGCTGACGACAGAGGTATCTTTAAAGGACCCGGAACATCCGGTGCCAATGGATGAGGACAAAAAAGGCTATGTTGAGTTTGATTCGGTTTCTTTCAAATATCCGGGAGCAGATGAATATGTGCTTAAGGATTTGAATTTTGTGGCAAAGCCCGGTCAGACGACCGCGATTATTGGAAGTACGGGCAGCGGAAAATCGACGCTTGTCAATTTGATTCCAAGATTTTTTGATGTCACTGAAGGCCGTATTTTGTTTGATGGCCAGGATGTGCGCCATGTCTGTCCAAAGGATCTGCGCAGCCGTATCGGTTATGTACCTCAGAAGGGAGTCCTTTTTTCAGGAACGATTGAAACAAATATTAAATACAGTGACAGCGATATGGATGACAGCCTTATGGAAAAGGCGGCCAGGATTGCCCAGGCGGAGGAATTTATTAAGGCGAAGCCGGACAAGTATGACTCCGTTATTTCCCAGGGCGGAAACAATGTTTCCGGCGGACAGAAGCAGCGCCTTTCCATAGCCAGAGCGATTGCGAAGCATCCGGAGGTTTACATCTTTGACGACAGCTTTTCGGCCTTAGACTACAAGACAGATGTTGTACTGCGCCAGGTATTGAAAAAAGAAACATCTGAGAGTACGGTGATTATTGTGGCTCAGCGAATTAGTACGATTCTCCACGCAGACCAGATTCTTGTTCTCGACGAGGGAGAGGTTGTAGGCAAGGGTACTCATAAGGAGCTTATGGATAATTGTGAGGTTTACCGCCAGATTGCCATAAGTCAGCTTTCCGCTGAGGATCTTGCCAGGGATGTTAAAGAACCGGGAAAGGAGGCAGGATGCGATGAGCAGTAAATCAACACACCCAGGCGCCGGGAGCCGTCAAAGGATGGGCGGACGCGGCCCTATGGGCCATGGAATGGCAGGGGGGATGCCCGGCGATAAGGCAAAGAATTTTAAAGGAACGCTTAAAAAGCTTTTGTCCTACCTGTCCAGATATAAATTGGCTTTATTACTTGTAGTTGTCTGTGCCATAGCCAGTACAGTATTTGCCATTGTCGGGCCGACCATTCTTGGAAATGCCACGACGGAGATTTTTAAAGGGCTCGTCAGCAAGGTTTCCGGCGGCGACGGGATTGATTTCGGGGCCATAGGGAAAATTTTATTGACACTGATTGCCCTTTACGGAGTCAGCGCCTTGTTTTCCTTTATCCAGGGGCTTACTATGACCCAGATTTCCCAGAAAACGACCTATCGTATGCGTAAGGAGCTGACCGACAAATTCCACCGTATGCCGATGAATTATTTCGATACGCAGACCCATGGGGAAATATTATCCCGTGTAACCAATGATGTAGATACGATCAGCATGAGTTTAAACCAGAGCATTACCCAGGTCATTACATCTGTGGCCACAATTATTGGCGTTTTAGTGATGATGTTTCGGATTAGCGTACCGATGACGATTGTAGCTCTGCTGATCGTGCCTATATCCATGGTGCTTGTTTTATTTATCGCAAAACATTCTCAGAAATATTTCCGGAGACAGCAATCCTTCCTTGGAAATGTCAACGGCCAGGTAGAAGAAGTTTATGGCGGCCATAATATTGTGTGTGCATTTAATAAGCAGGAAGATGTGACGAAGAATTTTGACGAGGTGAATGAAAAGCTGTATGACTCTGCGTGGAAGTCTCAGTTTTTCTCCGGCGTTATGCAGCCGGTAATGGCTTTTGTAGGAAATCTTGGCTATGTGGCCGTGGCTATTTTAGGCGGCTATTATGCTGCCCGCCAGGTCATTGAGGTTGGCCAGATTCAGTCATTTATTCAGTACGTGCGCAATTTTACCCAGCCGATCACCCAGTTAACCCAGGTATCGAATATGCTTCAGCAGCTTGCCGCCGCCGCGGAGCGGGTGTTTGAGTTCCTTGACGAGCCGGAAGAGGATCAGACCGCAAAAAATCCGGTGCCGGTGGACGGTCTTGATGGCCGGGTAGAATTTGACCATGTTCATTTTGGGTATAATCCAGATAAGATTATTATTAATGACTTTAGTGCGAAGATTGAGCCGGGCCAGAAAATTGCCATTGTCGGCCCTACGGGAGCTGGAAAGACAACGATGATTAAACTGCTGATGCGTTTTTATGATGTGAACAGCGGGGCAATTCTCATTGACGGTCATAATGTCAAAGATTTTAACCGAAGTGAGCTGCGTCAGATGTTTGGTATGGTTCTTCAGGACACCTGGCTTTTTAATGGTTCTATACGCGAGAATATCCGTTATGGCAAGCTTGACGCCACAGATGAGGAGGTTGTGGAGGCGGCAAAAGCGGCCTATGTCCACCGCTTTGTCCAGACACTTTCCCATGGCTATGATACAGAGCTTAACGAGGAAGCGACAAACATTTCCCAGGGGCAGAAGCAGCTTTTGACGATCGCAAGGGCAATTCTTGCAGACCCGAAGATACTCATTCTCGACGAGGCCACCAGCTCTGTAGATACCCGGACCGAGGAACGTATTCAAAAGGCTATGGATAACCTGATGCGGGGCAGAACAAGCTTTGTTATTGCCCACAGGCTTTCAACCATCCGGGATGCGGATCTTATCCTTGTTATGAAGGACGGGGATATTATCGAGCAGGGAACCCACGAGACGCTTCTGGCAGCCAATGGCTTTTATGCGGCGCTGTATAATTCCCAGTTTGAAAAAACGGCATAAGAGGAAACAAAAGGGAGATCCACATGGATGTGTGGAATCTCCCTTGCTCTTTTTGTAAAATCACCGGATAAGCCATCATTCATTATGATCCAAACAGCTCTGGCCGGTTGTGGATGCTGTCTTCTTCGGTGATTTTTCGGATAACACGGCATGGAACGCCTGCGGCAATAACATTTTCTGGAATATCTCTTGTGACGACACTTCCGGCACCAATAATTGACCCTTTGCCAATCGTTACGCCACCGCATACGGTGACATTGGCGGCCAGCCACACATCGTCTTCGATAACAATGGGTTTTGCCATGCAGGGGCCATAGAGCTCTCCTTTTTCGTCCTTCATATAACGGCGCTCATCGGCGATGAACGGGTGATAAGGCGTAGCCAGCGTACAGTTTGGACCGAACAGGACGTGGTTTCCGATCGTGACATTGGCATCATCTTGAATACATATATTATAGTTACCCCAGAAACCGTCACCGATAGAGGTGTGGGTACCGTAATTAAAAAAGATCGGCCCCTGAAAGGCAACGCTGTCACCTTTATGGCCCAGAAGCTTTGCCAAAATCTCGTTTCTTTTTTCTGCTTCTTCTTCATAGCTTAAATTGTAATCCGTACACAGTTTATGGGCAACGCTTTTGATAGCTTTTAAGGCTGGATGGCGCGGATTAAAAATTTTTCCCGATAATTCTTTTTGTTCTTCTGTCATGGTAAATCCCCCTTTGCATTATGTTTTTACACCGCAAACAGCAAGTATTTGCGGTTGGCATGAATAGTAATGACGTGGCATATTTGATACGTCTGCCCTATGATGCGCAAACGATTATCTATAGTATATCAAATGTGGGATAGAATTGGGATGCAGAATAAGAAATTAGGGGTGGTATTACGTAACAGTTCAGCCAGGTCTGTGCACTTGCTGCGCTGACCGTCAGAAAGTGAAACAGGAGTGCAAAAATCCCATCGCCGCAGGCGATTTTTAATGGATTTTTGCAGGTAACAGTTCAGCAT